>JBKPSV010000153.1:0-39371 GCA_046735215.1 Pseudomonadota bacterium | reverse complement strand
CCGACCGCTGCTCGAAATGGTCCCACCAGCCGAATTGCAACGTCATGTCATGCTCCCTCGCTCATGCGAGCCCGATATGGTCGGCCAGCTGCGCCGCCGTATACGTTTCGCCGAAGCTGTCCGGGCTTTCCGGCAGCATGGTGGCGCTCCATGCCTCCCATTCGCACAGCAGGCGTTCGGCCGCGTCAGGCTGCCGGTGCCAAAGATTTGCCCTTTCGCGCGGATCTGCGACGACGTTGAACAGAAAGCTGTTGTCGCGGATCTTAAGGTATTTGTAGTCGCCATCGCGCAGCGCGCGTTGGGCATTGGTCTTGTAGCGCCAGAACAATTTGCGCGGCACCGCCGCGGTCGCGCGGGTGAGCATCGGCAGCAGGCTGATGCCGTCCGGTGGATAGCCGGCAGCGGGTGCCACACTTGCTGCGTCAAGCAAGGTTGCGAACCAGTCCATGGTGATCGCGACCTGATCGGAGACTTGGCCTGCGGGAATGCGCGCAGGCCAGCGCACCAGAGTGGGAACGCGGAGCCCACCTTCCAGCAGCTCGGTCTTGATCCCGGTGAACGGCCAGGTGTCGGAGAACCGCTCGCCGCCATTGTCGCTGGTGAAGATCACGATCGTGTCGTCAGCAAGCCCGTGGTGGTCGAGTGCCTGCAGGACGCGACCGATCTGTAGGTCCATCGCCTGGATCATGCGGTAATAGGTTTGTTGCGTGCCGCCGTCGTAGTGACGCAGGGCACTGCCGCGCAGGCGCTTCGATTCCATACGATCGCCAGGCGCCTCCCAAGGCCAGTGCGGTGCATTGAAATGCAGGCTCAGCAGGAATGGATCGCGGCCCTCAGCAAAGCGATCGATGGTCGTGACTGCCCGCTCGCCGAGCAGGTCCGTCAGATAACCGTCGTGGTCGACCGGTTCGTTGCCTTCCCAAAGGTCAGGTGCGCCGCGGGTGTTGTGGTGGGAGTAGTAATCTGCGGCACCGCTGTACATGCCATAGAACTGCTGATAGCCGCTCTTCAGCGGGCCGAAGCGAGGCGGCACGCCGAGGTGCCATTTGCCGACCAGCGCCGTGCGATAGCCAGCCCGCCGGAGCAGCGATGGCAGCGTTGGATGCTCGGGAGGCAGGCCGACATCGGTTTTTCCTGCCAACGGCTCTTCCAGACCCAACGGCAGCCGATACTGATAGCGCCCGGTGATCAGCGCGAGACGGGTCGCAGAGCAGACCGCCGAGTTGGCATAACCATGGGTCAGACGTGCGCCGCCGGCCGCGATGCGATCGATATTGGGCGTCGACAGCTCGGGGCGTCCGTAGCAGCCAACATCGGCATAGCCCAGGTCATCCGCCATGATGAACACGATGTTGGGTCGCGACATCTGGCCACTGTGAAGCGAACCACCAACAGCGTCCAGACAGCGCCCGGTTGACCTGCCGTATGGTCGGTGGCGTGCTTGCGGCAGTCGAGGAGGTGCCCATGCCGTTGCTCTCCTATCCCGCCGTGTTCATGCGCGGCGGCACAAGCCGCGCGGTCATGTTCCACGCCCGCGATCTGCCGGATCGCTCGGAATGGGATCCGATCTTTCTTGCCGCCATGGGCAGCCCGGACCCCAACGGGCGACAGCTCAACGGCATGGGCGGCGGCATTTCGTCGCTGTCGAAGGTGTGCATCCTGGCGCCGTCGGATCGGCCCGATGCAGATATCGACTACACGTTTGCGCAGGTGCAGATCCGTGAACCGCGCGTGGACTATCGCAGCAATTGCGGCAACATGAGTTCCGCGGTCGGACCGTTCGCGGTGGATGAGGGCATCGTGCGGCCGAACGGCGACACTGCAGTCGTGCGCATCTTCAACACCAACACGCAGAAGATCATCCGATCGACCTTCCCGCTGGAAGATGGCAAGGCGGCGACCGACGGCGATCTCGTCATACCTGGCGTCGCTGGCACCGGCGCTGCGGTAAGGCTCGATTTCCTGGCACCCGGCGGCGCGACCACGGGGCGGCTCCTGCCGACCGGCAAGCCCATAGATCGGCTCGACATACCGGAGATCGGCGCGATTGAGGTCTCGATGGTCGATGCCGCGAACGCCTGCGTGTTCATTCGGGCGGCCGATCTCGGGCTGATCGGTCGCGAACTGCCCGAGGAACTGGAGCGGGACGCAACACTGCTCGAGCGTCTGCAGTTGATCCGGCGCGCAGCGTCCATTGCCATGGGCATCGCGCACGATGACGCCGAGGCGCGCAACGTCGCCGCCGTGCCGATCATCGGGTTTGTCGCGCCGCCGATGGATGCACCGACACTGTCCGGCGATCCGATTGCCGCTGCCCAGGTGGATCTGACGGCGCGGTTTCTATCGAACGGCCAACCACATCGAGCGCTGCCGCTGACCGCCTCGTTGTGCACGGCAGTTGCCGCCAACATTGCGGGAACGCTGGTGGCCGAGGCACTCGCTTCGGGCGCAGGTGCACAGGTGCGGATCGGCATGCCATCGGGGATCCTGACCGTCGGGGCGGAGGTGGAGCAGAAAGCCGATGGCCAGTGGACCGCGCATAGCGGCGCGTTCTATCGCACCGCACGGCGCCTGTTCGACGGACGTATATACTTGCCGCGATGAAGCGACGCCCGGGTTGTACCTAGAACCGGATGAGCGCTGGCAAATGCGCCCATCCGGTTCCAGCTCATCGGTTCATCGCACAATGCAGATCTCCGGCGATCATCACGCTCTAAACCAACAGCCCCGCACCTGATACTGCGAACAGCATATTGACGGCGAAGTGGAACTGCCGCGTGGTCATCCGGCGGAAGCAGGCAAACCCGACCAAGGTTCCGATCAATCCTGCCGGGATATATAAGTACGTCATTGGAGGAAAGCCTGCCGGCGCGGAGCCATCCGCCTGCATGGCAGGAATAGCGAGCACGGCCACGACTTGCATGATCATGATGAACGGCTGGTAGAGCGCGCGCTGGCGTGTCTTGTCCCAGCCCTTTGTCCCGCACCAGATGACGACCGGCGCGCTTGGGGTTGCCGCCAGCCCGCCGAGCACTCCACCGAAGAAACCGGAGATCGCATCGCCCAGGGGACCGGTCTGTCGCAGTATGATGGGTCGCCCAATCAACATGTAGGAACCATAGATAATCAGGATCCATCCAACCACGTGCATGTAGGTGGTGACCTGCAGATGCAGGAGCGCGAAAACACCTATGAGCACTCCTGGCACACCCGGCAGAGCAAACGATATCAATTGACGCCAGTCGATATCCCGACGCAGCAGCCATACGCTCAATGATTGGTTGGCCAGGCTGCAAAGCAGCATGATCTGCACGATCACCACGGGATCGTGCCGAAACTGCAGCAGCATCGCGCCACACATGGGCGAAAAGGCAAGCCCCGCGAGACTGGAGACCCAGGAAGCAGCGAACACTGCAGCCGTGGTCATCTGGGCCGCCAAGGGTTCCTGCAGGGCGATAAGGAGCCCGGTATAGATCGGCACCGCGAGTAAACAGGCCAGAGGCATAAGCGTCTGACTGCCCAATGCAGCGCTCGCCCGCATGGCGGTGTCCTCCCTCTGGTTGGTTGCCGCATTCAGGGGGATTTGCTGCCAGAGGCGCTATGAGTTGGTTCACATCAAAATCCCGGCAAGCGTGGCTGCGGCGTATCGTCTGATCGCGTAGCCCCATGCGGGGACAAAACGCGATTGAATGGTTAACGCAGCCAGAAGTATCGTCTGCCACGGAGCCAACTGCTCTCAACGCCAAGGAAGCGCCATCCGACGGAACGACGGCTGCTCCGCAACCGCGCACCACTTCGGACAGGCGCGCTTAAATTTTCAGAAAGTCATTCAGGTAATGCTGCGCGGGGGGAAGCCGTCTGTCGACCATCATCCACGCGCGATAACTGCGGCTGGGGCAATCATGCTGAACGTGTTCAACCGTCTGTCGATCCGCAACAAGATCTTCGCGGCCTTCGCCTCGCTACTGCTGGTGATCGGCATCATCGGCGTGTCTTCGATCCAGAAATTCGCGGTGATGAACGGCAGCGTTCAGGAGATTACCGGGAATTACCTCCAGGCCATCGGCTACATTTCGGACATGCGCAGCATAGTCCTGCATTATCGCTTGGCGTTGACCAAGGGAATTTTGCAGCGCGCGACAGGCGGTGATGTGGATGAGCTGCGTAAGGCCTTGGTCGGTTGGTCGACCAAGCTCGCCGAACTTGAAGCGAGGTACGCCCCTAGCGTCGTGACCAGCGAGGAGAAGGCCATCTACGCTGACTTCCGGGCGGGATGGCAGACCTATAGCGCCGCAGCTGAGCGGACGCTCGATCTGCTGCAGGCCGGGAAGTCACAGGAGGCGATCAACGCAATGCCGGACCTGGCCGTAATCGGCGAACGAGCCGAGTTGGCCTTGGATAAGGATGATGAATTCAATACCGGCACCGCCGAGAAGTGGACTGTCAAAATCGACGAGGATTACCAAAGCGGACGCTGGACTGTGGTCGCGCTGCTCGCCGTCGGGCTGGTTCTGGCGATTGCCGTGGGCTATACGCTGGTGCGCAGCATCGCGCATCCGCTGGTGCGTTCGGCCCAGGTGCTCGGCCAATTGGCTCGGCGCGACTATGATTTCGAGCTTCGGCTCACCTCTCGTGGCGATGAGATCGGTGCGCTGTCGCGTGCCATGGACACGTTGCGTCAGGCACTGAAGGAAGCCGACCGTCTGGCTGCCGAAGCGGACGCGGCGCAAGCGGCGCGGGCGCGGCGCCATGCGGCGATGGATCGGCACACGCAGGATTTTGGCGCCTCGGTGTCCGGGGTAATGGCCTCGCTGGCCAGTTCCGCAGAGACGATGCGCTCAGCCGCGGCATCCATGGCACAGGCCACGCATTCGGCCCACGAGGAGGCGCAGGCCACGTCGGTTGGCGCCGAGGAGTCTTCGCAGGAGCTTGCGGCGGTGGCCGCCGCCGTTGACGAACTGACCGCGAGCGTGGCGGAGATCTCACGCCAGGTGACGACCGCTGCCCAAATCGCACGTGAGGCGGTGGAGCATGCGGCCAAGAGCCAGGGGACAATGCTTGGCCTGTCGGAGTCCACAACGAAGATCGGCGACGTGGTTCACCTGATCAGTGACATTGCCAGTCAAACAAACCTGCTGGCATTGAATGCGACGATCGAGGCTGCACGCGCAGGCGACGCCGGCAAGGGCTTCGCCGTGGTCGCCGGCGAGGTGAAGGCGCTCGCCTCACAGACCGGCAACGCGACAGCCGAAATCGGCGACCAGATCGGGTCGGTGCGAGCCTCTACCAACGAAGCGGTCGCCGCCATGACCGAGATCAGCTCGATTATCGAGCGGCTGAGCGAAGTTTCGGCGGCAATCTCGGCGGCCGTCGAGCAGCAAAGCGCGACAACCCGCGAGATCGCGCAGAACGTTCAGCGGGTTTCTACCGCAACATCAGGCACAGCCAGAGCAATGTCGAACGTTGTGGCGGCAGCCGAGAGTGCCGGCAACGTCAGCCGCGACGTGGAAACGGGCGCCGGCGCCATCGGCAACGAGTCCGAGACGTTGCGGCGGGAAGTCGATCAATTCTTAACAGCGATCCGCAGTGACACCGGTGAGCGCCGTAGCTACGAGCGGATCCCTGGAAACGGAGCTGTCGCCATGCTGCGTGCCGCCGGCAAGATTTATGAGGCCCCAGTGCAAGACGTGTCGCGAGGCGGCGCGCTGTTGAGCTGTGGCTGGACGCTGACGCCGGGCACCTCGGTGGAGGTCGAATTGCCTGGCGCTGAAGGACGCGTGGCAGGACGCGTGGCTCGCTCCGGGGATCAACAGGTCGCTGTGGTATTCAGCGCCGAGCCCTCCGCGGTGTCGCGCATCGATCGTGCGCTGGAGACGATCCGGACGAGGCGTAAGGCGGCGTGACGTCAAGCGCCTGACACGGAACGACTCGCGACTCGGCGAGGCAGTTCTAGTCCGATCCCTCCTGGAGCCACGGTTCGGTCGCCCATAACCTGGCCAGTTCGGTGCGCTCGACGTCCGCTTCCGCGGTCCAGGCGTTGCCATCCCGCCACCCGACGGCATAGCCACCGTCATGGGCCAGATCATGGAACGCTGGATCGTCGGCAATTGCGTGCAATGCGGACTTGAGCCGACCCAGTGCCGCGTCGGGCAAGCCTGTCGGCACCGCTAGTCCACGTCGGATCATCGCTGACAGATCGAGCCCTGAATCCCGCAGCGGCGGCAGGTCGGGGAATGCATCGGCACGGTTCATTGCAGCGATCCCGAGCCCTGCGAGCCGACCTTCCCGCAGGTCGCCGATGGCACTCGATAGCCCGATAGCAGCGGCGGCGACGTTGCCGGCGATGGCGGCCTGTCTTGCCGCGGCGGCGGACGGGAAAGCGACTATGTTGAGCCGCGTGCCGGCAAGCGTTTGCAGCCGCAGAGCGGCGAGATGCGGCGGACTGCCCGGAGGCGGGGTACCAAGCGGAACCGCCTCCGCGTCCTCAGCCGCCTTCGCCACGATTTCCTGCACCGAACTCAGCGGCGTGGCGGCCGGCGAGACGATGGCAATCGGCTCCTTCTCGACAGCGGCAACCAGGGAAATCCGCTGCAGAAGATCATCGGCGCCGCGGTCCACCATGCGCGCCGGCAGCGTCGGGGTCGCGACCCAGCCAATAACGCTCCCCGTCGGTTCGGCGCGGGCGAGCTCCTGCAGCGCGGCGTAACCGGCACTGCGGGGCAGATTCACCACGCGAAAGTCGACATCCGGCAGGCGCCTCGCGAGGAACGGGACGAACGCGCGTGCCATTACGTCGCTGGCGGCCCCCGGCTTCGCCCCCACCAGCAGGGTAACCACTTGGGACGCGGCAGCCACCGAGGCCATCGGCAAGGCAGCCCCACCGAGCAAGGCCCGCCGCCTGGTGATCATGTCCGCGCCACTGGCGCCGGCGCCGTTTCGCGGCGCAATCGGTTCTCACCCAGGAACAGGAGAATAGGGGCCGCAATGAATATAGAAGATGATGTTCCGACGATGATGCCGAACAGCATCACCCAGGCAAAGCCGGAGATCGATTCGCCGCCGAACAGCGCCAACGGCAGGCTAGCCAGAAACACCGTCATCGAGGTGCCAAGGGTGCGGTTCAATGTCTCGTTGATCGAAAGGTCGATCAGGTCCCGCAGTGGCATGGTTTTGTATTTACGCAGGTTCTCGCGAACGCGGTCGTAGACGACCACCTTGTCATTGGTGGAATAGCCCAGAATGGTCAGAATGGCTGCGACCATGACGAGGTCGAATTCGATCCGTGTGATAGCCAGGAACCCTATGGCCTTCGTTATGTCCAAAATAAGGGTGACGACGGCGCCGATCGCGAATTGCCACTCGAAGCGGAACCAGATGTAGACCAGGATCATGGCGAGACTGATCCCGAGTGCGAGCAGGCCGTTGCGGAACAGCTCAGCCGAGACCGAGGCGCCCACTGCGTCCGTGCGCACCACCTTCGCCCCCGGCACGGACTTCTCCAGACCCTCGCGTACCCGGGCCACCGCCTGTTGCGTCGCCGCCTCGGTGGGTTGCTGACCGAGCCGGATCAGAACCTCTGAAGGGTCGCCGAACCGCTGAACGCCTTGTTCCGGGATGTGCTCGCTGGCCAGCGCGGCGCGGATCTGCCCGAAGTTGGCCGGGCCCGGTGTCCGCACCTGCATCACGATGCCGCCGGAAAAGTCGATGCCGAGGTTCAATCCCGGATAGAAGAACAACACAACAGAAGCTGTTGATAATAGGGCAGAAACGACTAGACCCATGACCCGCCCCCGCATGAACGGGATCATGGTGTTGTCACGGACGAGGCGGAATGCGGGACGGTAGAACATGTTGATCAGACCGGCAGAAGTTGTGGTCGCCTGGTCACATACCAGCGCGAGACAAGCAGGCGCGTGAGCATCCAGGCGGTGAACATCGAGGTGGCGATGCCCACGGTTATAGTCACCGCAAAACCTCGCACCGGACCGGAGCCGAAGACGAACAGCATCACGTGGGCGAGGAAGGCAGCGACATTGGAGTCGAAGATAGTATTATAAGCCCTTGTAAAGCCGTGCTCTAATGCTGAAAGAGGCGGGCGTCCGAGACGCTGCTCCTCGCGTATTCGCTCGTTGATCAGGATGTTGGCGTCCACCGCCATACCCAGCGTCAGCAGGATGCCCGCCATGCCGGGCAACGTCAGAGTGGCCTGCAGCAACGACATAATGCCGAGCATCAGGATCAGGTTCACCACCAGGCAGACGTTCGCGAACCAACCGAACAGGCCATAGAACGTCGCCATAAATGCGATCACCAGGACGAACCCGACGGCCAGCGAGATCGCACCGGCGCGGATCGAGTCGGCGCCGAGTTCCGGGCCGACGCTGCGCTCCTCCACCACGGTGAGCGGTGCCGGCAATGCGCCGGCGCGAAGCAGCACGGCAAGATCATTGGCGGAGGCCGCGCTGAAATTGCCGCTGATCTGGCCGCGTCCACCGGTGATCGGCTCACGAATGACGGGCGCGCTGATCACCTTGCCGTCGAGCACAATGGCAAAGCGGTGGTTGACGTTGGCCCGCGTCACGTCGCCAAAGCGTCGTGCGCCGATCGAGTTGAATGTAAAGTTCACCACCCACTCGCCGGTCTGAGGATTGGTGCCGGCGCGCGCATCGGTCAGGTCTCCACCGTCCACATCGACGCGGCGGCGGACGGCAATCTTCTGGCTCGGGCCATCCTGCATCGGCAGGTAGTCCACGCCGGGCGGTGGTGGCGTTCCGCTGTTGGGGTTTGCTGTCTCGTCGACCAGCTGGAACGTCATGTGCGCGGTCTTGCCCAGCAGTTCCTTGATCCGGTTCGGATCGCTGATGCCGGGCAGCTGTACCACGATGCGGTCGCTACCCTGCTGGGCGATCTGCGGTTCCACCACACCGGTCTCGTCAATGCGACGACGGACGATCTCGATCGACTGCTGCACGGCAGCCCGGGCACGCGCATTCAGTTCGACCGGTGACAGCGTCAGAACGATCGTGCCGTCCGGGCTGGAAGCGAGATCGAATTCCGGCTTACCGGTACTACCTTCAGTCGCGATGATCGGCCGGATCGCCGCCACTGCCGCGTCCAATTTGGTTGCATCGCGCAGCTTCAGAAGAATCCGGTTCTGATCCGGCTGCGCCTCCAGTGTCTGGTAAAAGATGGCGCCGGGCCGCAGCGCCTGGCGTGTGGCATCGACCGTGCTGTCCAGCCGCTCCTTGGTGACCGCCTTCATGTCCACTTCGAGCAGCAGATAAGACCCGCCGCGCAGATCCAGCCCAAGATGCACTTGCCGCCAGGGCAGCCAGGGGGCTGGCGCGGAAAACAGGTTTGGAATGCAGCAGATTGCCCCGAGCAGGCACAGGCCGAGAATCACGGCGGTCTTCAGAGGGGTAAAATACATCATGCCGGCGCCCCTATGCCCCCGGGGCGGGGCGAGGTCCAGATGTGCAACGCAACGGCCTCATGCCGGTCGGTCAGCCGGCATACAGCCCCTGCCAGTTCGGAAAGGTCGGCTCAAGCGGCTCCATCAGTTCAGCGATCCTCGGATGCAGGCGCTGCAGCGCGCCAAGCCTTGCCTCAGGTGAACCGCCGAACGGATAGTCGCAGCGCAGCAGCGCGGGCCGCAGAGTATCCTCGGCCAGGCTGCAGACATCCGGATATGCCTCTGCCGATACCAGACCTGGCACCGCGAGTGCGTGCAACAACAGGATGGCACAATCGCGCTGCGCGCTACGGTTGGGTGACGCCGCTGCCAGCCGCAGGACGCCCGGTAATGTGTGCTGCGGCGCGAACTCGATCCAGAGCGCGGTCAAACAAGCGCCGATGACGAAGCGCCGCCCATTCCTCAGCCGATCGCGTGCGCTGTTTCCGGTGGCGAGCGCGTCCGGCAGGCCTTGAAGCACTCGATGCAGATCCATGCCTTCATCCCACCTCAGTTAAAACCAGCGGTCGCAGCCGATTGACCCGGCAGGTCACGGGGTTACCCTCATTTGCGCATATTCGGGGACGCACCGTGAGCTTCAACCTGCAACGCCCTCTGCCCGGCGCAAGCTTTGGCGGCGTGCTCCGCTATTCGGAGAGGCCAGACGCACACCGCCTGGTCGCCGCTGCAGAGGCCGAGCCAGACGCATTGCCACGCGCCCTGGCCGACTGTTCCGGGCTGCTGTTACTGCCGGACATGCAGGCGATGACCGAAGCGCCAGATCTCCTGGTGCGGCTGTCGCGCATCTTTGGCAACGAGGTCGAGGATTATCGCCACACGCTCACACCGCTGAACATGGTGCATTCGACGGTGCCGGAGATCTTCATCGTGGCGAACCGGCCGCCCGCATCGCGTCCGCCGCCGCGCCGGCCAGATCCGGCGTTCAACCCCGATGGCAGCCTGCCCGTGCAGTTCCCGCACCGTCGCGGCTGGCACACCGATCAGAGCTATCGTCGCCCGCCTCCTGACATCTCGTTGTTTCTCGCCGTTCAGCCGGTGCCGCGCGGCCAGGGACAGACGCTGTTCGCCGATGGCACTGCCGCCTATGCGGCGCTGCCGCCGGCGCTGAAGGCACGGGTCGACATGTTGGAGGGTCTGCACGTCGGCGCCAGCGCCCGCCGTGGCCGTGACGCCGTGCTGGCCGGTGAGACGCCACGGTCACTGGGGCCGCACGAGCAGCCACAGCGGCAGCCGGTTGCGCGCGTGCACCCTGTCACCGGCAAGCGGGCGTTGTATCTTTGCGAGTACGGCCAGATGGACTGGGTTGAAGGCCCATTCGCCGGCATGCAACCCGGACCGCATGGCGATGGAGCCGCGCTGCTTGCGGAACTGATGGCACATCTGACACAGCGGCAGTTCGTTTATGTGCACGAATGGACGCCAGGGGACCTGATCGTGTGGGACAACCGCTGCCTGGTGCATGCAGCAACCTGGTTCGATGCCGAGCGCGAAAGCCGAGTGATGTGGCGCACGACGGTCAGCGGCAACCCGGGCGCCGAGTATGCCGACGAGCGCAAGAGCTGGATCGCGGCCTAGCCGAACCGGCGCAGTCCAGCCGCGTTACCTCGCGCATGTCCGGAACCGAGTTTCTGCTCCCGCATGGCGCACGCGAACTGGATGGCGTACGCATCGACAGTTACAGCGCCGAACAGCGAGATCAGAACGGCTTTATCGGGGACCGTGCCTCGAGTCGTGCATTCGGCTCCATCCTCGAGAACTGGCGTGAGCGGATGCGCCAGGTGTCCGGTGATCCGCTCGACAACGAGCCTATGGGCGCGGTCAGCCGCAGCAGATTAGATGAACTACTCCTGCAGGGTGACGTGGAAGCAGCCGGGTTAGTACTCAGTGCCGTTGAGGAGTTCGCCCAGGAACTCAGCGCTGTGTGCCAGCGACTGTTGCAACTCGAGGCCTGGCAAACGACAGAAACCATCGTCGTGGGGGGCGGCTTTCGCGGCAGCCGCATCGGGGAACTCGCGATTGGGCGAGCTGGTGCTCTGCTGAAGGCGCAAGGGTTCAACGTCACGCTGCGGCCTATCCGGCACGATCCAGATGTGGCGGGCCTATTAGGCAGCCTCTGGCTCTTTCCGCGCTGTATGATTGCAGGGCGCGATGCCATGCTGGGCGTCGATATCGGTGGCTCGACGATCCGCGCGGGCGTTGTGCGGCTGACGTGGCACGGTCGGACATTGACGGAAGCGCAGGTGGCGGCCGCAGAGAGCTGGCGCCACCGAGACGTTGCGCCTGGACGCGACCAGGCCATAGCGCACCTGATCGACATGCTGCACCGGTTGATCAGCCAGGCGGAACAGCAGCATGTCAGGTTGACGTCGCTCATCGGCATCGGCTGTCCCGGGCTGATCAGCAGCGATGGAAGCATCGAGCGAGGTGGCCAGAATCTACCCGGTGACTGGGAGGCACCGGGTTTCAACCTCCCGCGGCAGATCCAGGCTTCGGACCTACTGATCGACAAGCAGCCGGTTCATGTCCTCGTGCACAATGATGCGGTGGTGCAGGGACTGAGCGAATTTCCATGCATGGGGGAGACGAGGCACTGGGGCGTGCTGACCATCGGGACCGGGCTGGGCAACGCACACTTCAGCTGCAGTGCCTGACCTCCCCAAAAGGGCTATGCAGATTGCCGTCTGGTGCCGACGCAGTTACAGCGCATTGTAGAGACCGGGGGGCCGATAATGAGCCGGTTGTTCGGATCGTTGCGTCAGATGGGCTACGTCGTTCCAGATGTCCAAGCGGCGATGAAGCACTGGATAGACGTTTGCGGCGTCGGGCCCTGGTTCTATGCCGAACGCCTGCCGCTGACATCGTTCACCTACGGCGGCAAGCACTATGACGACATCCACCTGTCGATCGCGCTCGCCAACTCCGGTGATGTGCAGATCGAGCTTATCCAGCAGCGGTCGGATCATCCAAGCATGGGCCGAGAGTTCCTTCTCGCCAATCCACGCGGCGGGCTACAGCACTGGTCGAGCTGGCCGGAGAACTATGACGAGGTCTATCAGCGTGCACTCGACGCGGGATACATCGTTGGGCAGGAGGGCGATGCACCGCGAGGTCGCTTCGTCTATTTCCGCAACGCCGGGCATCCAGGAACCGTGATCGAGATGGCGCATGCCACGCCGACACGCATGCGCATCTTTGATGCGGTGCGCAATGCGGCAGCAGGCTGGGACGGAAGCGACCCGATCCGCACCGGTTGGCCGGACTAGGAATGCAGCTGCCGGGTTTCGCGAGGAAACTGCAGCAACAGCAGCGTCGCTCCATCCGCACCGGCCACTGCCCGGAATGGCGGCTCGTCTGGCGAAATGAATAGGCAGGAATTTTGAGGTGCCGACGCGTCGTCGGAGACCAGGTCGCCTGACAGCACGACCCAGAACTGACCGGCACCGCTGGCCGGATCGAGGCCCGTGACCGTCTGACGCGAGCTCAATACGAACTGCTTGACGCATAGCCCATCGGCAGCAGCCGCAGACATTCCTATCGCCTCGCGATGCCGACGCGGCCGCGCGCGCAATGCGCTGCGGTTGTCTGGGAATGCCATATAGCGGGCGCCCGGATCCCAGCCATTGCGCAAGGTAAAGTACTGCAGACCCTCCGAACCCGCGGCGAGCGGGCCGTATGCCGACCAGGCGCCGGCGAAGTGTACCGCGCCTGCTGCTACATCGTGGCGGCCGAGACGGCCCGAACCCGCGACAATCACCTGGAACTGGTCGGCCTGGTGATAATGCGCGCCGACCACCGCACCGGCATCCTGTTCCACCAGGAACGCCATCGGATACAGTTTCCCTGGTTTCGGAGGCGCTGCAGCATCCGGCGTATAGCGGTTCGCGCCGATATAGCTGGTCAGCCAGAAGCCGGTGCCGTTGGAGTTGGCGCGCCGTCGCGTCAGACGCGCTCGATCGGCGGTGGCGATCACCGGCATGGTTGGCACCTTTCCTCTGAGGCTGCAGCGCACCAAGATAACAGCCATGAGCGAACAGGACATACTCGCCGCGATCCATTTCGATGCCGGCGGCCTGGTGCCGGCGATCGCGCAGCAGCATGAAACCGGCGAGGTGCTGATGCTGGCATGGATGAACCGCGACGCGGTTGCCGAGACGCTGGCGACCGGGCGCGTCTGCTATTTCAGCCGCAGCCGCAACAGGCTTTGGAGAAAGGGCGAACAATCTGGGCAGGTGCAGCACCTGAAGGAACTGCGCATCGATTGCGACGGCGACACGCTGTTGCTGCTGGTCGATCAGCAGGGCGTCGCCTGCCACACCGGACGCCGAAACTGCTTCTTCCGCGCGGTGCGGGATGGTGCGCTGGAGGAGATCGCTTCGCCGTTGGTTGCGCCGGAAACGTTGTATGGCTGATCCTGTCCCGGTCACGGTTCTCACCGGCTTTCTGGGTGCCGGAAAGACCACGCTGCTCAATTACCTGCTGCGACAGTCTGCGCTCGCTGGAACGGCGGTGCTGGTCAACGAGTTCGGCGAGATCGGCTTGGACCATCTGCTGATCGAGAAGCTGGACGAGAATACTGTCCTGCTCAACGCGGGATGCCTGTGCTGCACGGTGCGCGGCGATCTGTCGCGGGCGCTCGCTGATCTGCTGCCACGAGTGGGGTCGGGCGAAGTTCGGCGGGTGATGATCGAAACCACCGGCCTCGCGGATCCGGCGCCAATCCTCGCTACGCTGATGAGCGATCCGGTGGCGGCGCGCACCTATCGATTGGACGGCGTCGTGACGGTCGTCGATGCCGTTAACGGGATGGCACAGCTCCACGCGCAGCAGGAGGCGGTGCGCCAGGTGGCAGTCGCCGACCGTATCGTGCTGAGCAAGACCGATCTTTCCGATCGCCCGGAGCTGCGCGATCGGCTGCGGCGCCTCAATCCGGGCGCACCGCCGCTGGTCGCGGTGCGCGGCGTGATCGAGCCAGACGCCCTGCTGCATGTGGGCCTGTTCGATCCCGACAGCAAAGCACCGGACGTGCGGTGCTGGCTGAACGCCGCGGCCTATACAGATAACGACACGCACCATCATCATCACGATCCGAACCGCCATGATGCGAGGATCGCAGCGTTCTGCCTCACCTTCGATCAGCCGCTGCACTGGGACGGCGTTGCGACCTGGCTCGACATGCTGGTCGCTACGCGGGGTGTGTCGCTGCTGCGCATCAAGGGCATCCTGAACGTCGCCGGTCAGGACCGCCCCGTGGCGATCCATGGCGTGCAACACCTGTTTCATCCCCCTGCCCTGCTCGCGGCCTGGCCAGAAGGTGACCCGCGCACGTCGCGCCTCGTGTTCATCACACGCGATCTGCCGCGCGACGTGATCGAGGAAGGGCTGCGCGCGTTCAATGACGCTGCGGCGGCGTGACGGCGCTGCCCGACACCGTCAACGCTTGCCTGATCACCGCCTCACTGCAGCGCTGCGGCGCACTACGTAATGAAGTGGTGCGGGACGTTGCGGTCGAGAGCTCACGCGACACGATCCTCTCCCGCATTGTGCGGCTGCGCCTGGAGTACGACGGCGACGTCGGACATGCACCACAAACCCTCATCCTTAAGACCGGCCGACCCGAGCGTCGTGGCGGTGGCTGGAAGGCAGGGCGTCAGGAAGTGGCATTCTACCGCGAGGTTGCCGCCGCGATGACGCGGCGTTCGGTGCCGCAATGCTTTGCGGCACATTGGGACGAAGCGACAGAAGACTGGCACCTGCTGCTTGAGGACCTTGGCCAGTCCCACTTCATAGCCACGGCATGGCCGCTGCCGCCGACGCTTAGGCAGTGCGAGCAAATCGTCGAGGCGCTAGGGCGGTTTCATGCCTTCTGGTGGAACGATGTGCGTCTCGGCACCTCGATCGGGACGCTGCGCGACGATGCAGCCGTTGCTCGTCTGCTACAGGACCTGACGCGGCACTTCGAAGCTTTCGGCGCCACGCTGCCGCGCGAGAGACGCCTGGTCTATGAGCGCCTGTTGGCAGCGGGACCTCGGTTGCTGAAGCGCTCTCCCGCGCCGCGTAATCTGACGATCCTGCATGGCGATGCCCATGTCTGGAACTACTTTCTGCCGCATGACGGCGGCTCCGACGTTCGGCTGTTCGACTGGGACGGGTGGCGTGTTGGCCTGGCCGCAACCGATCTAGCCTACATGATGGCGATGCATTGGTATCCCGACCGGCGTCATCGAATGGAACAACACCTGCTCGATCGCTATCACGCGACCCTGCTGGCTGAAGGCGTCACCGGCTATGATCGAAAGGCGCTGGACGACGACTATCGTTGGGCGGTGCTGTGGCAGATCACCTTGCCGGTATTTCAGGCTGCCAATGGCATTCCTCCAGTGATCTGGTGGAACAACATGGAGCGCATTTGGCTGGCGTTCGAGGAACTCGGGTGCCGCGAGCTGTTGCCGTGACGCCGCGCTACGAAGCCGTGCTGTTCGATCTGCTGACGGCACTGCTCGACAGTTGGTCGTTGTGGAATAGCGTGGCCGGCGATGCGGAGGCGGGGCAACGTTGGCGTGCCGAATACCTGCGCATCACCTATGCGACCGGGCATTACCGGCCGTATGAGCACCTGGTGAGCGATGCAGCCGAGGCCGTCGGTTTGCCGCGCGATCTCGCAGATGAGCTGGCACTGCGCTACGCCAAGATCGAACCATGGCCCGAGGCGGCAGCTGTACTGGGGCAATTGCATGATGCCGGTGTGTTGCTCGGGGTAGTGACAAATTGTTCCGAAGCATTGGGTCGGCTTGCGGCGGCAAGCGTGCCGGTGCCGTTTCAGGTGGTGGTTACCGCCGAGCGCGCCGGCCACTACAAGCCTGATCCAGTACCGTATCGGCTTGCTCTGAACGAACTGAGCGTTGAGCCCCAGCGCTGCCTGTTCGTGGCTGGATCTGCCTACGACCTTATCGGGACGGCGCGTGTCGGATTGCCGACGTGGTGGCACGACCGGATAGGGATGACGCCGCCGCCCGATAGCCCTGCGCCGATCGCGCGCCATGCCTCTCTGACACCACTCGTGGGGCATGTGCTGCAGTGCCACCGGTGAGGTTCAGCAACTCTTGCCACAGCTGATATACCTGGTCGCAGGCGAGACCAGCGGCGATGTGCTGGGCGGGCGGCTGATGGAAGCGCTTCTCGCGCAGCGGCCAGACTTGTCGTTTGCGGGTGTCGGCGGACCACAGATGACGACGCGAGGCCTGACGAGCCTGTTTCCGATGCAGGACCTGGCGCTGATGGGCTTCTTGGAAGTCGTGCCACGGCTGCTCCTGCTGCGCCGACGAATGCGCCAGGCGATCGCCGATATCACTGCACGTCGCCCCGACGTCGTGGTGACGATCGACAGCCCGGGCTTCACCCTGCGCTTGCTTCGCGCCATTGGACCACTGGGGGTGAAGCGCGTGCACTACGTCGCGCCACAGGTCTGGGCATGGCGTGAACGCCGGGTGCGGCATTATCACGGCCTGTGGGATCAGCTGCTCTGTCTGCTGCCATTCGAGCCGGCGTTCTTCGCGCGTCATGGCCTGCCCGCGACATTCGTCGGCCATCCGGTGTTGGAGAGCGGCGCCGGCGATGGCGACGCGGCGGCATTCCGAACGCGACACGGCATCACGCCCGGCGCGCGGGTGCTGACCTTGATGCCGGGCAGCCGCCGCAGCGAGGTGTCACGGTTGCTGCCCGTGCTGAGAGCAACGTTGCAGCGCCTGCCCGATCTGACGACCGTCGTGCCGGTCGCCGGGCCAGTTGCAGAAGCGGTGCGAGTCGGAAGCATGGAATGGCCGAAACCTCCGGTGCTGGTGACCGAGCTGCAGGAAAAGCACGGCGCCTTCGCCGCTTCGGCGGCGGCGCTGACGAAATCCGGCACCTCGACGCTGGAACTGGCGATGGCGAATGTGCCGATGGTGGTAACCTACCGCGTCAATCCGCTCAGCGCAGCGATTGCGCGGCGCATGATTACCATCTCGCATGCCTCGTTGGTGAATCTACTGGCGCAACGAGAAGTCTCGCCGGAACTCATACAGAAGGCTTGCACGCCCGAGCGGCTTGCGGCGGCGGTGCGCGTCCTGCTGGAGGACCCCGCCGCAGCAGCCGCGCAGCGCGCTGGATTCCACGAGGTGCTGGCGATGCTTCGTGCCGGCGGTGAGCCGCCCTCAGCCGCTGCGGCCGCTGCCGTTCTGCGACTGCTCGATCAGACCTGAGGCGACCATCCGCGCCCGCGCAGCCGAGATGCCATCGGCCACCATCAGCGCCGCGGCCAGCGCGCGGCGTCCCGACAGTGCATCCACCGCCACGGGTGCACCGTCCAGCACAGAGGAGACAAAGGCCGCGTGCTCGGCCGCAAGCGAGTCATGGTCCTTCCAGGATTCGTCCATCATGCCGAAGCCGGCAACGCCCGGCACCGGCGCGCCCTGACCGCGCGCAATCATGGTCAGTCGGCGGTTGGAGAAATCAACCGCCAGATAGCCGTTGTGCGCAAACAGCCGCATCCGTCGTTCGGTTCGGAGCGAGACTCGCGAGGCGGTGATAGTCGCCACCGCGCCATTGGCAAAGCGAATGCGGGCATTGGCGATATCGGCGTGTTCGCTCGAGACCGCAGCACCGATGGCATCGACGCTCTCGATTTCGCTTGCAACCAGTGACAGCACCAAGTCGAGGTCATGGATCATCAGATCGAGAATGACAGACACGTCGGTGCCTCGCTGCTGGAACGGTGCGATCCGCGTCGCTTCGATGTAAAGCGGTGCACCAACACGGCCTTCAATCGCCGCGAAGGCGGCGGAAAAGCGCTCCAGATGGCCGACCTGCAGCACGCGCCGCCGTTCGCTCGCCAGCGCGACCAGCTCATCCGCCTGGGGAAGTGTCGCGGCGATCGGCTTTTCGACCAGCACATGTTTGCCGGCGCGCAACGCCGCGGCGGTCAGCTTGTGGTGCACGTCGGCTGGTGCGGCGATCACCACGGCGTCGCTGAGTTCCAGCAGACGCATCCAATCAACCGCAGGCGCCCCGGTCTCCTGGCTGATCGCCTGAGCGCGCCCAACGTCCGGATCGAACACGCCAGCCAGGACGGCGCGCGACGACGCGGCAACCTTCAGGGCATGGTAACGCCCGAAATGGCCAACCCCAGCCACGCCGATGCGAAGCGGTGCAGACAGCATTGGTGTGATGTGTCCGGTTCACCCAGGCGACGCAAGGGCCAGGGCCGGAGAGGGCTGAGAGGAGCGCCCATCCAGCTTCAGCTCCTTGTTGCATCGCGCGATGGCCGGCACAGGCCCGGCCACATGTTCAGATCTCTGGCGATTCTAGCCTCGATCGTCAGGCTCTACGCCTCGAAGTCCAACTTGCGAGGTTCCACTTCGACAAGGTCGTCCTGGGTTCGACGTCTCGGCGAGCGGCGCGGTGGTTTGCCGTCCTGATCAGTCGGCCCATGTTCCTCGAGGGGCTGCTGCTGGTCGGCCGGGGCCACGGGACCTATGCCGCTCATTGCACCACAATGGCATAGAAGCGTTAAGCTGGGCTTATTCGGCTGCCCGCTTAGACCACACAGCCGGCTCGACCGCGCCGACCTGGGCGGTGATCCGCGCATAGGCCTCCGGCCGGCGATGCTTCTCGAAGGCGAAGATCGTCGTGCGACCCAATGTGCACATATCCAGGTTGCAGTCAGCGGTGATCAACTCGTCGTCCCACGAGGTCGCCATGGCGATGATCTCGCCCTGCGGGTTGACGATGATCGAGTGGCCGAACAGCTCGCAACCATCCTCGGTGCCGGCCTTCGCCGTGGCGACCGCGAAGCAGGCGTTCTGATAGCAGCCAGCCTGAATCGACAGGTGGGAGTGAAACACCCGCAGGTGGTGCGCTTCGAAACCGCCGGCCTCCATGTTCAGGCTTGGCGTATTGTAGCCCAAGAGCACCAGTTCGACGCTTTGCAGGCCCAGCACGCGCCAGGCCTCCGGCCAGCGGCGGTCGTTGCAGATCAACATGCCCATGTTGACGCCGGACAGACCGCCCATGGGCGCACGGATCACGGGGAAGCCAAGATTGCCGACCTCGAAATAGCGCTTCTCCAGATGCTGCACCTTCCGCCGGGGAGCGAATTCGGCGTGCCCAGGCAGATGCACCTTGCGATACTTCAGCAGAATGTCGCCGTCCGGATTGACGAGGATCGCGGTATTGAACCGCCGCTTGTCCTCGGTCATCTCGGCATATCCGAGGTGGAACCCGATGCCGTATTTGCGGGCTGCTGCGAACAGCGGCGCTGTCTCGTTCGACGGCATCGCGGTCTCGAACCATTGGTCTGCTTCGGCGATATTCTCGTGGTAGTGACGCGGGAAGAACGTGGTCAGCGCAAGCTCGGGAAACACCACCAGCTCCACGCCGCGGCGATGCGCGCGCTCCATCAGCCGCACCATGCGTTCCACCGCGACAGAGCGGGGCTCGGCCATCTGAATCGGGCCAAGCTGTGCGGCGGCGACGGTGATGCTTCGGCTCATGTCATTCTCCGAGTTCGATCCAGGTGATCGTCACATCATGATCCGGCTGTGCTTCCTCGACCAACCAGCAGGTGCAGCAGCGACTTCGCGGCCGGACTCAGATAACCTTTGAGCCGGTGAATTGCCGCGATCGGGATTGCGGGTTGCGTCCGGTGCAGTCTCCGGCTGGCGCGCGTGAGGCTGCCAAGCTTGGCAACGGCCACGAGGGTCTCGATCTCATTGATGCTTGTCATCAGGATTCCTGATGCATGGCGGAAGCATTATGCATTTGACTGCAGACTCCGTCAGCACAGATTGCGGATGGCAATCAACAAGGAGGTGACCGATGCGCAGTCAGGCCGAGAAAGCCATCGCATTCCGCGTACTGCATGAGCGACCTGGCGCCTTCATCATCCCCAATCCATGGGATGCCGGCACGGCGAAGCTGCTTGCAGCAATCGGGTT
Organism: Pseudomonadota bacterium; assembly: GCA_046735215.1. Classification (GTDB taxonomy): domain Bacteria; phylum Pseudomonadota; class Alphaproteobacteria; order Acetobacterales; family Acetobacteraceae; genus JAMXLO01. The sequence goes on along the minus strand of JBKPSV010000153.1, from coordinate 18,929 downwards.
CGAGGCGCTCGCCACGACCAGCCTGGGTCTGGCCAATATGCTTGGCCGTCCCGACAGCGCGGTGACGCGCGCGGAGGTGATCGAGAATTGCCGAACCATCGCTGCTGCAACAGATCTGCCGGTGAACGTCGATCTGGAGAACTGCTTCGCGGATGCGCCGGCGGAAGCGGCCGAGACCATCCGTATGGCGGCCGAGGCCGGAGCGGTTGGCGGCTCGATTGAAGATTACTCGGGTGATGGTGCGAACCCGATCTATGATTTCGATCTTGCGGTGGCGCGGGTGCGCGCCGCGGCCGAAGTGGCGCACGCCCTGCCGATACCGTTCCTGCTGACCGTGCGTGCTGAGAACCTGCTGCACGGACCGCATGACCTGCCGGAAGCCATCCGCCGACTGCAGGCCTATGAGGCAGCCGGTGCGGATGTGCTGTATGCTCCGGGGCTGCGCAATCTTGCTGAAGTGGGCGAAGTGGTGCGCGCGGTGCGGCGTCCGTTCAATGTCGTGACCGGCTGGCTCGATCCCACCATCACGGCAGCGCAGCTGGCTGATGCCGGCGCGAATCGCATCAGCGTCGGGGGCGCTCTGTCTCGCCTTGCGCTTGCCAGCTTCCTGCAAGCCGCACGCGCCATGCAACAGGAAGGCTCGTTCAGCTTTATGCGCGACATGCTGCCGATCGCCGAGACACGCCGGATGTTTGGCGAGGCAACACCGCACGCATGAGCCGGTTCATTGCACCTTCTGGAGCGTCAGCAACGGATAGATGCGGACCGAAACTTCGTGGCGTTGGCCGTCCTCCGTCAATTCGCTGACATAATAGACCGAGCCAGGAATTGGCGTGCCCGGCGGCAGATCGTCACGGTTGATGCCTTGCAGATCGGCCTCGCAGGCGAAGCGAAAGGCGACGAAACCGCCCGCGTGGGTTCGGATGTTCCCGAGCGCGACACTCGACGGCAGCTTGAAGCGATCATGCAGGCTGCGGTGCACCAGCGCCAGCGTCACAGGATCCTCGCAGTCAGGCGGTACGACATGCGTACGCAGCCACGTCGCGATCGCTGCAACCGACGCCACCACCGCACATGCGGCGATCGCGAGGACCAGACGCAGCATCGGCCGGCGACGCGCACGGAATAGCGCATCGCTCGTCGAACTGAAGCCTTCAGTGCGCCGGCCGCCGGACAAATTGTCCGCTCCCTGGACGCGCCAGCACCGTCGTACCGTCCCAGATCATGGCGCCCCGCAGATAGGTGGCGTCGACCCGGGCGGTCATGCGTCGTCCATGGTAAGGCGACCAGCGCATTTCGGGGCGGTCTTCGATCTTCGTCTCGTCGAACATGAAATCGCCACGCTCCAGCACGCAAAGATCAGCGTCCGAGCCGACGCGCAAAGCGCCCTTGCGCGGCCAAAGTCCGTGCATCTGCGCACTCCTCTCGGCGCAGTAGGTCGCCATCAAGGTCGGCGAGAGGCCTCGTTCGTCGAGCAGCGAGAACATCAGCGGGGCAAAGCTCTGGAGCCCTGGTAACCCTGCGCTGTTGGCGAAGATATCCGGCAGCGTCTTCCGTTCGATCGGCCAAGGCGCGTGATCGGTCGACACATAGGCGACCTTGCCCGCGATCAGGCACTGCCACATCCGCTCGACCTCGGCCGCGGTGCGGAACGGCGGGTTGCATTTTCCCTTGCCGCCGAGATGCACGATGTCGTCCTCGGTCATGCAGAGATACTGGATGCAAGCCTCGCCCGTCGCGTGCGCACCCATACCTCGGAACGTTTCGGCGATCTCGAAACCGCGCGCCAGGGACGAGTGCGCAATGTGGACATGTGCCCCCGTTTCCAGTGCCATCTCGAAGATCTCGAGATCGGCCATCGTCTCGGCCAGAGGTGGCCGGGTGCGACAATGCATGATGGGCTCGATGCGGCCTTCCGCGCGTGCCTGGGCCGTCAACATTTCCACCAGCTCCTGATCCTCATTGTGGATCGCGCATGGCAGGCCGGTTTTGGCGATTTCGCGGAACGCCGCAAGCATCGTCGGATGGTCGATGCGCGGGAACCGCACCGCGTCGTACTCATAGGTGGACAGCTTGAACGCGGAAATCCCTGCGGCAGCCAGACCCGCAATCGCGTCGACACCACCAGTCTTCGTGATGGTGCCATAGAGCGCCATGTCCACATACGCGGTGCGCTGCACCCAGCCGATTTTGTCCGCCAGGATCGAGGCATCAGTCACCGGCACCGGCACGTCGTACGGCATGTCGACACAGGTGGTCACGCCGCCTGCAGCCGCGCACCGCGTCGCGGTCTCGATGCCAGGCCAGCCGGTAGACGAGGACGTGTGCATATGACCATCGACCAATCCTGGCAGGATAAGCTTGCCGGAGTGATCGATGGTTTCGCCCGCGGGCGGCGGAGCACCTTCACCGATCGCGGCGATCGTCTCGCCGCGCACCGCGACATAGCCACGCGGGATGACGCTGTCACTGGTGACCACCTCGCCGATGATCACCCGATCGAATGGAGCTGACACCATATATTAAGTGTCCCTGGCACTCGGTTGCGATGTCGTGCGCTTGACCTTACGAAGGATCGTTCAGCGAGGCCAGGGGAGGAATTCATGATCCTGCACGACGTGAGGGTGCACCCATCCAAAGACAACCTGAAGCGAGAGGAACAGCTCGCCTGGAAAATCGCTGCGGTCGCGGCGGATAAAGTACCGGTCGGACGCGATGTCGCGGCGATGATCATTAACCGCGTGATCGATAATGCGGCGGTGGCGATCGGCGCGATCAACCGACGGCCTGTGGTCTCCGCGCGCGACATGGCTCTTGGCCATTCCCGCCGGGACGGCGCGACGGTGTTCGGCGTGCCCGCAACGAAGCGCGCAAGCCCGGAATGGGCCGCCTGGGCGAACGGCACGGCCGTGCGCGAACTCGACATGCACGACACGTTCCTGGCGGCTGACTATTCCCATCCGGGCGACAACATTCCGCCCATCCTCGCGGTCGCCCAGACAATGGAGAAGTCGGGCCGCGACCTGATCCGCGGCATCGCCACCGGCTATGAGGTGCATATAGACCTGGTCCGCGCCATCAGCCTGCACAAGCACAAGATCGACCACATTACGCACCTGTGCCCTGCCCAGGCGGCCGGTATCGGCACGCTGCTAGGACTGAAACAGGAGGTGATCTTCCAGGCGGTGCAGCAGGCAGTACACGTCAGTTGCACCACGCGTCAGTCACGCAAAGGCGAGATCAGCTCGTGGAAGGCCTATGCTCCGGCGCATGCCGGCAAGCTGGCGGTGGAAGCGGTCGATCGGGTGATGCGTGGCGAAGGCGCACCGAGCCCGATCTACGAAGGCGAGGATTCGGTAATCGCCTGGATGCTGGATGGACCAGACGCGCATTATCGTGTGCCTCTGCCAGGCCCCGGTGAGCCGAAACGCGCGATCCTCGACAGCTTCACCAAGGAGCACAGTGCCGAGTATCAGTCGCAGGCGCTGATCGACCTGGCGTTCCGCATGCGGGACCAGATTCCCGACATCGAGCAGGTGGAGAAGATCACCATCTATACCAGCCATCACACGCACGCAGTGATCGGCACCGGCGCCAACGATCCGCAGAAGTTGGATCCGAAGGCGTCGCGCGAAACGCTGGACCACTCGATCATGTATATCTTCGCAGTGGCCCTGCAGGATGGGCGATGGCACCACGTGAACAGCTACACGCCGAGGCGGGCAGGCCGCGCCGATACCGTGCGGCTCTGGCATAAGATCGAGACGCACGAGGATCCCGAATGGGAGCGTCGCTACCTGTCGACCGATCCCGCCGAACAGGCATTCGGCGGCCGTGTCGAGGTGGTCATGCGGGACGGCAGCCGCATCGTGGACGAACTGGCGGTTGCCAACGCGCATCCTCTCGGCGCCAAGCCTTTCGGGCGCGATGACTACATCCGGAAGTTCAACGAGATGAGCGACGGCATCATCTCGACCCGTGAGGCGAACCGGTTCCTCGATGCTGCCCAATCCCTACCACAATTGAAGGCGGGTGAGCTGCACGCACTGAATGTCGCCTTGCCGGCGGGCGCGCTCGCGTCGGGCAAGTCGGGCATCTTCTGAACGTCGTCGTGGTGGGACTTGGCCACGCCATCCACCTCTTTACTCTCGCCGCGCAGAGAGGACATGGATGGCTGGCACAAGGCTGGCCATGACTTGAGCCAAGGAGCGACACCATGAGCGACACCGCAACACTGCCCAACCGTGCGAAGAGAGGCGTCGGACTGTCAGGCGTAACCGCCGGCAATACGGCGCTGTGTACCGTCGGGCGTACCGGCAATGACCTGCACTACCGCGGCTACGACATTCTCGACGTCGCAGAGACCTGCGAGTTCGAGGAAATCGCCTATCTGCTGGTGCACGGCAGTCTGCCGACACGCGCCGAGCTCACCGCCTACAAGGCAAAGCTCCGATCACTCCGTGGCCTGCCGGCGCCACTGAAGCAGGCGCTTGAAGCGCTGCCGCCGGCCGCGCATCCGATGGATGTGATGCGCACTGCGGTTTCCGTGCTGGGCTGTGTGCTGCCTGAAAAGGAGGACCAGAACCAGCCGGGAGCCCGCGATATCATCGACCGGCTCATGGCCTGCCTGGGCTCGGCCCTGCTTTACTGGTTCCACTACGCCTACAACGGCAAGCGGATCGATGTGGAGACCGACGATGACAGCATCGGCGGGCATTTCCTGCACCTGCTGCACGGCAGGCCGCCCAGCGAGATGTTCGTCCGCGCCATGCATACCTCGCTCATCCTTTACGCCGAGCACGAATTCAATGCCTCGACCTTCACCTGTCGCGTCGTCGCAGGCACGGGGGCGGATATGCATTCGGCGATCACTGCGGGCATCGGCGCCTTGCGTGGACCGAAGCATGGCGGGGCCAACGAGGTCTCATTCGATATCCAGAGCCGCTACCACAGTCCTGATGAAGCCGAAGCCGACATCCGTAGCAGGGTTGCCAACCGCCAGGTGATCATCGGCTTCGGCCACGCCGTCTATACGATCGCCGATCCGCGCAACAAGGTGATCAAGGAGGTGGCGCGGCGCCTGTCGCAGGCGGCCGGTTCGATGAAGCTGTTCAACATTGCCGACCGGATCGAGGCGACGATGGCCGATGCCAAGAGCATGTTCGCCAATCTCGACTGGTTCAGCGCCATCTCCTACCACATGCTGGGCGTTCCGACCGCGATGTTCACGCCTTTATTCGTGATCGCACGCACCTCCGGGTGGGGTGCCCACGTCATCGAACAGCGGATCGACAACAAGCTGATTCGCCCGACGGCGAACTACACCGGGCCAGAGAATCTTGCGTTTGTACCCATCGACAAACGCGGTTGAGCTCTTCGCATCGCTTCTAAAGAACCGCCGCGGCAGTGATGTCGCGGCGGTTTTCTGTGGCATCAATGCATCGCATCGCACCGCTCAAACAGTTTTTTCGTCGAACCCACGAAGAAACGGTTGCTTTTTGTTGACATCGCCGCACGAGACAAGGAATAGCGAATTCGGTGCACATGCATTCGATTCGCAGAGTCGATGCAGTGCGCGACAACGGAAGGACGGTCCATTGACCGCAGACCAGTCCAGGTGAAGCGCAGTCGATCGAGCATCGACCTTAGATGCGGGATCGCAGATGCGACGAACACAACGGCTCCCAGCCGCCACTATCGTCGCGCTTCCGGGCATGTGCGGCTTTGGCACGCACGGCAGGTCACCTGCCATGCAGGATCGCCGGCCCGGCCGCGGTTCAACCGCGCGACTGCAACCAACGACACGAGAAGGAGTTTCTGCACGTGAGTAGCGAAGAGACCACCAACACCGAGGAGCCGCGCGCCCAAGCGCTGGCGATGCGGACAGGGGGCCGCAAGAAGGCGGCAGGGAAAAAGGCCGGGCGGAAGAAGGCCGCACCGAAGAAGGCTGGACGCAAGGCCGCGCCGAAGAAGAAGGCTGCAGGCCGCAAGAAGGCCGCACCGAAGAAGGGTTACCGCAAAACCGCTGCGAAGAAGAAGGCGGGCCGTAAGGCAGCCCCGAAGAAGAAGGCAGCTGGGCGCAAGAAGAGCGGAGGTCGTAAGAAGGCTGCTGCTGCCGCTGCCCCGGCGGCCGAATCAATGCCGTCAGCATCAGATCCTATGTGCTGAACGATCCCGATTGCAGCTCCCGGTGGAGCTCGGGAAACTAAGGGCGCCGCAAGGCGCCCTTTCTTCGTCATGACGCCGCTGTCGTGAACGCCTTCAAGAAGAAATCGGGTGCACCGAAATTGCCCGACTTCAGCGCCAGCAGCAGCGGCGGTCCACCACCTTCGGCATAGGTCCACGGCACCCCGGGGTCGATCTCCACCCCGATGCGCAGGCTGCGCACATCAAGCCGAGATACCACCGCCCCGGCCGTCTCTCCTCCCGCCACGACCAGCCGCCGCACGCCGCGGGAGATGAGATCTTCGGCGATGTGCGCCAGCGTTTGCTCAACCAACGCACCAGCGGCGTCTCGTCCGAGCCTCTGCTGCAACGCCTTCACCTTGTCCGGAGGCGCCGATGCCGCGATGACGACAGGTGCCTGACCCAGCTTGTCAGCCATCCACTCGCGCGCAGCGCTTACCATGCCCTCAAAATCGGGTTGCGCGAGCGGATCGAGCTGGAGCACCGGCACATTCTTTCGGGCCACGTCGAGCTGTCCGAGCGTCGCGCGCGAACAAGAACCGGCGAGTACCGCCGCATGGCCGGCAAGTTCGGGCAAGGCGGCGGCATCGCCTCCATGGTGCAACAGACCGGCGCGGCGGAAATTGCCAGGCAGCCCCATGGCGACGCCGGAACCGCCAGTGATCAGTACGTGGTGCTCTGCGGCCTCACCGATCGCCAGCAGGTGCGCGTCGTTGACAGCATCAACGATGGCATAGCGGTGCCCCTGCTCCTGCAGACCGCCCATTGCTGCGCGCACAGGCATCGCGCCCCGCTCGACGGTAGCATAAGCAACCAGACCCACCTTGCCGTCCGTCTGGCGCGACAGCACGCGAACCAGGTTGGCATCCGTCATGGGGGTCAGCGGATGGTGCTCCATACCGCTCTCGCTCAGCAGAACGCTGCCGACGAACAGATGCCCTTGATAGACGCTGCGTGCGTTCGCAGGAAAGGCGGGGCAGGCCAGCGCGAAGCCGCAGCCGAGCTGCGCGATCAGCGCATCGGCCACCGGACCGATATTGCCGGTATCCGTACTGTCGAAGGTCGAGCAGTACTTGAAGAAGTATTGCCGCGCGCCTGCGGCACGCAGCCACGCCAGGGCGGCCAGACTTTCATCAACCGCCTCTCGCACCGGGGCGGTGCGTGACTTCAGCGCAACGACCACGGCATCGGCATCCGGCACACGATCGTTCGCCTTTGGCACGCCGATGAGCTGGACCGTGCGCATGCCGCCACGCACCAGCATCGAACAGAGATCTGTGGCTCCGGTGAAATCGTCCGCGATTGCGCCGAGCAACATGGCGTTCATCCTCCCGAGGGAAGGAGAAGTATGTCCCGGTGGCCTATGGTGATGGCAAGCCTGCCACGCAGCGCCTGGCGAAGACGTGCCTCCTGCCATTCGGAGATCGCACGCGTCTGTGACCGAGTGGCGGCGCGGGCGGCATCCGCCGTGGCGTCAATCAACGTGCGCTGCATGCGAAGCGCGGCAGCCGGTACATCCCAGTTGCTGGGGGCTGATGCCGCCAAGCCCGTGACACGGCGTATGGCATCCGTCCCCAACGCGGGACCAAGGCCTTTATCGCGCCGCATGTCGCGGCGGAAGCCGGTATGCACAAGGGCATCGTAACGATGGTGCGGTCGCCAGATGTCGCGACCATCGGCGGTCAGGCACGCCAGAATGGGGACCCTGACCGCACGACGCAGCCCGCGGAGCCAAGCTGCGGAGACGAGGTCGAGCAGCGCACTGCAGACGACTGCATCGTGCTGCGTTTCCCATTCACCGCCGGGAAGCGGACGCATGCTCAGGTCGTGCTGTATCGCGTGCATGCGCCACAGTCCGCGCGGTGTCGACACATGCAGGGCATCGCCAGCGGCTGTCGCGGCAAATCCCTGACCGCGTGCCCATGCCGCGGTGCGCCCGAACGCCTCATCGAGCAGGGAGCCGTCAGCATCCAGCAGCACCCAATCCTGGCCGCGTCCGACGATCGGCGCGAGGAAGCGAAACATGCTTCCGGTACCACCTCCTAAATCGACGATGCGCGGGCGTTGCGGCAACATTTCGACAAAGCGCTGCGCCAGCCGCACCGAACGAGCCGCCCGATCGAACGGCTCGCGCAATGCGAGCCACTCGCTGGAAAACTGCTCGTGGTTCAATCGGCCAGGGCCCGGATGAACTCTCGCACCTGCGCACGCCAACTCGGCAAAGTTTGGCCAACCTGCCACGCAGATTCCGCCATGCGCCGACGCAGATCCTTGCCGAAGATCAGTCGGCGCAGCGCCTTCGAGAGATTGATCTGGTCATCGGCCGGGCACACCACGCCGGCCTCCGACGTCACCAGATGTCCGGCAGCACCACCATCGGAGACCGCGACCGGGACGCCGCGCTTCAGCGCCTCGGCGATCGCCATGCCGTAACCTTCCCAGTGGGTTGCCAGCGCGAACAGGTCGGCCTCACGCCACAGCACTTCGAGCGCGTCCCCCGTCACCTCGCCGGCAAATCGTACCCGTCCGCTGATGCCAAGTTCCTCTGCCAGCGCAGCAAGCGCATGCGCGTGGACAGGATCGCGTTCGGATGACCCTACGATGGTAAGAGACCAATCCAGGTCGAACAGCCGCGCCAAGGCACGAAGCAAGAGGTCGTGACCCTTGCGCGGGATGAGCGTACCGACTGACAGAATCTTGCAGGTGGCCCCGTTGGAACCTGTGCTGCGAGGTGCATCGTCAGTTCCCGGCACGATGACCCGGATGCGGTTCCGGTCCACGCGATAATCTGCAACGAGATTGTCGGCGGTCGGTGCGCTGGTAACGATGATGCGCGTCATGCGGGGAAGCAGACGCTGCTCGAGTGCGAGCAAGGTCGTTCGCTCGGATTCGCTGGACCCGCCCTCCAGCGAAGTCGGATGATGGATCAGGCCCACGGTATTGGTGGCCGCCAGCGCGTCATCGAGGCCGGCGAATGCCGGCAGTGCAAGCCCATCGATGATGGGCCGCGAGCCAGCCGGGAGACTGTCCCAGGCTGCGCAGGCTGCGTCACGTGCAGCGTCGTCGGCCAGCGGATACCTGCCTGCGAGCTCAAGTACGGCAACGCCGTGTCCGGCCTCACGCAGGCCTGCAACGATGCGACGATCATACCCATAGCCGCCGGTAACGGCGTCGAATGGTGCCGGGACGATCAGCGCGACGTGCATCAGCCGATGGGCGCTTCGTAAGCCGCCCAAGCGTTGGGACTTTCCCGCAGCAGGATCTTCAGCGATGTCACTGCCCGGCCTCCGTCACCGAGCCGGCCATCGCGACACGCCGCGGCGATCAGGCCATGAATGTGAAAGGCCACATATTCCGTCGTGGTGTTAACATTCTTGAACAAAGCATTGTCGTCGAGGTTGCTGTAGTCGAGCGTATCCAGAGCCCGACGCAGCTCCGTCTTCGCCAAGCCAATATCGATCAGCAGTTGCAGTTGGTCGAGCTTGTCCGCCCGAAACTCCGTCTCCACCGCGAAGGTCGCCCCATGCAGCTTCTGCGCAGGGCCGAACTCCTCGCCGCGAAAGCTGTGGGCGATCATAATGTGGTCGCAGACGGTGAGGCTGAACATTCACTCTGTCCCGTAGGTGATGACGTGACACAGGCCGCCGGGAGCGAGAATGCGCGGCATTGCTTCCGGCATATCCTCAAAACGGGTCGGCCCGTCCAACAGCGCGTCGTATCGATCATCGGCAAGCAGTTCCAGCGCCAGCGACAGTCGTTCGGCGTGGCTGCGCCGGCCACGCATAGCCGGTGCAATGGCACCGACCTGCGATGCGATCAGTCGCAGGCGGCGGGCGTGGAATGCCTCACCCAGCGGCGCCGACGGCGCACGGTCGCCGAACCAGCTCGCCTCCACGATGCGGGCCTCGAACGCTGCGCGCTCCAGCGCCAGCCGCAGGCCAGCTTCGCTAGCCGATGCATGGATGATGAGATCCTGCTCGCCTGGCGCGCCGTCCGGCGTGGCAAAACAGCAACCGAAACGCTGGGCAAAACGACTTCTCCCCGCGTCAACGTCGACCAGAGTGAGTCGCACCGCGGGAATGCGCGCCAGCAACGATGCGACGAGCAGCCCAACCACACCGGCACCGACCACCATCGCCCGTTCACCGGGAAGTGCGGCAGCATCCCATGCAACATTCAGCGCAGTTTCCATGTTGGCGGCGAGCACAGCGCGGTTGCTGGGCAACTCCTCCGGGACAGGAATGCACATCGGGGCGGGCGCAAGGAACACATCCTGATGCGGGTGAAGCACAAACACGCGCTGGCCGTCCGGCGTTCGGCCGACAGCGCTGTAGCCGTACTTCACCGGAAACGGGAATGCGCCAGCCATCAGCGGCGCGCGCATCTCCTGATGCTGACTTGCAGGTACACGCCCGTTGAACACCAGCGCCTCTGTCCCGCGAGAGACGCCGCTGGCTATGGTGCGGACGAGTTGGCAATCGTCGCGTTCGGCAAGCATCTCGGTGCGAATCTCGCCGCGCCCAGCCATGACCGCCCAGAACGCACGCGCCGTGGCCGGGCGCGACGCGTCAATCACTCGCACACACCCGGTCGAGCGCGGGATAGCGGAATATCGACCAAGAGATCGCTGCCGATGCGGTGAACCGACCAGTCGAAGCGCAAGGCATCGGTCAGCGTTGCGGTTTCCGGCAGTGTGAACGCGGGAATGCCTGAACCAATCAGGAGCGGCGCGATGGTGATGTGCAAACGGTCGAGCGCACCTGCGGCAAGAAAGCGTGAGACGGTGATGCCGCCACCTTCGACGAATACACGGCGCAGACCCCGTTCCGCCAATGCGGCAAGCACTGCGTCAATCGACAGTCCGCGGCCCGAGCGCGGCTGCCGAAGCACCTGGGCATGACCGACCGAATCCGGACCCGACGCGTCGGGTGCACAGAACAGCAGCGTTTCGGGACCATCGCGGAAGACGCGATAGCGCGCGTCCAGTCTGCGTTCGGTGTCGAGCACCACCCGCACCGGGGACGGCCCCTCCACCTCCCGCGTCGTGAGCTGCGGATCATCGGCGCGCACTGTTCCGGCACCGACCACCACGGCGTCGAACAGTGCGCGCAGCCGATGGGTGTGGACGACGTCCTGTGGGCCACTGATCCATTGCGACGCGCCGTTGGCTGTGGCGATGCGGCCATCAACCGATTGGGCTATGCGACCGAGGACAAAGCATCCGTCCGGCGCAGTCGGGGTCGTCAACAATGGTCCATACAATGCGGACAGCACAGCATCGCTGGATGCCCGAGCCAGCAGGCGGCGCCACGTCCGTGGGTCCAGCGATGTCATGCATGGGACGTATCAGGCTTTCGCGGAAAGTGCGAACGCGGCCGGACGCAGTCCACGCGCAGGTCCATAGCCGGTCGGCGCCTCCGCTGGCACCGCTGCACGTGCCACCACCTCGATCACACGACCCTGCGCTGCAATGGCCCGCTCGAGCAGGCGCTTGTTCTCAAGTGCCAATCCCTGCAACCGCCGCGCCACGCGGTCGGCGGCGTGATGTGCGGGCGAGCCGGCTCGCGCGGCCGCCGCGGCGAGGTCAGCGAGCGCCCGCTGCTTGCGGGCAAGCATCGCACCTGCCCTCGGCAGATCGAGCGCGGTCAACGCGGAGTTTTCCGCTTCCAGGGTTTCCGCCAGCACCGTGCCTGCGTCCGTCAATTCCAAGGTCATTTTGACTTCTCCTGTGCACGCAACATCGCATTGAACACCGGCACGGCGAGGCCTATCCCGCCATGTGCCGCCATCTGCTTGCCGATCGCATCGATCAGCATAGGCCGCCATGTCTCCTCCGCCGCGCCGCCGCCGAACGGGGAGTGCTTCACGTCGATCGTTTCGAACATCGGCTGCAGCAACTGACCAATGGCCATGGCCTCGAAGTCGCGCGCTGCCTGCCAGAGTTTCGCCGTCTGTACCGGCGGCAAGGCGCTCGGTGCAGGCTGAATGGCGGTGGCGATCATCGGACCACCAGATCGGCCTGCAGGGCGCCTGCCGACTTGATCGACTGCAGGATGCTGATCAGATCGCGCGGCCCGACGCCCAGGGCGTTCAGGCTCGCCACGAGATCACGCAGAGTCACGCTGCCCTGCAGGATGCCCAGCTTGCGATCGTGCTGGTCATCGACTTGCACCTGGGTGCGCGGGACGACGGTCGTGACACCATTGGAAAATGGGGCAGGTTGGCTGACTTCCGGCGTCTCGGTAACCCGGATGGTCAGATTGCCCTGGGCGATCGCCACGGTGCTGACCCGCACGTTGGCGCCCATGACGATCGTTCCGCTCGACTCCTCGATCACCACAATCGCGGGGCTGTCCGGTTGGACACGCAGCTCCTCCAGTGCCGCAAGGGTTTCCACCAGGTCACGGGAACCGAACTCGAGTGCCACCGTCCGTGAATCCATCGCCCTTGCCATGCCGCCGAACTCTTTGTTGATCGCCACCGCGATCCGCCTGGCAGTGGTGAAGTCGGGGTTGCGCAAGCCGAGGCGCAAGCCGTGCGTCTTGTCCAGCCGGTAGGCCACCTCTCGCTCGACGGTCGCACCATTGGCAATGCGTCCAGCGGTCGGCACGCCACGCGTCACCGATGTTGCGGCACCCCGTGCCGCGATGGCGCCAGTGGCGAGCGCACCCTGAGCCACAGCGTAAACTTCGCCGTCCGCTGCCAGCAGCGGCGTGACCAACAGGGTGCCACCGGTCAAATTCGTGGCGTCGCCCAGTGCCGACACGGCAACGTCGATCCGGCTGCCGCTGCGGGCAAATGCCGGAAGCTCAGCCGTCACCATGACCGCGGCAATGTTCTTGGTCTTGAGCTTGTTGACCTGGTCGCGGGTGTTCACTCCCAGCCGTTCCAGCATGCCGATGAGGGATTCACGGGTGAACACGGCGTTCTCCACCTTGTCCCCGGTGTTGTTCAGGCCAACGACCAGACCATAGCCGATCAGTTGGTTATCCCGGACTCCTTCGACGTCGGCGATGTCCTTGATCCGGACCTGAGCCTGGGCTGACATTGCGACAGCCAGCGGAAGAAGCAGCAGAACAAACAGGCGGACGAACCGGATCACGACAGGCCCTCGGTACTAGCGTCTGCGTAAGGAATTTGCGCCAGTCTGGCGAGCACAGGGCAAGTCCCGTGCCACGCCGAACCGCCCAAGCACAGCCGATCGGCGCTGACAGGAGCCAGGCAGGAAGTGCCGGGCGGCAGGTGAGGTAAGCAGAAGGAGCCGGGCATTTGACGGGGATCGAACGGGTTGGCCGGCCGGTCGCGGCCACCACCGCCAGCCGGAGACCGAGCGCATCCGGGTTCAGCGTGCCGCTGCAGTCTGCGAATGCAGGCGCAACGACTGCCGCAGCGGAGACCAGCGCACCTACCCTTGCGACGATGCTGACCCTGCAGGAGATGGGCGGCGAGACCGTGCAGGACCGAGAGGCGCGGCGGCAGGGGCAGGACATCCTGTCCGCGCTGGCCGATCTGCAGCGCCTGATCCTGTCGACGGGAAGCGACGGGGCGTCTCTGCAACGGTTGGCCGACCTGGTCGCATCCGTTCCTCACGCCACCGACCCGCGGCTGAACGCCATCGTCTCGGCAATCGTCGCCCGGGCGCGGGTTGAGGTGGCACGGCGCCAGCTCTAAGGGCCGCCAATACTTCCTTTGGTGTTACCTTATTGAAGCTGGTTCACGCGCTCTTGGCGCGGCTATCGCGCATCGCTATAAGCCCGCGCAATTGCGATCCAGGAAGGGCCGGGGGGTTCCGCGGCTTCCGATAAGCCAACGGGCGGAGCGCAGCGCGAGAGGAAAGGCAGGACCGGCACGTTATGATGGTTACCCTCCCCCCCGACTACCGACCGAGTGAGGATGAGGAGTTCATGAACCCCATCCAGGTCGAATACTTCCGTCAGAAACTACTTCGCTGGCGGACCGACCTGTTGAAGGAGGCAGACGGGACGTTGGCCAGCCTCTCCGAGGGTGGCATCCACGAGTCCGACATCACCGATCGCGCCAGCGTGGAGACCGACCGGGCGCTGGAGCTGCGCACCCGTGATCGGGCGCGGAAGCTGATCTCCAAGATCGACCAGGCGCTGATCCGCATCGAGAACGGCAGCTACGGCTTCTGCGAGGAGACCGATGAACCAATCGGTTTACGGCGCCTGGAGGCGCGGCCGATCGCAACCCTGTCCATAGAGGCGCAGGAACGCCACGAGCGGATGGAGCGGGTGCGCCGCGACGACTGATCCCGCTAGGTAGCGGGAGCCACGCTGCTGCGCCGGTTCGCTTCGCTTGTCCAGACGATCAGGTCGTGACGGACTCGGGCAATGACATCCGACCAATCATGCGGCCTTGGCTGACGATAGACGCGCAAATGCGGGTACCACGGGCTGTCGCTGCGATCGTGCAGCCAGCGCCAGCATGCATCATAGCGTGACAGCAGCCATACGCGTTGGCCCAGCGCCCCGGCCAGGTGCGCAACAGACGTATCAACTGAGATAACCAAATCCAAATTGGCGATGAGGGCCGCTGTATCGGCGAAATCCGTCACACCAGGCATTAGGTCAATCAGGGCAAAGTTGGCCGAGGGTGCCGGTGTTTCGCTGCTCTCCGGTTTCTGCAGGCTGACCAGATGAATGCCGGGCACGTCGGCCAATACGGCGAACGCCTCGCGCGTGGTGGAGCGGCGCTGATCGATCAGATGCGCACCCGCATCTTCGCGATGGCTGGAACCTGCCCACACTATGCCGACGCGCAGACCAGCGTCCTCCGGCAACCTGTCCGCCCATACCTGAATAGCGGACGGATCGGCATGAAGATATGGCACGTGAACGGGCACCGTCTGGAGGGTCGTCTTCAACAGATGGGGCAAACTGAGCAGGGAGCAGTGGGCGTCAAACGGGGGCCGAGAATCACCAAACCCGATCACCTTCTCCGGCCCTGGCAGTGACTGCATGAGCGTGACGAGAGGAGGTTGGACCTCCAGCACCACACGCAAACCCCGCGCCGCGACTAGAGGAGCGTAGCGGACGAATTGCAGTGTATCACCAAGGCCCTGCTCGGCGTGCAGTAGGATCGTGGTGCCGGCGATGTCCTCGCCGCGCCAAGCCGGGCCAAGATCGCACCGAGCTTGCTCGCGCAACAGGCGCCACTCGTAATCCGACCAACCGCGTGCGTAATCTCCCGCTGCCAGCCGCGTCGCTGCCCGGTTGTAGTGAAAGTCGGGGTCCTCCGGGGCCGCGGCGATCGCACGGTCGTGCAGGCTCAATGCTTCGGCCAGCCGCCCCATCGCATGCAACGTGTTGCCCAGGCTGCTCAGTACGCCCGGATGATGCGGGACAATATCGAGGGCTCGGCGATACTCCAGTTCGGCGGCCTCGTATTCGCTTCGATCGTGCAGCGTATTGGCAAGAACGACGTGCGCTTCAGGCTGATCTGGCAGCAATTGCTGCGCAGTCTGAGCCGCCCACAGAGCCTGGCCTAGCAGTCCCAGACTGCGCAGCGCCTCCGCCAGATTGACGTATGCAAGTGCGAAATCAGGGCGCGCCTGCAGACAGGCGAGGAATGAGTCGATAGCCTCGACCGGGCGTCCGCGCCGCAGCAAAGCGTTGCCTAGGTTGTAGTGAAGCGCGGCGTGATGGGGTGCTGCGTCCAAGCCACGACGGTAGTCCTGGATCGCCGCGTCCAGTTCGCCGCGCTCGAAATGCGCATTGCCCTCCTCGAAGTACTTCAGTGCATCGCTAGCCCCGATGCTGTCGGCCACTTGCTCTGCTCCTGGGATACCGAGTGCGAGAAGTACAGCCCAGGCATTGAAGCGGTATTAATGTCCGCCGACGTGCTCTGCCGGAGCAGCAGTCAACCTGTGGCGAACGCTGGCATGACGTCGCGGGCGAACCAGCGAAGCTGCTCCTCGAACTCCCGCGACGACAGGCCTTCGGCCCAGTGGATCATGTAGTCCTCCAGGCCAGGATATTTCGCCTCGATCAATTTGATGCCGTCGATCACCTGACCGGGCGTGCCGCAGAACCACGCCTTTTGAGCAACGCCATCGCGCAGTGATGGGGTCCGAGCCGGCGCCCCAGGCGTACCCCAGGTGCGGCCCTGCTCGTCTGCGTAGCGCACGAAGCCGAATGGAGCGAACCATTTGTAGCGCTCGTCGTGCGCCGGTTCGACTGCCCGGATCGCCTCCTCCTGACTGCCCGCGAGATAGAGTCCAGTGCCCCAGACCATGTCCTCGCCGAGCTTCTTCTGCATGCCATGTTGCGCGCAGGCCATCTGGTAGGCGCGCACCACGTCGTCCAGTATCTTTTCCCCATTCAGCGTCACCATCGCCTTGAGGCCGTACTTTGCGATCATCTCGATGGTCTTGCCCGAGGCGACCGGCATCCAGACTTCGACCGGCAGGTGCTTCGGCCGCGGCACCATGGTGATATCCTTGAGCTGGTAGCCGCGATATTCGACCTCGGGAGGGCAGGTGAAATACTTACCCTTGAAGCTGAACCGCTCCTCGTTGAAGCAGGCGAGGAGCAGCTGAAGCTGCTCTTCGAAATACTCGCGGTTCTTCTCGGCGTCGATCAGCGGGGCTCCGAAGGTCTCCACCTCGCGCGTGTGATAGCCACGGCCAACACCCATGATAATGCGGCCATCGGTGACGATGTCGGCCATCGCGTAGTCTTCCGCGAGCCGGATCGGATGCCACATCGGCAGCACGTTGAACGCACAGCCGAACTTGAGCCGCTTGGTCTGCGTGGCAAGCCAGAGCCCGAGCTGCACCAGGTTCGGCAGGCACTCATACCCCTCGTGTTGAAAGTGGTGCTCCGCGGTCCACAGCGCGTAGTAGCCGAGTTCGTCCATGACCTGGGCCATGTGCCGGGTGGTGAAGAACACCTCCGCCAGGCGCTCGTTCGGATAGCGGCGGTCATTAGCCGGCGTGCCATCGAGGCCGACGTTGTCGAGATCGATCTGGCCGACGTAGAGGACGTGGAAGCGTTTGATCATGGGCGTTTCCGAAAATTGCAGGCTTGTCGTCGCGTAATCCTACGCTGTGCCGACACCGCTCGCCAACTGCTCCCCGGATGCAACCGGAGGCGCGTGTGAACCGTGCTCATCTGCCGCTGTCTGTGGTTCAATTTATGGACCTCCGATGGACCACACCATGCAACCGATCGATCTGACCCATCGCTTCGCCAACGACATGCCGGTCTACCCCGGTGATCCATCTGCCAGGCTCGAGCAGATCGCTCACATCGGCAAGGACGAGTACAACATGTACTGCCTGTGCAGCGGCATGCATGTCGGGACGCACATTGACGCGCCTCTGCATATGATCGCTGGCGGCAAATTCGTCTGCGATATCCCCGTCACGCGGTTCTTCGGCCGCGGCCGCCTGATCGACGCGCGCGGTTGCAGGAGTGTAACGCCGGATCTGTTGAACAGAGCCGACATTTGCGCAGGCGATATCGTCCTGGTGCTGACAGGCTGGTACCGACGGTTCGGTGACGACTCCTATTACGCCGACTTCCCCGAGGTGGAGCCCGACTTTGCCGAGGATCTGGTCAAGATCGGCGCCAGCATCGTTGGTCTGGACACACCCAGCCCCGATCGGTCGCCTTTTGTGGTCCACAAGATTCTGCTGTCCGCCGAGCTGCTGATCATTGAGAACCTGACCAACCTGGAAGCACTGGTTGGGATTGACGAATTCGACATCGTCGCGCTGCCAGCCAAACTGCAATGCGAGGCTGCACCGGTGCGCGTGATCGCTCAACCGAGAGGAAAGTGAGCGCGGAGTTCCGCTCCGCCGGTCTCACAGCCGCTGCCGCGCCGGAAACTTCGCCCGCACGCGTTGGACCAACCCCATAACCCGCCGCGCACGCCGCACCAACCACGGCACTGTGGTGGGCCGCAGCAGCCGCACATCGTATCCCGCGAAGCGTCGATCATTTTCCGCCAGGCACAGGTCCATCAGGACGGCGGTGTCACTTCCGCCATCGCCAACCGCCTGTGCACCGCTGAAGGTGAAGTTGTTGTCCTGCGCGGGGGCGTCAGCTCCGCCGTCAATGCCTTTGGCCAGCTTGATGCGCTCCCACGCCAGAAACGCCCATGCGGCAGCCACGCGCAGTTCGAACCACGGCCGACGCCACAATGGAATCGTGCGACGGTGCCACGCGAGCCAGTTGGCGAACAGCAGGATGTGCCGGCACTCTTCCTGCATGACCGGCTCGAATGTCTCCACCAGCTCCTGTGGGAAAAATCCCGACCGTTGGGCCAGCGCGAACAGACCGAACGCGAAGAAGCTGTCGATGCATTCACTGAAGCCGGTGACCAGATACGCCCACTCAGCATCGCGCGGCGCAATATATTCAGGTTCCGGCGCCAACGCGATGCCGTAGGCGGCCACAAGGTGTGACAGCACTTCCTTGTGGCGGCCCTCTTCCCAGGCATTCAGCGCGAGTGCCGCCCGCATGTCAGTGTCCGCGAGCGTCGCGGCATATGTCTTCATGCGCAGCCCGGCTTTACCCTCGGTCTGCACGGCGATATCCCAGATCGGCAGGCCCAACAGCCGCGCATGTGCGGCGGCATCCAGCTTCGGCCAATCGATGATGGACGGTCTGTAGGGGTTGAATGTTGCCTGAAACATCTCGCAGACGGCGCGTTTGTGCGCCTCGGTCCCTGGCCGCAAGGGCCCTTGCTCCAGGTAGATCCAATGGCGCGCCGAATGG
>JBKPSV010000152.1:0-38591 GCA_046735215.1 Pseudomonadota bacterium | reverse complement strand
CGCCTGGCCAATCCGGCGCTTGAAGCACGTGCACGGTCGATCAGCACCACGCTGCGCTGTCTGGTTTGCCAGAATGAGTCGATCGATGAGTCCAACGCTGAACTCGCGCACGACATCCGCGTGCTGGTGCGCCAGCGTCTGCTTGCGGGCGACGCCGACACACAGGTTCGCCAGGCGATTGTCGATCGCTATGGCCAGTTCGTCCTGCTGAACCCACCGGTAAGGCCGGCCACCTATCTTCTTTGGTTCGGACCGGTGGGGATGCTGGTGATCGGGTTCGTCGGCGTGGCGCTCTGGCTCCGTCGCCGCCCTGGTGCGGTCATCGATACCAGGCCACTCAACGAAGACGAACGACGCCGCCTCGATACGTTGCTGCGCGAGGTGGATCACTGATGCTGCTGCCACTGGTGCTGATTGCCGCAGCGCTGGTTACATTGGCACTGATATGTCTGCCGTTGCTGCGCGGCACCGAGGCCGTTGCCGACCGCGGCCAGTTCGATCGCGCCGTTTATCGAGATCAGCTGCGCGAGGTCGAGCGCGATCTGACACGCGGCGTGCTGAGCCCTGCCGAGGCGGACTCGGCGCGGTTGGAGATTCAGCGGCGGCTCCTGGGCGTGACGGCAGCGGCGGCCGACCGGACTGCGCGTGCAAGACGCGATCCGAAGCTCGCGGTCGGCATTGGCGTGCTGCTGGTCTGTGGTTCGGCGGGTCTATACTTTCAGTTGGGTTCGCCGTCATTGCCCGACGTCCCGTTCGCATCGCGCTCTCATGGCGCGGGCGTGGCTGATGCCGGCCAGATTGATGTGCGCACTGCCGCTGCGCGCCTGGCAGAGCAGCTGAAGAGCGATCCGAACAACGCGCAGGGCTGGCTGTTGTACGCGCGCGCCGAATCCCTGCTGAACAACTGGCAAAAGTCTGGGGAAGCTTATCGGCGTGCCATCGATCTCGGCACCACCGCCCCCGACGTGTTGGCAAGCTACGGCGAGACGCAAGTGCTGGCCGCGGGCGGCATCGTTCCGCCTGCAGCGCGCGACGCCTTCACCAAAGCATTGTCTGCTGATCCGAAGAACGACGTGGCACGGTACTATACGGCTTTGGCCGATAACCAGGCGGGCAACGTCCAGCGGGCGATTGATGGCTGGTTGGCGCTTGCTGCCGATCTTCCCGACGGGACGCCGATGCGCCAGGCGATCGCACGCAATGTCACGGATGCCGCAAGGGTCGCCGGGATTGCTGCTCCGCCTCTGCCAGCTCCGTCGGCTCGAGGCCCCAGGGAAGAACAGGCAGCCGCCGCGGCGAAAATGCCGCAGGCACAGCGCAACGAGATGATCCGCGGGATGGTGGCTCAACTTGCGGCGCGCCTGCAAGAGCAGCCTGACGACCTCGAAGGCTGGCTCCAGCTTGGGCGCTCCTATTCGGTGCTAAGGGAAAACACCAAGGCAGCCGACGCCTTTGAGCGCGCCGCGCGCCTGCGACCCGACGATGTGGAGATAAAGCTGCTGACCTTTGCTGCGATGATCGCTGGGCTGCCGCCAAGCGATCCGTTGCCCCCGCGTGCGCTCACGCTGCTGCGGCAGGTCGAGGCGGTACGACCGGACCAGCCGCAGGTGCTGTGGTATCTCGGGCTCGAGGCGGTGCGCGCCGGCCATCCGGAGGATGCGAAGCGCAACTGGGCCAGGCTGCTGGGTAAGCTCCCTGCCGACAGCGCGGATGCAGCTTTGGTCAAGAAGGCACTTGATACGCTCGAGCGCGGCAGGCAGCCTTGATGGAAGCCTGTCTCGATTTATGCCGGGGTTACCGCTACGCTCCGTCACTGGCTACCGACTGCAGAGGGAGAAGTCCATGACCACGCAGACCAAAGGTCGCATCCGCCACGTCGCACTCAGCGTCGAAGATCCCTGGGAGACTGCTGAATTCTACAAGCAGGCGGTCGGTCTGCAGGAGGTCACCGAGCTCGATGGCCCGCTCGCCGAAGGCGTCTTCCTGACGGACGGCATCGTCAACCTCGCTATCCTGCACTTCAAGAGCGACGAGGCCGCGCAGGGCACTGGCAAGGACTTCGTGGGCATCCATCACATCGGCTTCTGGGTCGACGACGTTGTCGAGCAGGGCAAGATCGCGCGCAACGCCGGCGCCACGTGGATCATGGGCGACCCCAACAACCCGGACGGCTATGAGGTGAAGCATACCGACCTGAGCGGTATCATCTTCGATATCGCCGCGCACGGTTGGGCCGGCTCGCAGAAGAGCCCGGGGTCGGACGACAACGTCGCGCATCCCAATCCCCAGCGTCGGCTGGCGAAGTTCGACGACCGGCGCGCACGTGCCCAAGCGAAGATCGCGGCGATGCGGGCGCACGAGCCGGCCGCGGCGGCCGAATGATCGACTGACGCACTGATCGGGGCGCGCTTCCCGGCGCGACACGTGGCCAATGCGGTTCACACGTGCATCAAGCTCGTGGCCACGACGGCGCTGATGTCCGCGCTCGCGCCCGGGGCCGGAAGATCGGCGATACCGATTGAAGGCGCCTGGCTGACCGAGGATGGCGGCGGCGTTATCGACATCGAGCCGTGCGGTTCGCAGTACTGCGGCCGTATTGTCGGCTTGGCCGCCGCCGCTTCGGGCAAGCCTTTGCCCAAGGACGTGAACGGCAACTCACGCTGCGGCCTGCAAATTGTCCGGGGCCTTGCCGAGAATGATCCTGGCGAATGGAGCGGCAAGATCACCAATCCAGAAGACGGCCAGACCTACAGTGCCCGCCTGACGGTTGACGATCGCGGACGGTTGCATCTACGCGGCTACGTGCTGGTTCCGCTACTTGGACAGACGCAGATTTGGACGAGATACGGTGGCCGGGTAACGGCGGGTTGCCGGATGGTGCCGTCGGACCGGCCTGACAAATTGGCGGAAAGCAGCCGCGGTTGGTCGCCTCGCGCCACTGTCGGCATCACTGCGCGCTTACGCGCGATCGCGTGCAGTAGCTGCTGATAGACCCAACATAGCCCACCCGAGCATCAACAATGCGCCGCCAATCGGCGCGACGATACCAAGTTGGTGGTCGAGCAGCGCATGGCTATAGAGCGAACCACAGAACAGCAACGCGCCAGATGCGAACGCCGCGCCTGCGCCATCCGCCAATCTGCCTCCGCGTGATACCCACAGGCCGCAAGCCAGTAGCGCCAGTGCATGCCAAGCCTGCATCTCGACTGCGGTGTGCATGATGGCCAGTTGCGCCTGATCCGCTCCACGCAAACCGTGCGTCGTCATTGCCGCGATGCCGACAGCGGAAAGCCCGGCGAGCGATCCCAGCGCAATCCAAAGTCTCTGCATCGCGTTGATCCCTGTTTCGCCGACCGGCCGCCGCCTATACCATCGGACACCATGCCACGTGGCGACCTGTTCCCCGAGATAGGACCGTTCGAGACCGGCTATCTGCCGCTCTCGGGCAGTCACGTTATGTATTGGGAGCAAGTCGGCAATCCGCGCGGCCGGCCGGTGCTGTTCCTGCACGGTGGGCCCGGCGCGGGCGCTGGTGCGGTTCACCGCCGCTTCTTCGATCCTGAATTCTGGCGCGTGGTGATCTTCGATCAGCGCGGCGCAGGTCGCTCGCGTCCGCTGGGTGGACTTGCCAACAACACGACGCAAGACCTCGTCTCCGACATCGAGATCCTCCGGCGACACCTCGCTCTTGAGCGCTGGGTGCTGTTTGGTGGCTCGTGGGGCTCGACCCTGGCACTTGCCTATGCGCAGGCTTACCCGGAGCGCGTCATCGGCTGCGTGCTGCGCGGCGTGTTCCTCGGACGCCCCCAAGAGGTGGACTGGTTCCTGCACGGTCTGGCGACGATATTTCCCGACGCACACGCGGCGTTTACGAGCTTCCTGCCGGAGGTGGAACGCGGCGATCTCCTGGGCAGCTATCTGCGGCGTCTCACCGACCCCGACCCTGCGGTCCATCTCCCCGCGGCGCGCGCCTGGTCAGTCTATGAAGGCTCGTGCAGCACGCTGTTGCCGAGCCCCGAGACGGTCAGTTCGTTCGCTCAGGATCGCACCGCTCTCGGGCTGGCACGCATCGAGGCGCACTATTTCGCACACCGGCTGTTCCTGCCGCACGAGGGCCTGCTGGGCAACATGCAGCGCATCGGCACGCTTCCCGCGGAGATCGTACAGGGCCGTTACGACATGATCTGTCCGCCGCGGACCGCGTTCGAACTGGCTGCAGTCTGGCCGGCGGCCCGGCTGTCGATCGTGCCCGATGCGGGCCATTCGGCGCTGGAACCGGGGATCCGCCGGGCGCTGGTCGCTGCGGTGGAGCGCTTCCGCCACGGGAGGTGAAAGCATGAAGGTCGGGGTTATCGGGCTTGGCACCATGGGGATGGGCGCAGCGCTGAATCTGGTGCGCAAAGGGCATCAGGTCACGGGCTGCGACGTGCGTGACGCCGCGCGGGCCGAACTTGCCGATGCCGGTGGTTCCGCCGTCGGCGCGGCAGAGGAATTTCCAGCCGATACCGAGGCTGTTGTGGTGTTCGTGGTGAACGCCGGGCAGACCGAGGATGTGCTGTTCGGATCCCACGGGTGCCTCGGCAAGCTCGCAAAGGGCGCGGTGATCCTTTGCTGTGCCACGATCGCACCTGAAGCCGCCCGCGCACTCGACAAGAAGATCGGCGCCGCGGGATTCCAGATGCTCGACGCGCCGGTCTCAGGTGGCAAGGTTGGCGCACATGCCGGGACTATGACCGTGATGGCGTCCGGTTCCGACGCAGCGTTTGTCAAGGCGCAGTCGGTGCTGGAGGCGATTTCCGGCAAGGTCTGGCGACTGGGCGATCAGCCCGGCATCGGCAGCACGGTGAAGATGGTCAACCAGTTGCTCGCCGGCGTGCACATCGCCACCGCGGCGGAGGCACTGGCGTTGGGCATTCGGGCCGGTGCCGATCCTCGCACGCTGTTCGAGGTGATCAGCTCGTCGGCCGGCAGTTCCTGGATGTGGCAGAACCGCGTGCCGCACATCCTGGAGGGCGACGACACGCCGCTGTCTGCGGTGAATATCTTCGTCAAGGACCTGGGCATCGTGCTGGACCAGGCGCGGGCACTGACCTTCCCACTGCCGATGGCTGCTGCGGCGCATCAGCTGTTCCTGGCTGCGGCGGCGCATGGGGATGGAGCCAGGGACGACGCCTTCGTCATCCGGTTCTGGCAGGCGCTTGCCGGGATCGACCTGCCGAAACCTACCTGAAGGCGAGCGCAATTCGCGCGCTGCCACCCTGCCGCGCCACCAGGAAACCGATGACGCAGAGGTTCGCCAGGTTGAACAGGACGCCGACCCCGAACGCTGGCGCATAGAAGCCGAAGCCATCGTACAGCTCGCCGGCAAGCCAGCTGCCGAATGCCATGCCTGACATGCCCATGAAGAAAAAGGTCGGGATACGCCACGCCGCTTCCGAGGACGGAAACAGCTCGCGCAGCGCGACGACATAGGACGGGATGATGCCGGAGAAGCCGAGGCCGAAGGCGGCAGAGACAGCGAACAGTCCGACCTCGTTTTGCGTCAGCAGAAAAGCGACGACCGCCACCGCCTGACAGGCGGATCCGGCCAGCACGGCGAGCAGCCCGCCGATGCGATCGGCCAGCATCCCCCAGAACTGCCGGCTGATGAACGCGCTGGCCAACAGCACGGACAGCATCGCGGCACCATGGGTGGGCGCGATCCCCAGATCGGTACAGAACGCCACCAGGTGCCCGTTCGGTACGGCCATCGGAATGCAGCAGAAGAACGCCGCTATGCAGATCAGCGCCTGGACCAGGTTCGGGTTCATGCCCAGAACCTGAGCCTTGGCGCGCGGACCGGCGGCAAGCGTGTGGCTGCCGAGCGCCTCTGGCGACGGTCGCAACCATCCGAACGTCAGCGGCAGGATCACCACGAGCACGACCACAGCGTAACCGAGCATGGTGATCGGCCAGCCATACAGCGCGATGCCGTGCTCGAACACTGACGGCCAGACCACGCCGGCGATGTACTGGCCGGACGAGATCAGCGCCAGGGCAGAACCACGGCGGCGATCGAACCAGCGCGACACATAGACCACCAGCGGCGCGTAGATCGCTCCATTGCCAACCAGTCCGATCAGCAGGCCATGGCCGACGAACAGCGCCCACACGCTGCCGATGGATGACAGCGCAAGACCCGCCGCCATCATGACCGCGCCGATTATTACGCAGAGCCGGATGCCGATGCGATCGGCGAGCCAGCCCATAGCCATGCCGCCGAGACCGGTCCCTACCCAGACCAGCGCCCCGGCGAGCGCCACAACCGACCGGTCAGTTCCGAGAGAGTCCTGGATCGGCTTCAGTCCGACCACGACCAGCAGCGGCGCGCCGTAGGAGATCGACAGGATCGCCAACGTCAGTCCGGCGGCCTGCCAGGATGCACGGCTCTCGATGCTCGGGGCGCGTGGCGGCAGCATCGTGTCCGGCATTGCCGGCGTCTCCTCCCAGGGTATAAGCGGCGAGGCCGGTATGGCCTGTGGGCGATACCCCGACAAGCTGGAGACACGGCATGAGCGACCCTATTGGCGCGCAATCCACCGGACCACTTCCCACGGGGTCGCTTCCCACTGGGCTGCTTCCGACTGGGCCGCTCAAAGGCTTGCGTGTGTTCGACCTGACGCGCGTGCTGGCAGGGCCGACCTGCGTGCAGATGCTGGCCGATCTCGGCGCCGATGTGGTCAAGATCGAGCGCCCCGGCGCCGGTGACGACACGCGCGGCTTCGCTCCGCCTTATATGCCCGGTACCGACAAGGAGAGCGCCTATTTCGTCGGGGTGAACCGCAACAAACAGTCGGTCACTCTGGACATCGCCAAGCCCGAAGGTCAGGCGATTGCGCGGCGGCTCATCGCGCAGAGCGATGTTCTGGTGGAGAATTTCAAGGTCGGCGCGCTGGCAAAATACGGGCTGGGCTACGAGGACCTGCGCCAGTACTTTCCGCGGCTGATCTATTGCTCGATCACCGGCTTTGGCCAGACGGGACCGTACGCGCCGCGGCCTGGCTATGATTCGCTGATCCAGGCAATGGGCGGTGTGATGAGCCTGACCGGCGAGCCGGACGGGCTGCCGCAGAAGGTCGGCGTGCCTGTCGCCGACCTATTCTCGGGACTATACGGATGTATCGGCATTCTCGCTGCCTTACGGCACCGCGATGCAACGGGGCAGGGGCAACAGATTGACATCAGCATGCTCGACACGCACGTCGCATGGCTGGCGAACCAGGGCATGAACTACTTGGCGACGGGCGAGAACCCGGCACGCCTGGGCAACCAGCATCCCAACATCGTGCCGTATCAGGTGTTCCCTACCGCCGATGGCCACATCGTCCTCTCGATCGGCAACGACCCGACCTTCAAGCGGTTCTGCGAGGCTTTCGCACTGACGCACCTGCTGGAGGACCTGCGCTTCGCTACCAATGCGGCGCGGGTACAGAACCGTCAGTTGGTGACTGACACCCTGACCCCGGTGATGCAGGGGCAGGCGACGACGTGGTGGGTGGATCGACTGGAGGCGCTCAAGATCGGCTGCGGGCCGATAAACAAGCTGTCCGAGGTCTTCGCCGACCCGCACATCGTGGCGCGCGGCGTCGTGCGCGAGATGACCCATAGCTCGGGCGAGATCGTGAAGGTGATCGCCAATCCGGTCCGGCTGTCGGAAACACCGGCGGACTATCGCATCCCACCGCCGCTGCTGGGTGAACATACGGACGCGGTGCTGCACGAACGCCTCGGTCTCAGTGCGTCAGAGATTGCCAATCTGCGGGAGAAGGGCGTGGTCTGATGCACTTGACCGTCACCCCCGCGGAAGCGGGGGTCCAGCCGTTGGACCCTCACCGGCTCGGAGCTGACGCGCCCGGCCTGCCGCCACAACGCATCTACCTGCCATTCGAATCCGGCCCGTACCGCATGGCCATGGCGCTGACGACGGTGCCGGAGAATGCCTGGTTCGAATTCGACGAGCGCTATGCCGACGAGATGGCGGAGAAGCGGCAACTACTGCACGAACGCCATCGGGATGTGTTTGCTGCTTTGCCTGTGTCCGATGCGGCACGCACGGAAACGCTGCAAAGCGTCGTCGCCAATCTGACAACCTATGCGCCGCACTGGTTCATGCGAGACGGTCGAACGCTGCACAACGCACTGACCGACGAAAGCTGGGATCTGGGAGCGCTGCCCAGCGATCCATTGGAACTGGCGGGAAGGCTGGTGCAGGAGGACCTCTGCGTCATCCAGCAAGACGAGAGTGGGCCGATCTTCACAGCAGCCACTCTTTGTTTTCCCAGCCGCTGGCGGCTGCATGAGAAGATCGGCAAGCCGCTCGCGGCCGTGCATGGGCCCGTGCCCCATTACGCCGAGAGGCTTTCTGCGCCGGTCGACCGGTTCATGGCCAAGGTGAAGCCAGGCCACATCGCGTCGCGCCTGAACTGGTCGGTGCTGGATAGTCCGGCGATGTTCCAGCCTGGCGGGAAATGGCGCCAGCAGACCGACACCGAGATAACAGCAGACAATGCCGGCGAACGGCTCTACCTGCGCGTGGAACGTCAGACGCTGCGTCGGTTGCCGCAGTCAGGCGCAATCCTGTTCGGCATCCGCGTGCACAGCTACCAGATGGCGCGTGCCATCACCATCCGGGCGGATGCGACGCGTTTGGCCGAAGCGGTCCGCGCACTGCCCGACGCGACGGTTCACTACAAGAGCCTCAAGGTGTACGGCGCCGCCCTGCTTGCCTGGCTCGACGCGCGTGCGCATTGATGCTGCGTCCCTCGGCCAGCAGCCAGTCGCGAAAGGCGACGATCTTTGGCTGTTCTGCGGTGGCGCGCGGGCAGACCAGCCAATAGGAAAACTCCTGCGGCCACGCCGCGCTGAGCACGCGCACAAGACTCTCTCTATCGAGCTCCGGCCGGGCCAGAGGCTCGCTCACCAGCGCCACCCCCTGATGCGAAGCAGCGGCGCGGATCAGCAGTGTCTGGTCGTCGAAGCTGATGCCGCTCGAGGCCACATGACCAAGATCGGTGACGCCATGAGCCTGGAACCATAGCGCCCAATCCTGCCGTTCGCCGTCGTGCAACAGCGGCAGAGCCAGCAAATCGGCCGGCTGCCGCGGTCGCTGGACGCCATGCATGGTGAGCAGCTCTCTGCTGCACACGGGCACCATCGCGATTGTGGCGATCCGGTCACATCGCAGCCCGGGGTAGCGGCCCAGACCGTGCCGGACCGCGATATCCACTCCGTCGGCGGCGAAGTTCGCCAGCCCCCGTGTGGTGGTAATATTGAGTTCGATATCCGGATGGCGCGAGCGAAACCGGCCCAGCAGCGGTACCAGCCACGACGCCGCGAAGGCAGGCGGGGCACTCACCGTCAGCACACCGGCGCCAGGCTGCGCGCGTAGTCGGCGCGTTGCCTCACCGATTTGGCGAAACGCGAGCCGCACCGGCGCGAAAAAGCTCTGCCCTGCCTCGGTCAGGAGTAGCGAGCGATTGCCCCGACGGAACAGCTGTGTGCCGAGGCGCTCCTCCAGCCCGCGAACCAACTGGCTGATCGCGCCTGGTGTTACCGCAAGCTCTGTGGCCGCCTCCTTCATGCTGAGGTGACGCGCGGCTGCCTCGAAGGCGCGCAGCGCATTGAGCGGTGGCAGGGCGGGCATGGCATCAGAATAGTTTTTCTCAACTGAACGCGCCATGAAGAATCGTTTGCCGTTCGACGCAACGGAGCACACCTTCCGAGGAATGAGCGAGATCACCGCACCACTTCGCGTTGCCCCGGCCAGCAGCGAATTCCGACAAGGTTGGCCCGTCGTGCTGGCCTGCTTCTGCACCGCCACATTTGCCTGGGGGTTCGGCTTCTATGGGCTGTCAGTTTACTTTGCTGATCTGCACGCATCGCGTGGCTGGCCGGCTTCGCTGATCGCATCGGCGACCACGCTCTACTACCTGGCCGGCGGACTGCTGCTGCTGTGGATCCATCGTGCCTTTGCCCGCCTTGGCCCTCGGATGCTGCTGGTATGTGGCGCGGCGATTCTCGGTGTCGGCGCGATCGGCCTGACGCGTGCGCGACTGCCGTGGGAACTCTATGTATGGGCGATCGTCATGGCGACCGGATGGGCGGCCACGACTACGACGGCGCTCGCAATGACGCTTGCATTGTGGTTCGAGCATCGACGTGGCCTGGCGCTGAGCCTGGCACTCAACGGCGCGAGCGCAGGCGGTTTCACGGTCGCGCCGCTGCTCGCACGTCTGGCGCAGCACCTGGGGCTGGAGCGGGCAGTGTCCTTGCTGGTGCTGATCGCCTTGGCATTCCTGCTACCCATCCTGGTTGCTGGTATCCGCAATACGCCAACGATCCGGGCTGATCGCCCGGCGTTGGGCGGCCAATACGCGGCGCTGCGCAACCCGCACGTGTGGAGCATCGCAGTGCCATTTGCGCTGGCACTCGCCGCACAGGTGGGCTTCATCGTGCACCAGATGGCGTTCCTGCTGCCGCATCTGGGGACTTCAGGCGCTGCCAACGCGGTCGCGGCCACGGCGATCGCCGCAGCCGGCGGACGGTTGGCTATGGCGCCGCTGATCGACCGGATGAACCAGCGCTTTGCTTCGGCTGCGAGTTTCACCGCCCAGGCCGCCGGACTGGGGCTGATGCTGACCGTTCCCGATCA
The DNA here is from genome assembly GCA_046735215.1 of Pseudomonadota bacterium. Taxonomy (GTDB): domain Bacteria; phylum Pseudomonadota; class Alphaproteobacteria; order Acetobacterales; family Acetobacteraceae; genus JAMXLO01. Next base: position 27,901 of record JBKPSV010000152.1, on the reverse strand, counting down.
GCCGGCGGCGCTGTATCTGGGCAGCGTGCTGTTCGGTCTGTCGGTCGGCAACGTCATCACACTGCCGGCGCTGATCGTGCAGCGTGAGTTTGACGCCGCATCGTTCGGGCAGGTGATCGGTCTCGTGTCGATGGTCGGTTATACGACGCTGGCATTCGGCCCGACGCTGCTGGGCCTGGCGCACGATATCGCCGGGTCTTATGCGGCGGCGATTGTGCTCTGTATTGTTCTGCAACTTTTCGCTGCATTGATGGTGCTGGCCGGCAAGCCTCGACACGGGTGACATGCCGTCCGCGGGGTTGAGGCTCCCTCGCTTGGGGCGCAGTGTTGGCGCTGTGCAGGGCGTCGGCCCGGAGCCAGCGAAGGGTAACCGTGCGCGCCCCCATCTCCCTGACCCCATCATCGCGCCAAGCCGCCTTGTTGCTGGCCGGCGCGTTCGTCACCTTCGCCGTAGGCGCTGCCTGCATGCACTCTTATACAGTGTTCCTGGTCGCCTTCATCGAGGCGTTCGGCTGGACGCGCGCGGAAAGCTCCATCGCCTACTCGGTCTCCCAGATGATCAGCGGGGCGACGTCGCCGCTGGTAGGCATTCTGGTGGATCGCCTGGGTCCCCGACGTCTGGTGCTGATCGGCGGTTGCCTACTGGCCGTGGGCCTGATCGCCAGCTCTTTCGCCGATGCACTCTGGCAGATCATCATGCTGTACGGCGTGATCATGACACTCGGCGCGAACTGCCTGGGCCTCGTGGTATTCGTACCGATCCTGTCGCGCCGCTTCGTGCGTAATCGCGGCATGGCGGTCTCGGTCGTGCAGTCGGCGAATGGGTTTGCTCGCGCCTTCTCGGCGCCGCTGTCGCAGTTGCTGATCGACACCTGGGGGTGGCGGGGGGCCTACCTGGCGCAGGGCGGCTTTATGGCGGCAGCCTTCCTGCCGCTCGCCGCACTGTTCAATAGTTCGGAATTACAACGGATGGCAACCGGTGCGGGCCGCACTGCCTCGGGCTGGACATTGCGCCGGGCGATGCGCACACCGCACTTCTGGCTTCTGTTCCTGGTCTATGTGTTCACCGGTCTAGGCAGTTTCCTGGTTGCTCTGCATCAGCTCGCGTTCGCCGTCACGGTCGGGTTCGACAAGCTATACGCAGCCGAGGTCCTTGGTCTCGGCGCCTTTCTGTCGCTGCCGGGCGTGATCATCACCGGCACGCTGTCGGATTATGTAGGGCGGGAATTGTCCGCCGTGGTGACCTATGGCACGTCGATCTTCGGCGTCATCTGCGCCATGCTGATTACGTCGCCGGATCAGCATCTGCTGCTATGGCTGCATTCTTGCTTCTTTGGTCTCACCTGGGGCGCACGGGGGCCGGCGATCACGGCGAAGACCGCCGATCTGTTTCCCGGGCCGCAACTTGGCGCCATTCTCGGTGTCATTACCATCGGTACCGGGATTGGCTCTGCATCGGGATCATGGCTGGCGGGCTGGAGCTTTGATATCACCGGCAGCTATCAGGTCGCGTTTGCACTTTCGATCTTCTTCTACGCCTGCGGCGGTGTTGCATTTTGGGCGCTGCGCCGTCCTCCGGCAGAGCAGTGACTACGGCTGATCAACTTCTCGCTGGCAAGCTGTGTCCGGGAAGGCTAAAAACGTCGGTCGGGGACAATGGATGCCAAAAATGCGCCTGCTGCTTGCCTGCTTCTCCCTTGCCAGCATCGCTGCCTGCGCAGCGGAGCAGTCACAGTCGGAGCACGCGCTCGCGCAATATAATGACGATTGGCGTCAGAAGCAGGTTGTCCTGGACGCCGAAGCGATCCTTAAGGGTATGGCACAAGCGCGCCAGCGCCAGGAGCTGGTGGCGCGGAGCGCTCGCTAAACGCGCCAGGCCTGCGCACCGCCTTCGGTAAAACAGCAACGCATGGTCAGGCCTGGCTCTGACGCCAGCGCCTGTAAGAGGCGCGGCCGTCTTTCCGGCGGTACCATGAAGAACAAAAAGCCGCCGCCACCGGCGCCGGAGACCTTGCCCGACAGCGCGCCGGCCGACAGTGCAACGTCGTGGATCCGGTTGATCTCGGCGTTGGTTATCCCTGCCGCGGTGCGTTTCTTGGCCTGCCAACTGCGTCCCAGCGTGTCGCTGAAAGCCTGCAGATCGTTATGCAGCAGCGCGTCCTTCATAAGGTATGCATCGCGCTTGATCTGGTGCATGGCCTGCAGTGCTGCCTCGTGCCCGCTGCGCAGGGTGGCTGATTGTTGCGCGATGATCTTGGCTGATTCTCGCGAAATGCCGGTGAGATACAGCACCAGCATGGCCTCGAGTTCCATCAGTGTGGACTGGCGGATGCGTAAGGGATTGACGATGGCCTGACCGGCGGAGAACTCGATGAAGTTGATGCCGCCGAACGTTGCCGCGTATTGATCCTGCCGTCCTCCAGCCTGCCCGACATCCTCGCGTTCGATGACATAGGCGAGGTGTGCTACGTCATACTCCCCCAATGGCAGCGCGAGCAGTTCACGATAGGCTTCGATCATCGCAACGACCAGGGTGGACGAGGACCCAAGACCGGAGCCGGCCGGTGCATCGGATGCGGTCATCACCGTCACCGGCAAACACGCGCCACCAAGGTATTGGCGCACGATGCGGCGGTATACCGCCTTGTGAAGCGCGAGTGGCCCGGATGGTGGAATGTCTGCATCCGCGCACGTCTCGACCTCCTGTTCATAGTCCAACGCTATGAACCTTACCTTCTGGTCGCTGCGCACCTCGATCGAGCAATGGGCGAACATGCCGATGGTTGCGTTCAGCACGCAGCCGCCGAACGTGTCGCTGTACGGCGAGACGTCTGTGCCGCCGCCGGCAAAGCCGAGCCGCAGGGGTGCCCTGGAGCGCACCTTCGTGACCCGCGCGGAGTGGTCGAGCAAAGCGCGTACGTTTGGTGCCTTGCGTGGGGCGTCCAGCAATACGGACATGCGGATCAGGCCTCCATCAGATCCCGGCACGGTGAAAAGCCGCCCGCCGGCGCCGGCATGGAGATGCCCCTGCGAGCTGCAATCCTCCGAAACCGGTATGCCGGAGCACAAAGATGCTTTCGACTCGCCAGTGGTCGGCCTTCATTCGTAGTCCCCACACAGCTGTCGCGACTATCGTCGTGGCTGACGTAAAAATCCGATTAACGTCGCTGGAACTACGGCCGTGCGGTCGCGGTGCTTGCGACGAGACGCCGGGTGCCGGCTATGATTGGCTCGCACCTCAACTGGACCGACGCGTTTCAGATGAAGCAGCCTGACCGGCTTCCCGGCTTGCCAGACTACGCCACCATCATTTTGGTCCGATGATGATGCCGGCTCGCGCGGAACGCTCTTACAGCGTGGTGATCATCGGTGCCGGGTTCGCCGGAATCGGAATGGCAATATGCCTGAAGCGCGCGGGCGAGGACAATTTTCTGATCATCGAACGAGCCGCCAAGGTCGGCGGTACATGGCGCGACAACACCTATCCGGGCTGCGCCTGCGACATTCCTTCGCACCTCTATTCGTTCTCGTTCGCGCCCAAGGCGGACTGGTCAAGGCGTTACCCCACCCAATCTGAGATCGAGGATTACTTGGAGGACTGTGTCGAGCAGTTCGGGCTTGGGGCGCATCTGTCGCTCGCAGTTTGCCTGAAGATGGCACGTTTCGACGAAACGGCGCAGTTGTGGCGGCTGCAAACCGATGCCGGCGTGGAACTTGCCGCACGTATCGTTGTGTTGGCGATGGGAGCTCTGCATCGACCGGCGGTTCCGGCAATCCCGGGCCTGCAGGCGTTTCGCGGCACCACGTTCCATTCCGCGCGGTGGGACCATGCGATCAATCTGCAGGGCAGGGAGATTGCCGTCGTCGGCACCGGTGCCAGCGCCATACAGTTCGTGCCACGTATCGCCGACAGGGCGGCGCGCATCGTACTGTTCCAGCGCACGCCGCCCTGGATCCTGCCGAAGCACGACCGTCCTTATTCCGGCCGGCAGATCTGGGCATTTCGCCATGTGCCTCTGCTCCGCCGAGCGGTACGCGCGTGGCATTATTTGGCGCACGAAATGCGTGCACCCGCCTTCATACGGTTCCCTGCTCTGGCGGCTGGCGCGGAACGAAGCGCGCGCAGTCACGCCAAGCGTCAGGTGAACGACGACAAGTTGCGAGAGTTGTTGACGCCTTCCTACCGCATCGGTTGCAAGCGTGTTCTATTGTCTAACGATTACTTCCCCTGCCTCAATCAGGCCAATGTCAAGCTGGTCCCCCAGTCGATCGTTGGCATAACCCCACACGGTGTTCTCGCAGCGGACGGCATTGAACATCGCGCCGACGTATTGGTGTTCGCCACCGGTTTTTACGCGACGGAGCCGCTTGGCGAGATCGACGTGCTTGGACGTAGCGGCGTGAGCCTCGCCGAGGCGTGGCGCGATGGGATGCAGGCGCACCTTGGTCTCGCTGTCGCGGGATTCCCGAACCTGTTCATCCTAGGAGGCCCGAATACCGGCCTTGGGCACAACTCGGTCGTGTACATGCTGGAGGCGCAGATAGGCCATGTGCTGCGATGCATCCGGCTTCTGCGACGCCGCAAGGCGTTTGCAATCGAAATCGGCGCCGAGGCGCAGGCTGGCTTCATGCGGAAGCTGGATCGCTGGATGCAACGGACCGTCTGGGTGACTGGCTGCCGGAGCTGGTATCTGGACCGTAACGGACGGAATACGACCCTATGGCCCGGGTTCACCTTCGGCTACTGGCTGCGTACTTTGTGGGTATCCGCACGATGTTACCGGCTGTCGACTTCGGATCGGGACAAGTTGCGTCGGTCGCGCAGGATTGCTTGACTCGGCCGGCGACGCGACGTGGGGGGGAATATCGATGCCGACCAAGGTTCTGCTGGTCAACACGCTGGAGCAAACGGTGCAGGAGGCGCGCGAGATGACGCCCCCCGGCTTCGAGCTCATTGTCGGTGCTCCTGGCAGCCCCAGCTACGGCGGAGCACTCGGCGAGACCGAATATCTGATCGGCAACGTCAGTCCGATGGACGAGGCTTTTTTTCGCGCCGCCCCACGCCTCAGGCTCGCACAGCTGTTCAGCGCCGGATACGACCATGTCGATCTTGACGCAGCGCGGCGCGCTGGGGTGCTGGTGGCCAACAATGGCGGGGCCAATTCTCGCGCGGTTGCCGAGCATACGATCCTGCTGATGCTGGCAGTGTACCGGAAGCTGGTGCCGCAGCATGCGATGACCTCCGGCGGACGCTGGCGCGGCAACGAGCCGATTCCGACCTTCTACGAGATGCAGGGCAAGACACTCGGCATCATCGGCTTCGGCACGATCGGCAAGCGCGTCGCGCGCATCGCTGCGGGGGGCTTCGACATGCGCATCCAGTACAACGACGTGGTGCGCATGGCCGAGCACGAGGAGGATGCGCTGGATGTGCGCTTCCGGCTCTTGCCGGAACTGATGCGCACTTCTGATATCGTGACGCTGCACGTGCCGCTCACCCGGCTGACGCGCAACATGATCGGCGCGCGCGAGCTGGGCTACATGCAGCCTCATGGCGTGCTGATAAATTGCAGCCGCGGCCCGGTGATCGAGTTTCTCGCGCTGCACGAGGCGTTGGCCGGCGGCAAGATCGCCGGTGCCGGGCTGGACGTTTTCCCGCAAGAGCCTCCGTCGCCATCGGAACCGGTGCTGTCACTGGACAATGTCGTGCTGACACCGCATCTCGCCGGCGCCAGTCGCGAGACCCGCGTGAAGCAGACCCGCAACGCGTTCGACAACGTGCTGCGCACGCACCGCGGTGAGCGCCCGCTTTGGGTGGTGCCCGAACTCCGGGACATGGCGCTCAAGACATGAGCGGGCGGGGCGGCGGCTTGCCACCTGTAAGAGTGGAGGTCACGGCCACGTTTCTGTCCGAAGCGGCCGAGAAGCAGCGCACCTACGAAGCGCGGCGCAAGATGTGGACCCAGGCCTTCCGCCCCTCCGAGCCGCGCGCGCAAGCCGCATCGCGTTCGCGCCGCAGCGGGCGCATCAATGACCCGCGCCAGGGCAAGTTCGACCTCTAGCGCGGGCACGTCCGGAGAGACATCGTGTCAAAGGCCCTGGTGAGGAATGCAAATGCGTTCGCGCTGATCGGCGTTGCGCTGCTGGTGGGCGTGGTGGCATTTCTCGTCTGGTCTCAGTTCAGTGGCACGCGCCAAGCGTGGTTCTGGGTTCAGCACACTTACGACGTCATCATCGCCACCGACCAGCTTGGCATGGCGATGCGCGATGCGGAGCGCAGTCAGCGCGCCTACCTGCTGACCGGACAGGACAGTGACCTGGAACAATACCATGCTGCCTTCGAACGCGTGGCACTCCTGCAGGGTGAATTGCATCGGCTGACTGCGGACAATTCCTCGCAACAGGACCGACTGCGTGGCCTCGCCCCACTGTTTCAGCGACAGAAGGAAGCGATGGACCGAGCAATTCAGCTGCGCCGTGATGTCAGTCTCGATGCGGCACTGAGTGCTATGCCGTCACGCCGTGACCTGTTCCGTCAAATTGACAAGAGTCTGTCCGATGTGGCCAGCGAGGAACAGCATCTGCTGGAGCTGCGACGCAAGTGGGCCGATCGCGCCGAATTGCTGGCGCGATGGCTGGCACTTGGCGGCAGCATCCTGGCCGTGGCGCTGTTCGCGCTCGCCGGTTGGTTGTTGGCGCAATCCCACAGGTTACTGCTTTCGTCCGAGATCGAGCAGCGTACTCTTGCGACGCAGATGCGGACAGCGTTCGACAGCATCAGTCAAGGTATCGGCGTGTTCGATAGCGGCGGTTCGCTGATGCGCTGGAACAATTGCTTTGTTGCTCTGCTGAACCTTCCAGGGCCTATGTTGCGCCAAGGCATGCCCTATGAGGCGATCGTTGAGCAACTGGCCGCGGGTCACGGTTTACAGCTTGAGACGATGGAGCAAGTTCGCCACCACCGTTCGGCCAGGGTGGGAGGCGACCCGATCGTCTACGAGCGAACCTGCCAGACGGACGATCGTAACTTTGAGTTGCGGCGCACCTTCACGCCGGATGATGGTTTCGTACTCACCGTCACCGATGTCACGGAGCGCGTGCGCGCTGAAGTCACGACGCGAGATGCGCAACGGTTGCAGGCGATGGGGCAGCTCACTGGCGGCATCGCGCATGACTTCAACAACTTGCTCACCGTGATCATGGCGAACCTCGAGCTGGTGAAGTCTCGCCTACCGGTTGACAGCGATGCAGGCGCTCGGATCGAGCGGGCAATGTGGGGGGCTACTCGTGGCGCTGGGCTGACCCAGCAACTGCTCGCCTTTGCCCGCAAACAGACGCTCATGCCGGTGCCGATCGATCTGTCGGCGATGCTGCCCGACATGGTCAACCTGCTTCGCCGAACCCTCGGCGAGCATATAGACGTGCGCACGGTGGATGCTGCTGGGCTGTGGCCTGCAATGGCCGATCCGGCCCAGGTCGAGAGCGCTCTGTTGAACCTGTCGCTGAATGCGCGGGATGCGATGTCCGCAGGTGGACGTCTCACAATAGAAGTGGCGAACAAGGTGCTGGATGCGGACTATGCGCGCCAGCACGTCGAGGTCACGTCAGGGGACTATGTGATGTTGGCGGTGTCTGACACCGGCACCGGTATGCCGGCGGAGGTACTGGCCGGGGCGTTCGAGCCGTTCTTCACCACCAAGGACGATGGGCGCGGCACCGGCCTCGGCCTGGCCATGGTGCACGGCTTCGTCAAACAGTCGGGTGGCCACATCAAGATCTACTCGGAGGTCGGCGAGGGCACGACAGTGCGGCTGTATCTGCCGCGTGCCGTGGGCGCTGTCGTTCCCGTATTGCGCAGTGGCGCCCCGGCGGACCTGCCACGCGGCAGCGCGACCATACTGGTCGTCGAAGACGAACCAGCGGTGCGTGATGCCTGCGTCGCGATCTTGCGCGATCTTGGTTACCGCGTGCTCGAGGCGGGCGACGGCCCCGAGGCTCTTCGCGTGTTTGGGGAGAACGATGGAAAGGTGGATTTGTTGTTGACCGATGTCGTTCTGACCGGCCGCATGAAGGGCAATGAGGTTGCCAGCCGGCTAAGGGAAATCCGTCCCGAACTGCGCGTGCTGTTCATGTCGGGCTATACTGAAAACGCCATCGTGCACCACGGCCGCCTTGACGATGGCGTACAGCTGATCGGCAAGCCATTCCACCGAGAGCAGATTGCACGCAAGGTTGCGGAGATCCTGGCTGCCGGGACGGTCGCTGCGGCCAACCATGTGCCGAACGTCATCGACCTTGCCGCGCGCAGCGGACGCGCGTCCTGAGGTCGCTTCGCGGCGCAGCATTGTGTCAATTTGCCTCCCCATGGTGACGCAGACAGTCAGTTTGCTTTAGATGTTAGTCCGGCATCGGGGGACGACAGCGTGCGGTGTCCTGCATGCAAGGAAGTGACGCCTGAGGGTGCTCGGTTCTGCGCCGCCTGTGGCGCTCCGCTGGAGCGCGCGAATGTGGCCAATGCTGGGCTGGGTGCCGAACGACGGCAGATCAGCGTCATGATGTGCGATCTGGTGGGCTCGACTGCACTGTCGGGACGCCTGGACCCCGAGGAATTGTCGGACGTCATTGGCAATTATCAGACGCGCATTGCCAGAGCAGTCACCGATTTTGGTGGTTACATCGCGCGCCATGTCGGCGATGGGATACTGAGTTATTTCGGCTGGCCCGAGAGCAAGGAAGCGAACTCCGAGCATGCGGTGCGCGCGGCACTTGCCGCTGTATCTGCACTCGAAGCGCCAATCAGAGGTGAGAAACTACAGGCGCGCATAGGCATCGCCACTGGCACAGTTGTGGTGGGCGAGTCCACCGGCTTTGGTGATTCCCGCCAACAGACGGCGATCGGCGAGACACCAAATCTGGCCGCCCGGCTGCAGGAGCTTGCCCAGCCGGATGGCATTGTCATAGACGACGTGACGCGCAGACAGATCGGCCGGCTGTTCGCCTGCCGTGACCTCGGTGAACTTGCGCTAAAGGGGTTCCGCTCGCCCATTCGGGCCTGGCATGTGCTGCGGGAACGCGCAATCGGCGATCGCTTCGCCGCTCTTCATGCCACGCGCCTGATTCCGCTTGTTAACAGAGAAGGCGAACTTGCACTCTTGTTGAGTCGCTGGCGGCTCGCGCAACAGGGCGAGGGCCAGCTTGTGATGCTCGAAGGCGATCCGGGCATCGGAAAATCACGGATCGTCGCGGAATTACGATCACGTTTGCGCACCGAGTCACATACAAGCCTGCGCTATTTCTGCTCACCACATTACCAGGCGAGCCCGCTGTATCCAGTCATCGCACACCTGGAGTACGAGGCGGGTTTTGTCCGTCGGGACGGGCCGACGCAGAAGCTGCACAAGCTACGAACTGTGCTGGTGTCGGCTGGAGTTTCAGCGGATGACATCGCGCTGACAGCGGACCTGCTCGGTCTACCCGCAGGCGAAGCATATGCGAAGGTAGATCTCAGCCCACAGGGAAAGAAGCAGAGGACGTTTGATACCCTCATGCGCCGCGTGGTGGCCCTTGCGCGGCAAAGGGCGCCACTGCTTATTCTGGTCGAAGATGTACATTGGGCCGATCCTAGTTCGCTGGAGCTGCTGGATCGGCTGATCCGCGAGTTATCCAACCTGCCCATTCTGCTGATCGTTTCATTCCGTGCGGAATTTCTCCCGCCATGGGTTGGGCTAGCAAATGCCACGCTGGTGACGTTGAGCCGTCTCACTCGGGCCGATGCCGAGCGACTGGCGAGGGAAGTTGTGATTGGGCGTGTCATGGCGCCGACGCTGCTCGACCGGATCGTTGCACAGAGCGACTGTGTGCCATTGTTCATCGAAGAACTGACGAAATCGGTGCTGGAGCATGCCGACAGCGATGCGATTCTGTCGCAGTCTCTGACTGTTCCCGGGACCTTGCAGGCCTTGCTGATGACGCGCCTCGACAGACTGCCAGCCGCGAAGCGTGTCGCGCAGATCGGGGCAGCAATCGGACGGGAATTCTCGGCGTTGCAACTCGCCGCCATCTCTCAGATGCCGGATGGAGAGCTCGCGAACGGGCTGGACGAGCTGGTCGACTCCGGGCTGGCTTCGCGCCGCAGAGTGCAGACGGATACCATATATACCTTCAAACACACTCTGGTGCAGGAAGCCATTTACGATAGTGTCCTGCGCAGGCGGCGCGCTGAAATTCATGCTCGGATCGTCACGGCAGCGGAGAGCGATGCGTCGCTCGGCGTGACCGAGCCTGGGCTGCTCGGATATCACTGCGCGCAGGCAGGCCTGCTTGCTAAGGCCGCGTCCTATTACCGCATAGCCGGTGGCCGCTCGGCTGAACGGGCTGCCGTGGCGGAGACCCGAATCTACCTGGAGCGAGGATTGCGGGTCGCCGGCAATCTCCCGGAAGGTCCTGATCGTCGTCACCTGGAAGCGGAACTGCTGATTGCGCTTGGACGGATCCTGATGGCGACGAAGGGTCCAAGTGATCCCGAGGCGGGAGTGGCATTTCGTGGCGCAGTTACGGTTTGCCGTACGCTCGGCAGCCCGGAGATGTTGGCGCGCGCCTTGTACTCGCTGGGTATCATTGCCGAAACCTGCGCCGAGCTCACCGACGCGCAGTCGATAGGAGAAGAGCTGTACGCGCTGTCTGCAGACAGCGGTGACGCAGGTATTGCCATTGCGGCGCGAGTGCGGCTGGGCATCCTGGCATATTATCGTGGCAACTTTCCTGCAGCGCGCAGTTACCTGGGGGAGGCGCTCGCGCTGTGTGCAACTGGTAAGCAGGAGCTACGGGATAGCGCCATCGCGTCTGATCCGCACTTTTCGGAAGCCAATCTGAGCCTGGTGCTGGCCCATCTCGGTCATGCTTCGGAAGCCATCGCTCACGGCAATTCTGCTGTCGACGGTGCGCGGAGGGCTGGGGCACCTTCACCGGCCTACCCACTCGTGTTGAGTATTTGGTCGCGGACTCTCGAGGTGCTGCGCGATGAGGCGGGCATCCAGGCCTGCGCAGAGATGCTGGTTTCGCTTTGCGAGGAGCAGGGGTTTTCGTTTCTTCACGCTGTTGGCCAATGTCAACTTGGGTGGGCGGTGGCGAAGCAGGGCGACATCAATGGAGGGATGGCACTGCTGTCGACGGGTGTCGCCACATTACAGGAAGCCGGGGCAAGGATCCGCCCCGCATTGGGGAGATACCTGGCAGCCGATATACTGACTTGGGCGGGTCGCCAGGCCGATGCACTGGCCTTGCTCGAGGAGGTACTGGAGTTTTCGCGTACCACCGGTGCCCGCTGGCTCGACGCCGAGTTGCATCGCAAGAAGGGCGAACTGTTGCTTGCGTTGGCTGATGCTGATGCCGATCAGGTGGAACAGGAGTTCCGCCAGGCCATAAGCATCGCCCGCCACCAATCAGCAAAACTATTTGAGCTGCGGGCTGTGACCAGCCTCGCCCGGCTACAATCGGATCGCGGCGCCGGTGCGGTCGCTGCCGAACTGCTGCGGCCCCTGGTCGCGTGGTTCAGTGGAGGGCCAGAAATTCCGGATGTGCGTGACGCTCGCGCACTGCTTGCTGACCTGGACGAGCGGCTTTGCTGACGAAGCCGTTCGCAACCCGCGTGTGAATTACTTCATACATGGGTCGGTGATGGCCATAGTAGCAATTTGCCGGGCAAATGCCCTACGACCCTCGAGCCGTCACGCTTAGAATAAGAACCGGCTCATCATTCCAAGAAGCACCAGCAGGAGCATAGGATGTCCGATACAGGCACCGGTACCCAGCCGCGCGGAAACGGGAACGGCACCATGCAAGCCTCACAACAGTCCGGCGGCAAAGCTCCGCACGTTGGCGATGCAATGGCGGCGCTAGGCGAGCTCATCTGCCGGCTGAATCCGTACACACAGCTGCCCTTCGATAGTGCAGCCAACATGCAAACCGGGCCCATGGAGGTGGAGACGCAGCCGAGGCCAAGCTATGAGCCAGGCGAGGGAAACGAAACGATCGCGTGCATGGCGATTGAGGCTGAGCGAAACTACAACACGACCTGGACCTTTAAGGGACAGACGCAGCATGTTCGCGCAGCTTTCCGAATCCCCTACCGGTTTCAAGTGCAGGACAAAAACGGAAAGGTAATGTACTGGCAGACCGAATATCTGCTTATAGGGTACGCCGGCGGTGATGGCGGTGGCTGACAGCGCCTGAGCCCGCCATCAGTGGCTGGCGACGTAGCGGCTGGAGCCGATCGTCGCCTGTCCGCGGATCCGGATGTGCCGGCGCTGGGAATATCTTGGCGTCCGCACCGGGGAAAGGAGTAGACTTTCTTCTGCCACACCCGGTTGGAGGAAAGAGTGATCTTCCGTCAGTTGTTTGACGCGACATCCGGCACCTACACCTACCTGCTTGCCTCACGCCGCGGCGGCGAGGCACTGATCATCGATCCGGTGCTGGAAAAGGTAGACCGTTACCTTCAGCTTATTCGTGAATTGGACCTCAAGCTGCTGAAGGCGGTCGACACCCACCTACACGCCGATCATATCACCGGTCTTGGCGCGTTGCGTGATCGGACACGATGCATCACCGTAATGGGCGAGCAATCCAGCGTGGACGTCGTCTCGATGCGCATCGCCGACGGTGACCGCCTCGGCATCGAGGGCATCAGCCTTGATGTCGCCTACACGCCCGGCCACACGGATGACAGCTACAGCTTCATCATGCCCGATCGGGTGTTCACCGGAGACACGCTGCTGATCCGCGGCACCGGTCGCACCGATTTCCAGAACGGTGATCCGCGTGCGCAGTATGAGTCGATCTTCAACCGCCTGTTGCGTCTGCCTGACGAAACCATGGTGTTCCCGGCGCACGACTACAAAGGCGACACGGTCAGCACGATCGGCGAGGAGAAGCGCTACAATCCACGCCTTCAGGTCAAGTCGGTGGACGAGTATGCCGCGCTGATGAACAACCTCAATCTATCCAATCCGAAGATGATGGACGTTGCGGTGCCGGCCAACATGCGGCAGGGCCTGGTGCAGCAGGAGATCGCGCGCCGCGGCTGGGCTGTTTCTGTTGACGATGCGATGGCGTTGGTCGGCCAACGCGACAGCGTCCTGATTGACCTGCGTGAACGCACCGAGCGCGAGAAGCATGGCGTTATTCCCGGCTCGCTGCACGCCCCCTATCCGGACCTGCAGCAGAACATCCAGGCTGGCGGCATGCTGCACGAACTGGCCACCGCGACAAATAAGCGTCTGGTGTTCTATTGTGCCTTCGGCGAGCGCTCGGCCATGGCCGTGCAGGCGGCACAGGATGCGGGCCTCGCCACCGCCTGCCACATCCACGGCGGCATGAACGCTTGGAAGAAGGCTGACGGTCCGCTCGCACACTGATCCGTTGGGAGGGTCCGATATGGATGCGCTGGAACTGCTGGTCGGCCGCGAGTCCGCGGTAAAGCTGACGTCGCCTGGTCCTGACCAGGAGGAATTGGAGAAAATGTTTCAGAGCGCGCTGCGGGCCCCGGATCACGGCCGGCTGCGGCCCTGGCGGTTCGTGGTAATTCCCGAAGGCAAGCGTGCGGAGTTCGGTGAGCTGATGGCCGAGTGCCTGCGCCGCATGGACCCAGGCGCCACGGCCGATGCGCTGCAGCGCGAGCGCGACAAAGCAATGCGGGCTCCGGTCATCGTGGTGGCGGCAGCAACCATCCAGCGCGGCCACAAGATTCCGGACGTGGAGCAACTGGTCTCGGCCGCCGCCGCTGCCGAGAACATCATGCTCGCAGCACGTGCGCAGGGCTACGGCGCGATGTGGAAAACCGGTGCGCCAGCTTATGATGTCAAGGTGAAGGAAGCGTTCGGTCTCGCTCCAGACAACGAGATCGTCGGCTTCCTGTATCTCGGCACGCAGGTCGGCGGTGGGTCGCCCGCTGCCCGCCCGCAGGTCCACGACCTTGTCTCTGTCTGGCAGGGCTGGCCCACACAACGCGCTAGCCGGAGCACTGGCCAGCTCCGGCTAGCGGGTCCGGCTATGCCGCGAAGATCTCGCTGAGGCGCCTGATGCTGCCCAGCGCTCTATCGAAGGCGAGTCCCGGCCAGTGGCAGCGCATCATGAAGTGATCGACACCAAGCGCCTCGCGGTAGCGTGCGATCTCCTCCTTCACAAACACTGCATCGCCGATGATGAAGCGATCCCGCACAAGGTCCTCGAATGCGGGCGGCTGACGGTCCGCGAGTCCCCATGAGGCATAGGCATTGTACTTATACTGCAATGCATCGCGGCACTCATCGAGCGCCGTTCTCTGGTCTGCGCCGACATAGCACTCGCGCACAATCGGGAAACAGTCGGGCACGCGGCCACCCAGCGCAGCCCGATACACTCGCATCTGTTCGGCCAGCTGTGCGAGTGGTGTGCTGGGTACGATCATCCATGCATCGGCCAATCTTGCGGCACGCTGGATGGCGGCCTGCGCCGTTCCTGCCATCCAGATCGGCGGCCCGCCATCGCGGAGCGGCTTCAGCCCGATAGCGAGATCATCCACCTGATAGAAGCGACCCTTGTGAGTGACCTTCTCACCGCTCCACAGCCGACGGATCAGCGCGATACTCTCCTCCAGGCGTGGCGCGCGTTCCTTCAGCGACATATTGAACGCGGCGAACTCGCCGTCGCGATAGCCGAGTCCAACGCCAAGCACGTAGTTGCCACCGGTAAGCACATCGAGCGTTGCTGATTCCTCCGCCACATGCACCGGGTTGAGCAGCGGCAGGATCAGGATGTTCGGGCCGATCTGCATCCCTTCGGCGTGTTGCGCAAGATATGCCATCATCGGCACGATCTGCAGCATTTGCAGCGGTCCGGTCAGATAGTGGTGCGGGAACCACAGCGACTTGAAACCCGCCTCACGCGCCGCACGGGTCTGTGTCACCAGATCCGGCAGGTGCGTCGCCACTGACTGGCCCGGCTGGAATTGCGTATTTAGGAACAGCCCGACTTTCACAATGTGCCTCCGTTGATCGCGCCGGTGATCACCTTGAACCAGTCACACGGGCGCGCCAACTATGGCAGCGCATGAGTGATCGCCGACCGCCAGAAATTGAGTTGTTGCCTGACGGCAGCTATCGCCCGCGGCGGCCGCCGATCGCGGCGCGTATTTTTGCCTGGGCCATCGTCATTGCGGTTGCTGCAGGTGCCCTTGCGGTGGCTGCATTTGCGCTGTGGTTTGCGCTGATTCTGATCCCCGTCGTGGTGGTTGCCGGATTGATCGCGTGGCTGGCATTTCGCTATCAGCTTTGGCGTGCGCGGCAGCGTGGCTGGCCTAGGGCGTGATCTTTCCGTCCTGCACCACCAGCCGCACCGGCTTCACGTCCACGCGCTGCCAGACATTGCCCTTCGTGTAGGGATCATTGGCAATCATCGCGTCCAGTTCGGCGCGGTCGGCGCAGTCCGCGAGCAGGAATGATCCGAGCGGCTTTTGCGCCTCATCAAAGATTGGGCCACCAAACACCAGCTTGCCGCTCGCGACGTTGCCCTTCAGACCATCGAGATGTGCCGGCCGCGTAGCCTGTCGCCGGGCGTGGGCCTCGGGGTCGGTCCCATCGTAGATCGTTACGAGAAATTGGGGCATGCGCGATCTCCTCTATTCCGCGGCCAGCGATACGTGTTGCGCCAATGCAAGCTCTTGCGCCAGCAGCGTGTATGACAGACGCCGCGCCTCCGGATCATGCAAGGTCGTTAGGATGGCGATCTCAGCAACGCCGTGTTCGGTCGCAAGTGCGCGCAGCTTATCAGCGACAGCATTCGCCGTGCCATAGATTGCGCGCGTTCGCAGACGTTGGATGCGCTGCAACTCCGCTTCGGAGTATGCATATGACGCGGCTTCCTGCGGCGACGGCAACGGGGCGAAGATCCCACGATCGCGCCCAAGCCGCCACATCTCGCGCGAGCTGAACAGCCGGCCTGCTTCCGCTTCGGTCTCCGCGGCCATCGCCCATACGCACAGCGCCGCGTAGGGCTGCGGGAAGCGTTCGCTTGGCCGGTAGTTCTCGCGATACAGCGCCAGTGCCTCCGCAACGCCGCGCCCATCAGTGATGAAGTGCGCAAAGCAGAACGGCAGGCCGAAATAGGCCGCGACCTGTGGTCCGTAATCCGAGCTGCCGAGTATCCAGACCTCGGGCACGGTCGGGCCTTGCGGTTGCGCGACGATATCGCGGAACGGATGGCCTTCGACCAGCTTCTCGCCCTTGAGCCAGGCCAGCAGATCACGCACCTGCGCCGGAAAATGATCGGCTGCTGTCTCCGCCAGTGGGTTCAGCGCACACGCGGTGCGTCCATCGGATCCTGGCGCGCGCCCGAGGCCAAGATCGACCCGTCCCGGGGCGATCGCTTCGATAATACGGAACTGTTCGGCCACCTTCAGGCTGGAATAATGCGGCAGCATGATCCCAGCCGAGCCAATGCGGATGCGCGTCGTGGTGGCAGCGATTGCGCTGATCAGGATCTCCGGGGCGGTGCCGGCCTGGCTCGCTGAATTATGGTGTTCGGCGCACCAATAGCGCGAGTAACCCAGCGCCTCGCAATGCTTCGCCAGCGCCAGGCTCTCGCGGATCGAGCTGGCCGGGGAGCGGCCAGTAACAACCGTCGATTGGTCGAGAACGGACAATCTCAGCATGCCCTATTCGTGTCATTGCAAACGCAATGGGGCAATCCCTTGCCGGTGTCCGTTGACCGCTTCCTTGTCATTGCCTATGCCGGCGAGACGCGGCCAGGCAAAGCAGGTCTCAGACGCCGGCAGTCTGGCCTGCCGCAGAGCGCTCAACAAATCGCAGCGTCGTCGGCCGGATGTGCTGCTCGATCCATTCAGCCATCGACTTCTCCTCATTGAGCGATGTCTTCAACGCCGAGAGCCCCGCCGAATGGCCAAGCGAATCGGCAAGCACAAGCAGCGACATGTACGATGCCATCTCATAGTGCTCGAAGGCATAATTCGCGAAGGTGTTCTTCACCACTTCGTCTGATGCTGTCGTGTGGCCAATAGCCATCATATTGCCGATGAGGGACATTGCCGTGTCCTTCATGGTCGAATGGCTGGTTCCCAGGCCAGACAGCAGGTCCTCGATACGCCGCGCCTGTTCCTGGCTCTCTTCCAGGTGCCGCTGCATGCGCTCGCGCATTTCTGGGTAATTCTCCAGTCGGCCGATCTGCCGTTCCAGCAGCTCGATCGCCTGACTCTCGACCGCATGCTGATTGCGCAGTCCCACAATGTAGATATCCCTGGTCTTGTCACTCACTGCGTTCATTTTCGTACGCTCCATCGTGTTCGAGCCGCTCGTCGACCCGGTCGAGCGTAATGCGCCGATCAATGATTCGGTTCCCAGCCAAACGGCGCCTCTCGGGCACGTGCTGCCGTGGCGCCACTGGCCTGAAAATCTGGCTCGGTGCACATTGCCGCCAGGAGCTATGCGGGAGGGAGATCATGGCGAAGGTGATCATCAGTTGTGCCGTGACAGGAGCGATCCATACGCCGAGTATGTCGGAATATCTGCCGATCACACCTGAAGAGATTGGACGGTCTTCGATCGAAGCGGCCGAGGTTGGGGCCGCAATCATTCACCTGCACGCACGTGACCCGCAGAGCGGGGAACCGACGCCAGATCCAGCGGTGTTCATGCGCTTCCTGCCGGTCATCAAGCAGAATGTCGATGCGGTGGTGAACATCACCACCGGCGGCGGCCTCAACATGACATTGGATGATCGGCTCGCTGCGCCGCTGTTGGCGAAACCCGAGATGTGCAGCCTCAACATGGGCAGCATGAACTTCAACATCGCTCGCGCCGGTGACCGGGTGAAGACGTGGAAGCATGCCTGGGAGAAGCCGTATCTCGACCGCACCGACGACCACATCTTCCGCAATACCTTTCGCGACATTGCCGGTATCGTCGAGCGCTTGGGAAAGGCGCATGGCACTCGATTTGAGTTCGAATGCTACGATGTTGGGCATCTTTACAACCTGGCCTACTGTCTCGATCAGAAGATCGTTGAACCGCCACTGTTCGTGCAGACCATTTTTGGCATATTGGGCGGCATCGGGGCGGATCCGCGCAACCTGCTGTTCATGAAGGAGACGGCCGACAAGCTGTTCGGCGATGCCTATGTCTGGTCCGTGCTGGCGGCGGGACGGCACCAGATGGCCTTCACCACCATGGCCGGAATTCTCGGCGGAAACGTGCGGGTAGGATTGGAAGACAGCCTTTACATCGGCCGTGGCGCGCTGGCGAAGTCGAACGCCGAGCAAGTGGCAAAGATTCGACGTATCCTGGAAGAACTGAGTCTGGAGATCGCCTCGCCGAAAGAGGCGCGCGAGATCCTCAAGCTGAAGGGGGGCGATCGGGTGGGATTCTAGCATCCACTCCGGCGGAGCCTGAGTCTGTGGGTCTGGCTCGTTCTGATTCGTCATCGCCGCGCAAGCGGGGATCCAGCCGATCTCTCTGCATGTCCGATGGGACCGCCTTGCCGCTTTCGCGGGAACGATTGACGGGAGCGAAGAGAGACGTTCTGTCACTTCGTTCGCTTAGGCCGGCTCTGGCTGGCCGAGACTGCGGCTGGCGCAGGCGGAGCGTGCTCAGGATCATCGCGATGCCGGAGAATCCCGCGGCCATACCGATGGCGAGCCGCGTGCCGAGCTCCACGGCGTTATCGGCATCGTGCGTCAGCCCGAGCACCAGCGCCACCAGCGCACTGCCGGTTGTCTGACCGAGCAGCCTCGAGGTCGACAGCATCCCGCTGCCGGCCCCTGCGCGGTCGCGGGGTGCACTGGCGATCATCAGCCGGTTGTTGGGCGATTGGAAGAAGCCGAACCCTATGCCGCAAACAGCGAGGCGCCAGGCGACGTCGATCTGCGCTGGCTGGTGTGGCAGGAACAGGACAAGCAACAGACCGAGGGTCATGACAAATAGCCCGAGCCCACCGAGGAGTCCCGCCGAATAGCGGTCGGCCAAACGCCCTGCGATCGGCGCCATCACCACCAATGCGGCGGGCCACGGCGTGATCAGCACGCCGATCTGAATCGGTGATAGGCCGCTGACGTACTGAAAGTAGAATGGCAGCGCGACAAACGCGACAAGCTGCGCGGCGTGCGCGCAGATCGCAGTCGCGACAGACAATGCGAAGACCGGCCGACGGAACAGATCGACCGGCAGCATCGGCGCCGGCAAGGTGTACTGACGGTGCACGAAAAACCAGCCGACGATGACGCTGACGGCGAGTTCGATCAGCACAGTTGCGGCGCCTTGGCCGCGCCCGATGCCATCCAGCGCCGTGATGAACAGCCCGAACGTTACGGCATTCATCACCGCGCTGAGCGGATCGAATGGGTGGCCGGTGCGTGGAGTCGGTGGCAGGAAGCGATGCGACATCCAAAGTGCAGCGATACCAGCAGGAACCTGCAGCGCGAACAGCCAAGGCCAGGACAGCACCGACATGACGGCGGCGGCGACCGATGGTCCGGCAGCCGATGATCCGGCCACAACCAGTGCGTTGAACCCGATCCCTTTGCCCAGCGCGTTGCGCGGGTAAATGAAGCGCACCAGGGCACCGTTGACGCTCATGATTCCGGCACCGCCAAAACCCTGCAGCACGCGGCCAATCACCAGGACCGGCAGCGAGGGCGCAATCGCGCAGATGAACGATGCCGCCGTATAGACAGCGAGGCCCCAGATGTACACGCGACGATGGCCGTAGATGTCACCGATCGAAGCGAACGGCAGCAGGGTCACGGTCACCGCAAGCTGGTATGCGTTCACTACCCAGATCGAGGCGGCAGGTGTTGCGTTCATGTCTCGTGCGATGGTCGGTAACGCAATATTGGCAAGCGAGGTGACGAGGACCGACATCGCAATGGCGACCGCCACGGCGAGCATGGCACGTCGCCGCTCACGCAGAGGCAACCCGTCGGTGACCTCCATCTGCTCGACCCGGACTTCTGACATGTTGTCTGCTGTGTGCTTGACCATGGCTCGGTACGTCAACAATGTGCCGCCGATGGAAATGCCACAGTTCGAAGGCGTGGTTCTGCCGGAGTGGATCGATGCCAACGGTCATCTGAACCTGGCTTACTATGTTGTGCTGTTCGATCAGGCGACCGATCTGCTTTACGACGCTCTCGGCGTCGGGCAGGCCTATCGCGAGGCTACCGGCAACTCCACCTTCACGGCTGAGACGCACACAGTGTATGAACGTGAGGTGCGCGTCGGTGAGCGGGTACGCGTGATTCCCTATTTGCTTGGCGCGGACACCAAGCGGCTACACTACTTCCATGAAATGTTCCATTGTGAGCACGGCCATAGAGTTGCTGCGCAGGAACTGATGGCGTTACATATCGATATGTCGGTGCGGCGGGTGGCACCGTTTCCTGCCAATTTGTCGAAGAAGATCAGTGACGCCGTGCAAGCCTGCGGAAAACGGCCAGTCCCCGATGGTATCGGTCGCCGGATCGCAATGCCTGGTGGTGCCAGGCTGGCTTGAGGAAGTGGGGGGCTTCAGCCCCCCAGGAACTTTTCGGTCCAGCTCTTGTAGTCTCCGTCGCGCGTGACTCGTCGCATCGTTTCGGCAGAGGCGACGCCCTGGAGATCGCTCGGCTTGGTGCCCTCGCGCAATGACTTCAGTGTGTTATAGACAGCCTGCACCGCTGCGGAGAACGGTTGATGGCCTTGCAGTGCAATCCGCACCCGGCGGCTCGCCAGATAATCGCGGTCCTGCAGTTCACGTCCCGAGCCGCCGAGCATCAGCGGCAGCTTGACTGTGGAAGAAAGTGCATCGAGCTGCTCGCGCGTCATGCCGCCGGCAAAGAACAGTGCATCGACGCCTGCCGCCTCATAGGCCTTGGCACGCTTTAGAACATCCTCAGTGCCTGCTATGGCTGCCGCGCTCGTTCGACCGACGATGACGAATGATGGATCCTCGCGCGCTGCGATCGCTGCACGCATCTTACCTACACCTTCGTCGAGCGAAATAAGGCTTGGCTGCTTTTCTCCATAGGCACGCGGCAGCAGCGTATCCTCGACGCACATGGCGGCGACGCCTGCTGTCTCGAGTTCCTGCACCGTGCGCATGACGTTGAGCGCGTTGCCGTAGCCGTGGTCGGCATCGACCAGCAATGGCAATTTCCCGGCACGATTGATGCGATACGCCTGGTCCGCAAATTCGCTCAGCGTCAATACAATAAGATCCGGTGCTCCCAGCACGGTGAAGGAAGCAATAGATCCGGCGAACATGCCGACTTCGAACCCAAGTTCTTCAGCGATCCGTGCTGAGATCGGGTCGAATACCGAGCCTGGATGGATACACTGATCGCCGGCCAGGACGGCGCGGAATCGTTCACGTCGATTGGTCCAGTGCATGTCAAATCCTCCCCCTATGCTGAACCGAAGATGCCGCCGGCCGACATAAATCCGTCAGCAGACCGATGATGGCACCGCTTGTGCCAGTCACGAAGGCCCCGGAAGGGCGCCCGTAATCAACTGACACCACGCTGGTGCGCATGGTCGGCAGGTGCCTTATGCTCCTCATCCGCCGGAACAACGTCACTGGTGTCGCTGACGGCCCACTCATTCACCAGCGTATATCCGATGCCCAACAGCACAGGGCCAAGAAAGATGCCCAGGAGGCCGAACGCGATTGCACCACCCAGCACCCCGAGTACTGTCAGCACGAACGGCAGCTGTGCGCCACGGGCGATGAACCATGGCCGGATTACTGAATCCGCGCCCGACACGGCGACGACGCCATAGACTGCAAGGAAAACGCCCCAGCCTAGATGGCCGCTGCTCAGCAGCCAGAGTGCCGCAGGAATCCACACCACCGGCGCACCGATCGGCAGCACCGAGATAAGGCCGGCAACGGCGCCCAGCAGCACCGGCCGTGGCACGCCCGACAACCATAAACCGAACGCAGTCAGGATACCCTGCACGATCGCCGTCAGCAGGATGCCGTAGACCACGCCGCGCACGGTCGCATGGGTGATGAAGATCAACCGTTCTGCCCGCTCCCCCGCGATCCGGTACAGGATCAGGCGCATCCGCGCCGCCATCGGCTCGCCGTACAGATAGAAGAAGAACGCGATGAACAATGCCAGAATGAACTGCAGCACGCCGTTGGCGAGCCCCAGCAGCAGGCCCAACCCGCCTTCCAGCAGGATGCCGACATAGGGGCCGAGTGCCTCGACCAGGACGCTGATGTCGGCGGCCCAGCGGTTCCACAGATCCCCAAGTGTTGGTCCGACCGCCGGGATTGCGTAGATCCAGTCGGGCGCACCGGGCAGTCCGGCTCGCAACGCGTCTTCGATCGCGCCGCGCAACTGGTTTACGTCATTGGCGCCGCTCGGGGCAGCAAGCGCCAGCGGCAGCACGATCGTCACCGCGGTCAGTGCCACCATCACGCCGGCAGCGGCCCCGCGACTCAGCCGGAGTTGCTGGTGCAGCCAGTCACACACCGGCCAGGTCGTGAACACCAGGATCCCGGCCCAGAGCAGTGCGGAGAAGAACGGATACAGCACCAGCACGCAGCCGACACCGATGCCGCCGAGCAGCAAGGCCAACAGCATCCGTTCCGCGGTCATCCGCTGGTCAATCTCCCCGCCCGCTTGTAGCTTCCCGTCGCCTTTACGGGGAGGGTCCGCGATGCCGCGCTTGGCCGCAAACCTATCGATGATGTTCAACGAGGTGCCGTTCCTCGACCGCTTCGCCGCCGCGCGCAAAGCGCGCTTCGACGCTGTGGAATTCCTGTTCCCCTACGAACATCCTGCCGGTGAAATACGCAAGCGGCTTGATGGCGAAGGCCTGACCCAGGCGCTGTTCAACATGCCGCCTGGCGATTGGGGCAAGGGCGAGCGGGGCATGGCCAGTCTGCCTGGACGGCAGGCAGAATTCCGCGACGGTGTGAGGCAGGCACTCGATTACGCCGGCGCACTTGGCTGCAAGCTGGTGCACTGCATGGCGGGGATCGTGCCGTCCGATGTCTCGCCGGTGACCGCTGGCAGCGTCTATGCCGCCAACCTGGCCTGGGCGGCGGAGCAGGCGCAGACCGTCGGCGTGAAGTTGGTGATCGAGCCTATCAACCACCGCGACATGCCCGGCTACTTCCTGAACACCGAGGCGCAGGGAGCAGCGGTGGTGGACGCGATCGGGCCAAATCGGCTGGGCCTGCAGTTTGACGTCTATCACTGCCAGACGACTGAAGGTGACATCACCAAGCGTATGGAGCAATTCATGCCGGTGATTGCGCATATGCAGATCGCCGATGTGCCGGCGCGCAATGAACCCGGCACCGGGGAGATCGGTTGGCGCTTCGTGTTCCGGCGCATGGACGAACTTGGCTATCGCGGCTGGGTCGGCTGCGAATACCGTCCGGCCGGCGACACTGTTGCCGGCCTGAACTGGCGCGAGGAATTTGGCGTCTGATCCCGTCGTGGCCGGACCTGATCCGGCCATTTCGCGGAGAGCAACAGGAGATTTTGCATGAAGATCGGATTCATCGGGCTTGGCATCATGGGCCGGCCTATGGCGCTGAACCTGCACAATGCGCAGCATTCGCTCGTGGTCTATGACCGCGCCTCGCTCGCCGACGACATCCGCGCCGCAGCCGAGGTCGTAGCTGATGGCAAGACCGTCGCCCAGCAATCCGAAGTCATCATCCTGATGGTCCCGGACACACCGGACGTGGAGAACGTGCTGTTCTCCCCGAACGGAGTCGCCGAAGGACTGAAGCCGGGGACACTGGTCATCGACATGTCCTCGATCAGCCCGATCGCCACCAAGGAATTTGCCAAGAAGGTCAATGCGCTCGGCTGCGACTACCTTGATGCGCCGGTGTCGGGCGGCGAGGTGGGCGCCAAACAGGCGACTCTCACCATTATGGTCGGCGGTCCCGATAAGGCATTCGCGAAAGCGAAGCCATTGTTCGAACTGATGGGCAAGAACATCACCCATGTCGGGCCGGAGAATGGCGATGGCCAGACCTGCAAGGTGGCCAACCAGATCATCGTCGCCCTCAATATCCAGGCCTGCGCCGAGGCTCTGGTATTCGCCGCGCGCGCCGGTGCGGACCCGGCCAAGGTGCGGCAGGCGTTGATGGGCGGGTTCGCCTCCTCGCGCATTCTGGAGGTGCACGCCGAGCGCATGCTCAACGGCTCATTCAATCCGGGCTTCCGGATCCGGCTGCACCAGAAGGACCTCAACCTGGCGATGTCCGCTGCGAAGGAACTCAACCTTTCGCTGCCCAACACGGCAATTGCGCAGCAGATGTTCTCGTCCTGCGCGGCGCACGGTGGCGCGGACCTCGATCACTCGGCATTAGTCCTGGCGATTGAGGGTCTTGCGGATTTTTCTATTCGGGATAAGAAATGATCCACTTCCCCTGTGCCGCGGCGAGTCGCAACAGGTGGACAGGGATTGAAATTACGAGCGTGCTGGCCATAAGCTAGATCCGTTGTGCCGATTCTGAGACTCCGGTGATTCGCGCTGGGGTTGCGGCCACAGGCCGATGGGGGATGGCCGGATGTCCATGCGTTTCACAGAGATCGGTCAGCAACTTCGCGCCTATCGGCTGGAGTCCGGGCTGCGGGCCGAGGAAATAGCCGCCCGCCTGGGCGTCTCGCGCGCTGCGCTTTATCGCTACGAGAAGGGCGAGGTAATCAAGCTCGATACGATCAAGCGCCTGGCGGAGTTGCTGAAGATTTCGCCGCTCTCGCTGCTGGGGATCGGTGTCGAGTATTACAACCGGCCAATCGGCTATTTTGAGCGGATCCGGCAGATCGAGGAGACGGCGGACCAGATCCTGCAACTCTATGGGCCGGTCTGCTACCTGACCACGTCCGACGCCTACGACAGCGCCCTTGGTGAGGCCTTTGAGGAAGCCGCCGACCAGGCCTCCGTCGAGCGGACCTCGATGCGGTCGATGGCCGAGCAGGTCATGGGCATCCTCGCCGCGCGCAAGCGCATGTACGCGATGCGGCGACCAGGGATTATCGCGATGGTGTCGATGTCCTCGGTTCAGCGGCTGCTGGAAACGGGCGTCGCGGGCGGAATCAACGTCACCGACCGGGTGCGGCGGATCTGCCGAGACGTCGCGGTCACCGAGGTCGAAAACATGGCTGCGCTGATGGAAACCGAGCCGATGGGGTTGCAGTTCGGTCTGCTCACCGGGGCGGAACCGTCCTCGGCGTTCAAGATCCTGCGTGCGCGTGACAGGGTCAGTCTGGCGATCAATCCATTCCGGTCCGACGCGCATCCCTCTTCGCACACCGGGGTCGCCATGATCACCGGGGCGGACGAAGCGATTGCCGCGCATCAGCGTGTGGCCGAGACAAGTTGGCGCGACGCGTTGAAGGGGCCCGCGGGAGCGGCGCGGTTGCGGCAATTGGTGGCGACCGCCGTGCCAGCCTAGCCAGGCGGGGATGCCACCCGCAGCCTTCGGGTCTATCTTCCCGGCATGCCACACCGCAGCTTTCCAAGTCTCCCAGCTCATTCCAGTGTCGAATTGCTATCCGAACAACGGGTCTGGAGCGGCCGGTTTCCGCTCGACGTGGTCCGGTTCCGCCACCGCCGCTTCGACGGCGCGATGTCGGGCGAAAGGATCTGGGAAGTATGGCGACGCGGCCCGGCGGCGGCTGTGCTTCCCTATGATCCCTCGGCCGATGCGGTGGTGCTGATAGAGCAGTTTCGGCTGCCAGCGCTGATGGCTCGGGTCGACCCGGTGCTGGTAGAGTTGCCGGCCGGGCTGTGCGATGAAGGCGAAGATGCGGAGCAGACGGCGCGGCGCGAGACCATGGAAGAAATGGGACTCGCTGTTGATGCCCTGCGCCGGATCGGTGGGTTCCTGCTGACACCGGGCGGCGCGGATGAGCTGTGTGAATTGTTCGTCGGTCGCGTGCGTGCGCCGGCAGCGGGACCCGGCGGTATTGTTGGACACGCCGGCGCAGTGGACGAGCATGAGGACATCCGTGTGCGCGTCCTGCCAGCCGAGAGTGCGATAGCGTCGGCGGTGGCAGGACAGATGTGCAACTCGGTTGTGACCATTGGCCTGTTGTGGTTGGCCGCACAACGTGCGGCGCTACGCAGGGAGTGGGGCGGTTAGAGCCGCCACGTGCCAGGACATGTGACGAGGAAAGGTCGGGCCTGTGCCCGGAAGCATAGATGACGGAAAAGCTGTTCCTGGACGACCCCCGGCTGTGCACTGCGCGTGCGACAGTGCTGGCGAGCGGTCCAGATGGCATCGTGTTGGATCGGACCGTGTTCTACGCCCGCTCTGGAGGACAGCCCGGCGATGTGGGAGTGCTCCGCTGGGACGGTAAGCAAACGCCGATCGTCGATACGGTGAAAGGTGATGGCGAGGCCGTCCGGCATTTGCCCGCGCCCGATGCCGTTCTGCCGCCGGCGGGCGCACTCGTCGAGGGTGAGATCGACTGGGACCGTCGTCACCGGCTGATGCGCATGCACAGCGCGATGCATTTGCTGTGCAGCGTGATTAAAGGCGCCGCGGTGACCGGCGGGTCGGTCGGTGCCGACCGTTCGCGGCTCGATTTCGATCTGCCCAGCCCACCGCCGAAGGAGGATATCGAGGCCGGCTTGAATGCACTGATCGATGCCGACTATCCGGTACGAATGGAATGGGTGGACGACACGGTGCTGGACACCAATCCGGATCTGGTGCGCACGATGTCAGTGGCACCGCCGCGCGGTGCCGGCCGGCTGAGGCTGATGCGGATCGGCGATGAAAGAACGCTCGTGGATCTGCAGCCTTGCGGTGGCACGCACGTTGCGCGCACCGGTGAGATTGGCCGCATCTCGGTGGTCAAGATCGAGAACAAGGGAAAGCAGAACCGGCGCATCATCATCACGCCGGCGGAATAGCGATCTCATCCGCGAGGAGCCAGCGCATGGGCATTCTGACGGAAGACATGCGACGCATAGTGGAGGAGCAGCAGTTAGGCTTCATTGCGACAGTCTGCATCGACGGCACGCCGAACCTCTCTCCGAAAGGCACTACGGCGGTGTGGGATGATGAACACCTGGTCTTCGCCGATATCTGCTCGCCGGCCACGATTGCCAATCTGCGGCACAACCCCGCCGTAGAGATCAACGTCGTCGACAACCTCTCACGCAAGGGCTATCGCTTCAAAGGGACCGCGACGATCCTGCAAGGCGCCCAGTTCGAGCAGGCACTGGCCTTCTACAAAAGGCGCGGCTCGACCACTGCCAAGCAGCATGTCGTGCTGGTGAAGGTGGAACGTGCCGCGCCGCTGATATCGCCCGCCTATGACCAGGGCCAGAGCGAGCCGCAGATCAAGGCGCATTGGCATCGCTATTGGCAAGGATTGTGGAGCCGATCGCAGGGCTGACGCACGCCCGGGAGGCCGGCTGCACTGATTGACTCCCAGGGGCTGCTGCCGACACTGCACCGGCCATGCGCAGAGGGGGAATTGATGGGACCGCTTGTCACCACTGACTGGCTTGCGAGCGAACTCGGCAAGCCGGACCTGATCGTTTTCGACGCTACCAAGTACTTGCCCAATGAGGACAAGGACGGCGACACGGAATTCCTCCGCGCGCATATTCCAGGAGCGCGCTATTTCGATATTGATGTGGTGGCCGATCCGGACACTGACTTGCCGCACATGGTGCCGACACCTGGGCGGTTCGCCAGACTGATGGGCGCACTTGGCGTGACCAATGACTCGCGCGTGGTGTTCTATGATCAGAAGGGATTGGCCTCGGCGGCACGCGGCTGGTGGCTGATGGGGCTGTTCGGCCATGACAACGCCGCAGTGCTGGACGGGGGGTTGCCGAAATGGCAGCGCGAAAGTCGCGCGGTGGAGGCGGGTGAACCTGCG
>JBKPSV010000151.1:0-14697 GCA_046735215.1 Pseudomonadota bacterium | reverse complement strand
GCCTGTCTGATTGTGGGTGGCGCGCTTATTCTTGAGCGGTGGGAGTGGGTGGTGAAAGCCGGCTGGTGCCTCGTTATCGGCAACGCCAGTTACTCCATATACCTCACACATCCGTTCGTAACCGAAGCAACGCAGAAGATTACTGCGAGGGTAAAGCCGGGAGCATTCGAATCTTCGGTGTTGATCGTGGGGACGGCTGTTGCGGTCTGCGTTGTCGGGATTCTGGTGCACCGCACCTTAGAACAACCGCTCTCGACCATGGCTCGTCGGCTACTGAAAGCACGCCGGCTGAATCCGCAGATGGATCGCTTCATAGCGCCATGGACGCTGCGGAACAGGATTTCCCCACCGATGCGCATCAGCCGAGCGGGTGAAACCCACACCCCCTGAGAGATCTCTTAGACTCAGTCGTTACTGAGCAGGGGTTGCGAAGCCGGCGAAGTGATCTCCAGTCGGTTTCGCGGTGCAGCTACCACCTCTGCAATGCGCCAAAAGGTTGCGAGAAAGGATATGCCCCGCGCGGACCAGTCAGGTGCACTGACGGCAGCGCCATATTCAGCGCCGCCTGAGAAAACTTTTTGGCCAGTAGGTCACCCGGTTGCGCACCGCTCCGTCGTTGAAAGGAAACCCTGGTTCCTCCAGAACGAATGCGGGGTTGCGTGCAAGGAACGCCTCGACGGCGGCGACCGGATTATTCCAGGCCCAGTCAGGCGCGCTGCGCGGTGCGCCGACAAGCTCGGCCATGATGCCATCGCATGCCACCATGAAGGAGCCTGGTGAAACCAGCCCCGCATAAAGATCGAGTTCGGCCTCCACGTGCGCGCGACAGTGATTGGAATCCAGCACGACCATCACGCGCTCGTCCGGGCCAATGCTGTGGCGCACCGCGGCGAGCGTTCCGGACGCCGTCGAACTACCCTGAATCAGAGTGATGCGGGCAGCCACCGGATGCGCTTCGATCGCCGTGCGGTTATGGCGTCGAATGTCGACATCGATGCCGATGGCACGACCGTTGCCCATCGCCTCGAACAGGCTGGCGTAGAACACCAGCGACCCGCCGTGCGCAACTCCGGTCTCCACGATCACATCCGGGCGCAGGCGCCAGATGACCTCCTGGATGCGGATCATGTCCTCCGGCAGCTGCATCACCGGGCGGCCCATCCAGGTAAAGCCATGCACGTATTTCACGTCCCAACCGCAGCGGAGCCATGCGGCGGAAACCGCCTCGAATGCCTCGGGCGTGTCGAGCGCAAGATCCTCGGTCGTTCCGTCAGCGCGTCCGACGGTTACGCGGCCATGTGCCTCATCGATGGTGAGCATTGGGCTTCCTGTCCAAGAGCGAGCAGCGCCGGCAAGTCGGCCAGAAGATCACTGCAGGTGGGTCCGAACTCGGTATTGGTGCGGGTGGTATCGATCAGCTTGTGGCGCACAGTCGGTGCATCGGACGCAAACAAGCTCTGCCAGCCGGCGATCTCGTGCAGACGGAGAGCGATGGCGGCATGACAAGTGTTCCTGCCGGCGGCAACATTGTAGAGCCGGTGTCGGCCCGTGGCGCCGATGACAGGCAGCAAGCGCGCGACCGCAGCGACGCTCACATAGTCCCGCGCTGTTTCCGGGCTCTGGTCGAACCTCACCTTGCCGGTAAGGCGACCCTGGTGCAGCACTCCTGCCAGGAACGCGGCCGCGGGCATGTCGATGCCGTAAACATTGGACAGACGCGCGACCCGCGTCGTGCAGCGTGGGTCGGCGAGACACAGCGCCTCGCCTGCCAGTTTGGTAACGCTGTACAGGTCCGAAGGGTCACTCGGCTGTGCCGAAAGCACGGCATCTTCGTGTGTAGTCGCGGCACGCGCATAGACGCGCGTTGACGACAGCAGCAAGAAGGAATCGAATTTCAGCTCCGTAAGGCAGCGGGCAACTAAGCCGACATGAGCCTCGGCGGCATCAAGCGGACAAAGCTGGCAATCGATGGTCATGCCAACGCAGTCGATGATGTGGCCTGCTGGCCGACGCGTCGCCAGCAATACCGGCAGTGAAGCGCGGGTCACTGCGTGCACAATCTGGTCCCGGCTTTCCAGCCAGGCGACCAACGCCCTGCCTATGAAGCCACTGGCGCCGAGAATGGTAAAGGTCTGACGATCGACAGCCACTCCAAGGCACCGAACAGCATCGTTTGTCTTGGTTCTAAGTCCTGCCGGTAAATTTAGCGTTGCTGTTTGCACAGCCGCGTACTCAGGTCTGCGTACGGTATGCCCGCAGAGTGCGTGATCAGGCTTACAGCACCGTTTCGTTCATCGGTCTGAGCAGAACAAGGCGAGAGAAGCACCCGTTCCACGACCCGGCAGAGGAGATATCGGCTGCATGTCGATAACAGTTTCACGCGGTTGCTGCCGCCCCTCGCGTGGCCCACATTCAGCCAACCTGACAGGAGGCTTTTGAGTGGCCGTGCGAAAACCGGACTTCTCGTCCTCGATCTGGCTGGTCGTCGCAGGGCTGGTGGTGATCGCCGCACTTGGCTTGTTCGGCGGCGGCAATGGCGGCGGGGGAACCGACGTGATCCCCTATAGCCAATTCCAGCAATATCTCGACGCCAACAAGGTGAAAGAGGTGACGGTCGCTGGCAACGTGATCCACGGCACCCTCACCGAGAAAATGGCGAGCGGCCGCAGCAATTTCACCACTGTCCAGGTGCCGCCGGACCTCGCGAGCCAGCTCGCCAAGCACAACGTCCAGTTCACCGGCGCGGCCACCGACGGTGGTGCCGTCGGCACGCTGCTGTCATGGGTTCTGCCGCCGCTGCTGTTCGTCGGCATCTGGATGTTCGCCTCTCGCATGATGATGGGCGGCCGCGGCGGCTTTGGCGGCGGGCTGCTGTCGGTCGGTCGCTCGCGGGCAAAGCTGGTGGCCGAGACCGACGTCAAGGTGTCGTTTGCCGACGTGGCCGGTGTCGACGAGGCCAAGGAGGAACTGCACGAGATCGTCGATTTCCTGAAGCGGCCCGAGGAGTTCACCCGTCTCGGCGCGCACATCCCGCGCGGCATCCTGCTGGTCGGGCCGCCGGGCACCGGCAAGACGCTGCTGGCGCGCGCGGTGGCAGGAGAAGCGGGCGTGCCGTTCTATGCCACCAACGGCGCCGAATTCGTCGAGATGTTCGTAGGCGTCGGTGCCGCCCGGGTGCGCGATCTGTTCGAACAGGCGCGGGGCTCGGCGCCCTGCATCATCTTCATCGATGAGCTCGACGCGCTCGGGCGCGCCCGCGGCGTCAACCCCGTCGCCGGACAGGACGAGAAGGAACAGACGCTCAACCAGCTGCTGGCCGAGATGGACGGCTTCGACCGCTCGGTTGCGATCGTGATCCTGGCAGCGACCAACCGGCCAGAGATTCTCGATCCCGCGCTGCTGCGCGCGGGACGCTTCGACCGCCAGGTTCTGGTGGACCGGCCCGACAAACAAGGCAGGGTGGAAATCCTCCGCATCCACCTGAAGAACCTGAAGCTCGCGTCCGATGTATCGCTGGAAGAGATCGCTGCGTTGACGCCGGGGTTCACCGGCGCCGACCTCGCCAATCTGGCGAACGAGGCGGCAGTTCTGGCAACCCGCCGCGGCGGCGATGCCATCACCGGGAATGACTTCACCGGCGCGGTCGAGCGCATCGTCGCCGGGCTGGAGAAGAAGTCGCGCATCCTTATTCCGCGTGAGCGCCGGATCGTCGCCTATCACGAGATGGGGCACGCGCTCGTCGCCCTGGCGATACCGGGCAGCGATCCGGTGCAGAAGGTGTCGATCATCCCGCGCGGCATCGGCGCGCTGGGCTACACCTTGCAACGGCCAACGGACGATCGGTTCCTGATGGGCCGACAGGAACTTGCGGACAAGATGACGGTGCTGATGGGCGGTCGTGCCGCCGAGATGCAGCTGGGCGAGGACGTCTCCACCGGCGCGGCCGACGACCTCGCCAAGGCGACAGACATCGCGCGAGGCATGGTGCTGCGCTTCGGCATGGACTCGAAACTGGGACCGGTCGCCTGGGACACCGAGCAGGGCCAGTTCCTGAATCAACCGGGAGTGTTCTGGCAGCAGCGCCGCTTCTCCGACGAGACGGCGTACGAGATCGATCGGTCGGTGCGATCGATTCTCGAGGGCGCGCTCAATCGCGCGGTGCGGATCCTGCAGAACAACCGGCCGGCGCTGGACGCAGGCGCGGCCGCTCTACTGGCGCGTGAGACGTTGAATGCCGAGGAACTGCCGAAGGTTAATGCGGACGCACCACCGCAAATCGCGGCGCTGGCCCACGATACTCCCTGATTGGCTGGAGGCGCAGCGACATCCTGAGGCAGTCGTCTTGCACGTCAGCGACCGCCAACTTCTTCATACGCGCTGCGTGCGACGCCATCGCCATCCGTTCAGATCGTAACATCAGTCGGCTGGATCGGCGCGCTTGTCCGCGGCGCCGAAGGCACCAACGCATGCAGCAGGCGCTCCAGCTGTCCAAGATCGAACGGCTTGGTGAGCACCGGAATGTCAGCGAGATTCGGCGGTAGCATCGTCGCCGAATCATAACCGGTGCTGAAGGCGAATGGTACATCCGCCTTCTTGAGCAGTGCTGCGACGTCCCAGGACATCTTACCATGCAGGTTGACATCGAGAATCGCTGCGTCGATCCCAGGCTCCCGGGCCATCTGGCAGGCGCTTGCGTGGTCGGACGCCGGCCCGATCGCATCGAAGCCCAAGTCATCGAGCATTTCCTCAAGGAGCATGGCGACCAGTGCCGCGTCTTCGACCACCAGAACCCTTGGCCTTTCGCCGTTCGTCATCGCGCAGAGGTCCCCGTATTACGGATCAATGATTGACGAGCAGGGCAACGACACCACGCATTGCACGCCCGTGGGCAGAAAGTCGATACGTGCCTCGCCACCTGTCTCGATCGCCAATGCCCGCTCGACCAAAGTAGAACCGAAACCGCGCCGACGCGGCTTCTGGACCTGGGGCCCACCGGTTTCGATCCAGCGAAGCTCCGTGCCGCCATCGCCAGTCTTCCGCCAACTAATCGCCACTTTGCCAGTTTCGACCGAAAGGGCACCGTATTTGCCGGCATTCGTCGCCAGCTCGTGCACTGCCAACGACAGCACAAGCGCCGCGTTGGGTGTCAGCAGGATCACCGGTCCGTGCATCGCGATCCCGCTGCGAGAGAACTGGGCAAGCTCTTCCTCGATCAGACTCTGCAGCGACACGCTTCGCCAGCGACTTTCGGTCAGCAGGCTGTGCGCCTTGCCCATCGCAACGATTCGCGCTTCCAGGCTGCTCACGTAGTCGCGCACCGAGCCTGCATTGCGGCTGCTCTGACGCACGAGAGCCTGCACATTGGCTAGCACGTTCTTCACCCTGTGATCCAGTTCCGCCATCAGCAGGCGTTCCTGCTCTCGCAGGTGGTCGCGCTCGCGCGCTGCCGCATCAACCCGACGGACGATCATTTCGAGCAGCGCGATGCGTAGATCAACGGCTGCCTGGATTTCCGCCGCTGCCCATGGCGTGGCACGCCCGCGGACCTCCTGTTTCCAGACTTCGAACGACTTACGTGGCGTGAGCCGCTCGCCATTCGGACCAAGCTCGATCACCTTGGTGGGATCGCCTCCCCACTTGACCGTTTCGACAACCTCGGGCCGAAACCAGAGGATCAGATCCTTCGGCTGGCGTGACACCGAAATCGCCAGCAGCCCCGAGGCAACCTGCGTGAACTGCTGCGCCGGAGGCCACAACTCGCCTAGACGATCCGTCTGGAACAGACCGTCTTTGTCGAGCAGGTTCACAACCCACTCTGCCAACGGCTGCAGATGTTCCTGAGGCGGCGTTCGTCCCAGCGAACGAATTGCACTGTTCAGATAAAGCGCGACGCCACCCCGCGCGATCGCGCTGACCGCCGCCCCGCCGGCGACGATATACTCGATCAGGCTAGGAGATACGCTGATAAGCCCATCGGCAAAGTTCGCGTGGTCCGTGAGACCGCTCAAGATCTCCCGCAGAAGGCCACGGCCGGCGAGATGCATCTCCATGTCGTCGGCACGCTGACGCGTTTCAAGCTGCGACGAAAAGATAGGACCGAATATCTCGCATGCGGCGCGCAGATGACGCGGCAGCTGACGCGGGCTGTAGTGGTGGCAGGCTATCAACCCCCACAGCCGCCCCTGCACCACGATAGAGATCGACATCGACGCTGCCACGCCCATGTTGCGCAGATATTCGCGATGAATCGGCGACACGTCGCGCAGGGTCGCGTAACTCATGTCGAGCGGCTGGCGCGTGCGCGGATTGCTCTCTGGCACCAGTCTCGCCGGAGTGTAATCGATCTGCACGATTGTCCGCAGCCAATTGCGCAGATACAACGACCGAGCCTGGGACGGAATGTCCGCTGCCGGATAGTGCAGGTCCAGGAACGAAACCAGTCGCGTGTCACGACTCTCGGCGTAAACCCAACCCGATTCGTCAGGCTGAAATCGATACACCATCACCCGGTCGTAGCCGGTGACGCGACGCACGCGTTCAGCGGCGAGTTGGCAGAGCGCCTGCAGCGAGCCGGCCTGGTCCAAGCCGTCCATCAGTTCCTGCAGCACCGCAAGCGGATCACGCCGTGCGCCCTCCTGCAGCTCCGCCGGCACGAACTCGAGCACAAAATGATCACCCGTACGATGAATACAGGCATCCACTGGTCGGTCGGGCTGCACACGCAAAATCGGATCGAGCAAATGTCGTGGCGTGGTCAACGGCGCTTCAGCAGACAACTCGCACAACAGGCGCATCTGGTCAGGCTGCAGCAAGGTTTCCAGCCGCTCGCCAAGCAGCGCATCGAGTGCGCGGCCTAGCAGGCCAAACGTCTCGCCGGCCGCCTGCTGGATTTCGCCAAGGTCGCCATCAATCACCAACATAGCCCCGTGCGGCAGAATGGCACCTGGGGTGTGGATCGGCTCCTTGTCGCAATTGGTGAGGTCGACCTGGATGTTCATCGGGCCAACTGACAGGACCAGCCGGAGAGCCAATGCTCGAATGTGCCGAATGTATCAACGGCAGCCTGGATAAGCGCACCGCGCGAGGCCGCCAGGGAGTCGAACGCGTGAAGTTCCGCGAGAAAGGATCGCCAGCCGCAAGCAGTTGCGGTTGCGCGTCCGATGAAAAAACGGCGGCCCGCTACCCCACCATGTCCCAGCAACGCATCCAGCCGTTTGGCGAGAACCTGTCCCCCAAGCGCCGCTCCCTCGATCACATAGCGCGCCCCTAGTTGTTGGGCGTGGTTGTCAACGCGCGGCAGGGACCGGCACAGCGGCACGCGCGACGCTGCGTACGGTGCATCCAGGCAACGCAAATCCGCCTGCAACCACAAGCTCCGTTCAGGTCGCAGGCCGAGAGCCAATTCCAGCGGAAGGTAGAGCCCGAGCAGTCGCGTCAGCAGGCTGCAATACTCGCCGCGTGAGATCTGCGCGGTCGCGATGGCGGCGAAACCCCGGTGGAAATGAAGACGCTCATGAGACCCGCGCGTCGCCGCACGAAGCGCCTCGCGTAGTCCTGATCCGTTCCAGTGACTTCGGCCACGAATGGCCACTGCCGGTTCGACCGCAGTGTCGTGTAAATCCTGTCGCACACCCACCTGATATTGCTACGACTTTACGTTTCTTGCGGGATACCCTAGACCGATGACGCAATCACGCACAAGGGTTTCAGAGTAGGGCTAACGCGTTGAACAAGCAGGGCGTGGAACTACGAATCAAAGAGCCTGGGTCGATCGCACCGCTCCATTCCCGGGTGTTCTCGAACTGTTTCCACGTCGAAGCCGTCGATTTCGCAGGCCCAGCCCGTTACGACTATAGATGGTGCGGCGAGCGCCAGTTTCTCGCATGGCATGACCTCGTCTTGACCGACGGCGAAGCAAGGCTTGAGAAATTGGCCGTTACGAATGCGCATGATCTGCGCGACACGATGACGTTCATTCCGCCAGGCTGCGAGATCACCGGCTGGTCACAACTGTCTCCGCGCCGAAGCGGCTACACTGCGCTGAGTTTCGACCCAGACCTGCTTGAGCAAGAACTGGAGACCAGGGGAATCCGCGGTGCGTCCGAGCCGCAGTTGTATTTTCGCGATGCCGGGCTCGCCAGCACTTTGCGCAAAGTCGGCGCAGCGATGCGCCAAGGCGCGCCACCCGACATGGGCTATCTCGAAGCGCTCTGCCTTGTCGCGGCGTTCGAACTCGACCGACTGCAGCACGGTCCACTCCGCGATATCCGCGCCACGGGGCGCCTCACCGGCCGGCAGGAACGGCTGGTGTGCGACTTCATTGCGCAAAATTTGGCGCGTGATCTGACGTTGGGCGAACTGGCATCGCTTGTCGGCCTCAGTCGTTTCCATTTCGCCCGGATCTTCAAGGCGACGTTCGGTCAATCGACACGGCAGTATCTTTCGCGCCAGCGCATCGAGCGGGCGAGCACGTTGCTTGCGACGACCAGCATGCCGGTCGCCTCGATCGCCACGACCGTCGGTTTTGGCGGAATGGCGCGCTTCGCGACGGCATTCCGCCACCACACTGGCCACACCCCGTCCCAGTTCCGTCGCAGTACGTCCTGAACGGCCGAGCGCTGGCAATCCGGAAATCGCGCTGCGAAAGATGCCTCAGGCCGCTGCCTTGAACGTCCGCGGGATGCCGGCCTTCGGCACCTGGCCCTGCATCGGCTCGGCCGGCAAGCCCTCATGCAGCAGCCGGCGCGCATCGATCAACCTCTGCAGATCGATCCCGGTGGCAAACCCCATGCTCTCCAGCATGAACACCAGGTCCTCGGTGACGACGTTACCGGAAGCGCCCGGCGCATACGGGCAGCCACCGAGCCCGGCCAGGCAGGAATCGAAGGCGCGAATGCCTTCCTCCAGCCCCGCCAGCGCATTGGCGATGCCAAGACCGCAGGTATCGTGCAGATGCAGCCCGTACAGCGTGTCGCCGATCGCCTCGCGCGTCGCGCGCACCACCTCTTTGATCTGCGCCGGATGGGCATAGCCGACCGTGTCCGCCAGCATGATCTGATCGACACCCGCATCCGCCAGGCCCTTCGCCAGCGCGACGGTCTTCGCCGTCGGCACGACACCATCGATCGAGCAGCCGAACGCGGTCGAGCAACCGGCGACCACTGGCACTTTCCGCGGCTGTGCGGCCAGCCAGTCCATGATCTCCTTCATCATGGTGATCGACTGCTCCGGCATGCGGTTCAGGTTGGCCATGCTGTGGCCCTCGCTGACCGAGACCGGAATGCTGATCTTATGCACGCCGGCGTTATAGGCGTTCTGCACGCCGCGCAAATTGGGCGCGAGCGCCTGCACGACCAGGCCAGGGATCTTCAGGCATTGCTCGACGATCTCCGGCGTGTCGGACAGTTGCGGAATGACCCGAGGCGGCACGAAGCTGCCGACCTCGATCTCCTTCACGCCGGCGGCGGCAATCGCCTGGATCCAGTGCACCTTCGCGTCGGTCGTCATGCGAGTCTTGGCGATCTGCAGCCCGTCGCGCGGGCCAACTTCGCAGATGGAAATGTGTTCGGTCATGGCAGCACCGTGTCGCTCATCAGCCGCTGACCTTGCGTGATCTGCCGACAAGATTCAACTCTCTGCCCTCACATGAACCCATGAGCGGAACCACCATGAGCGTCGTCACCACAGAACAGCACGGCCTTGTCTCGATCATCCGCATCAACCGCCCGGAAAAGATGAACGCTATCTCCAGCGCCGTGGCAGTCGAACTGCAGCAGGCCTTCAAAGCATTCGATGCCTCGGATCAGCGGGTGGCGATCCTCAGTTCGGTCGGCGAGCGTGCCTTTACTGCCGGCGCCGATGTCACCGATCTGCCCGAGCTCTGGCGCGCCATTCCAACGGTCGGCTTCAACACTGACAAGCCGATCATCGCCGCCACCTCCGGCTGGTGCATCGGCGGCGGTATCGTGATGGTGATGATGTGCGATTTGATGGTTTCGACCGAAAGCACCGTCTTCTACTACCCCGAGGCCAAGCTTGGCGTCACCGGCGGTATGATCAGCTCGCTCGCCTCGCGGATGCCGCACAAGCTCGCCATGGAGATGATGCTTCTGTGCAGCAAAGTCAGTGCGCAGCGCGCCTACGAGGTGGGTTTCGTCAACCGCGTGGTCCCGAATGGCCAGCATGAAACCGAGGCACTGTCGATGGCCAACGACATGCTGGAATCTGCGCCTCTGGTGATCGGCGCACTCAAGCGGCTGGTGAGCGAGGTTCTGCCGATCGGCCCGGTCGAACGCATGGCCGCAGTCAGCCAGACCCTGGCCCGCGTGCGCAACAGCGAGGACATGCAGGAAGGCATCCGCGCCAATCGTGAGCGACGCAAGCCCGAGTTCCGCGGCCGCTGAGGAGATGACAATGACAGTACATCCGGACGACATCGCCGGCGTCACCGCCTGGTTCGACACACTTGCCGCGCATGTGCGCGACGTGGACTTCGCCGGCGCACGACCGATCTTCTCACCCGACATGATCGCGTTCGGCACCTTCACCGACTTCATGACCGGCCGCGATGCAGCCGAACAGCAGCAGTGGCGCAATGTCTGGCCGCATACAGACGATTTCCGTTTCCGCCCGGACATACGCGCCATCGTCTCGCCCGACCGGCTGCAGGCTGTCGGCATGGGCGTGTTCGATTCGACCGGCTACCACCAGGACGGTACGCCGTATGATCGGCCGGGGCGGGCCACCATCGTGTTCGTCCGCGATCGCGTCGGTGCGCCGTGGCTCGCGCAGCATACGCATCTCTCGCTGTTCCGCGACGTGCCAACGCGCAG
Organism: Pseudomonadota bacterium; assembly: GCA_046735215.1. Classification (GTDB taxonomy): domain Bacteria; phylum Pseudomonadota; class Alphaproteobacteria; order Acetobacterales; family Acetobacteraceae; genus JAMXLO01. The sequence continues at coordinate 3,865 of JBKPSV010000151.1, read as the reverse complement.
CTTCAAATCGAAGCCGGAAAAGCGCTGAGCATCGTACTCATCCGGAAGGAAGCCCGACATTGAGCGAACCCACCAGGCCGCTCGCCGGCCGCACCGCACTGATCACCGGCTCCGGCCAGAACATCGGCCGCGCCATCGCGCTGGCATACGCGCGCCTTGGAGCAAATGTGGTGGTGAACGGCCACCGCAATCAGTCCGCGATCGATGGCGTTGCGGCGGAAGCACGCACGCTCGGCGTTGGCGCGCTGGCGGTGCTCGCCGATGTCGCGGATCCCGCAGCGGTTCAGTCAATGGTGGATCAGGCCACCACGACATTCGGCGGCGTGGACATTTCGGTTTCCAACGCCTCGCTGCGGCTGCACACGCCGTTCCTCGATATCTCGCTCGAGGAGTGGCAGCGCATATGAACTCCAACCTCAACGCCTCGTTCTATCTCGCGCGAGCGGTGATCCCGGGAATGAAGCAGCGCAATTGGGGACGCATCATCCACATCTCTGGCCGCGACGGCTTCATGCCCATTCCCAACCGCGTGCACAACATCACCTGCAAGGCTGGCGTCTATGCCATGGCGAAGGCGTTGGCGATCGAGTTCGGCCCGTTCGGTATCACATGCAACACCGTGTCGCCTGGGCTGATCGATACCACCCGCGACTGGACGCAGTATCCGCAGTTCCGCGACGGCTATGGCGAACGGGTGAACGAGATCCCGGTCCGCCGCGTCGGCCATGTCGATGAGATCGCGGCGGCCTGTACCTATCTCGCCAGCGAAGCCGCGGGGTTCGTGACCGGGCAGGTGCTGCACGTCAATGGCGGCGACATGATGTGACGCGTGCGTCGCGCAGCAGCCAGCCTCCGACGGCGACGCCTAACTGCAGCAACATCAGCAGCAGGAACGCGGCCGACAAACCCGCCCCCTGTGCCATGAAGCCGATCAACGCCGGCCCGACGAGAATCCCCGCGTAGCCCAGAGTGGTGACGGCCGAAACTGCGGCATGTTCCGGCATAACACTTTGGCGACCGATGCGTGTGTACAGCACCGGCACGATATTGGCGCATCCGACACCGACCAGACCGAAGCCGAGCACGACCAGCGGCCAGGACGTGGCAAGAATAGCCAATGCAAAACCGAGCGCTGCGAACACGCCACCGAATACGACGACGGCCGGCCCGCCGAACCGCGCCACAACGCGGTCGCCGGCGAGCCTGCCGATGGTCATGGTCGCCGAGAACGTGGCATAGCCAACGCCGGCATAGGTCGTTGCCATACCGACTTCCGAGGTCAGGAACACCGCGCTCCAATCCAGCATCGCGCCTTCCGCCAGGAATGCCACGAAGCAGAGCACGCCGATGAACAACACGATGCCGCGCGGCAGGGTGAAGCCTGGGGCATCACTCTGACTGCCGTAGGCAAGCAGATGCGGTCCCGCCAGAGCCATCGCCGCGACGATGATGGCGACGACTGACAGAATGGCGACCAGCGGTGACGCACCGATGCCCAGTGCCAATGTGACGCAGGCAGCGCCGGCGATGCCGCCCACACTGAACAGACCGTGGAATCCGGACATCATCGGCCGTCCGCTGGCGCGCTCGACGATGATCGCGTGCATGTTCATCGTCACGTCGAGCGATCCAAGCGCGCCGCCAAATATCAGCAGCGCGCCCGCCAGAGCGGCCGGATCGACCAGCACCGCCAGCAGCGGCAGGCTGACGCAGAGCGGCACTGCCGAGGCGAGCATGACCCGACGGCACCCGTACCGCGCGGCCAGAGCGCCCGCGAGCGACATGGTGACGATCGAGCCGGCGCCCAGGCACAGCAGCAGCAATCCCAGACCGTATGCGCCGATGCCGCTGCGGGCCTGCGCGAACGGCACCAGCGGCGCCCAGGCTGACATCCCGAATCCGACCACGAAGAACGCGAGGCGCGTGGCCGTCTGCTCAAGACTGTGCGCGTCGTCAGATGTCACGAGAGAAGCGCTACAACGCCTAAGCCGCCTCAGCCTGTCCACCACGATTAAGCGAGATCAAGCCGCGGATTGCGCCATCCCTGTACGCCATCGACAGTCACCAGGGGACCGTCACCCAACAGCGAGATGATCGCCGGTCGCTCGATCTCAAGTTTCCATCTGGCCCCAAGCAAGGTGTCCATGATGCGGCCTTCGATCTGCCGCGAATGCGTCCCGACCACCAGATAAGCGACCTTGCTGTTCATGACAGAGAGACAACCGGCGATGAAGTCCGCCTCACCGCCCTGTATATCGATGTGCAGCAGATCGACCCGTCGGCACGGGGCCACGAGCGTCTGCAACGCAATCATAGGCAGTTCGTCGTGGCTACCCGACCGTGCAGCGAGAAGCCGCTGCTGTTCCGTGGCGCCAAAGATCGGTTCCAGTCCCCAATCGACTCCCGCCTCCGGTTGGCGAGGAAACAGCGCAACACCTGCGCTTGGCGCTGCGACTCCCCGATGCAGGGTCACTTGCTCGCGTGTGAATCCATTCGCTGCGTAGGCCTCTTCGGCGAACTTGAGATGACCCGCGTCACCGTCGATCCCAATCAGATGCACACCAAGACCTGCACGCCGCGCAGCCACACCGGTGTTGTTGAGCCAGCAACCCCAGCCGCAACCCAGTTCCACAACAGTGAATTCATGGCGTGCCAGGTCTACGGCACGAAGCGCTGCGCCCCACTCAGAGACGTCTGCGTGCCAGTTGGCGGGGATTGGGATACCTTCGACCTCCCCGTCGCGACCTTTAAGAATGTCAGGAAAAAAATTCGGATCGATGTGCACGCCGAGGAAGTTGGTCAGGTAACCGGGCGTGCCTTGCACGTCGGCAACTGCGTGGCGACGGATCACCTCCTGAGGATCGAACGTCGCAGCGTAGTGCAGGAATGGACTCGGTACCTGACAGCTGCGAAGCTGATCCTGCGCAGCGGCCAACGAGCCTGCGAGATAGCCACGTTCGACCAGCAGCGCATCGCGCTGCTCGATCAGCCTTCTCAGCTGCGGAATCTTGAGCGCCGCATCCCGAAGCCTCACGATAGGGCCTTGACGCGTACTAATGCAGATCAGCCGGTCGATGCGCCTGCAGCGCGCCGCGCACCGCCGCGAGCGCCGCGTCGGCTCCCGCGCTGTCTGGCCCACCGGCCTGAGCCATGTCCGGACGACCACCCCCGCCCTTGCCACCAACAGCAGCCGAGGCAGCCCTCACCAGCTCCACTGCATTGAACCGCCCGGTCAGATCCGGCGATACGCCGACCACGATACTGGCCTTGCCTTCCGCCGTTGATACAAGTGCCACCACGCCACTGCCGATCTGCTTGCCGATCGCATCGGCCAGTCCCTTCAGGTCGCGTGCCGGTACTTCGCCCAGGTTGCGCGCGGCGAGCTTGACGCCATTCACCTCCTGGACCTCGGCAGCGCTGCCACCGGTGGCCAGCTTGCGTTGCAGGTCCGCCACCTGGCGCTCCAGCCTGCGCACGCTCTCTTGCACTGCCGCCACCCGCTCCGGAGCATCCGCCGGGCTGGCCCGCAGTGCGCCCGCCACGTCGTTCAACCGCCGCTGCGTCTCCGCCACCACGGCTTCGGCGAACGCACCGGTGACCGCCTCGATGCGACGAACCCCCGCGGCAACCGCCGCCTCCGACAGGATCTTGAAATAGCCGATATCGCCGGTGCGCCGCACATGCGTGCCGCCGCACAGTTCGATCGAGTAGGCCGGCTTATTGTCCTCGCCACGGCCCATCGACACGACGCGCACCTCCTCGCCGTATTTTTCCCCGAACAGTGCCATCGCGCCCATCTCGACCGCCGCGTCCGGCGTCATCAGCCGCGTGCTCACTTCGCTGTTCTCGCGGATGCGCGCGTTCA
>JBKPSV010000150.1:0-4163 GCA_046735215.1 Pseudomonadota bacterium | reverse complement strand
GCGTCGCCAGGCAAATCGCGCCCGCCATCAACAATGCCCCGTGCGACATGTCCCCACCTTGCACCAGCACAACCATCAATGCCGTGATCGACAGCATCAGCAGCAGGGAGCCCAGGTAGTCGATGCGCCGCGGATGGTGGGTCTCTGGCTCTCGCAGGAATGCAGCGATCATTGCGATCGCGGCGATTCCGATCGGGACATTGACCCAGAACACCAATTGCCAGTTGACCTGCTCGACGAGAAACGCCCCGAGCAGTGGCCCGAGTACGGCGGCGATGCCGAACACGCTGGAGACCAGGCCCTGGATGTGCGCACGCTCGGTCGGCGTGTAGATGTCGCCGAGGATCGTGGTGGCGATCGGCTGCACGCCGCCGGCACCGAAGCCCTGCAGCGCGCGGAACACGATCAGCATCACCATGTTGCTCGAGAAGCCGCACAACGCGGAGCCGACCAGGAACAGCCCCGCACCGGCGTAGAACACCTTCTTGCGGCCATACATATCGGCGAGCCGACCGTAGACCGGAATGCTAACCGCCTGGGTCAGCAGGTAGACGGCGAATACCCAGGAAAATAGGTTGAAGCCGCCCAGGTCAGCGACAATTGTCGGCATCGCGGTGGCGATGATTGAACTCTCGACCGCCGCCATAAAGGTTGCCATCAAGCATGCGGCCAAGATCAGAGTGCGGTGCACCGAAGGACCTTGTGCGAGCTCAGTCGATGCTGTCTTGGGGCGAAAGCCCTCGTCGGGCAAAGGTCGGCCTCGTTATTTTTTGGACGCGGAGCGGGTTCTGTCATCCCCGCCGGGAGGAGGCAACCTGCCCGATCGCAAGGCTGCCGTGCTATCTGGGCGAGACATGCAAGCACGGCTTCGCGGGTGAGGAACAAGGAGGTCTGTTGATGGCGAAGTGTCGGCGGGCAAGATCATGACAGTCGATATCGGCGTGGACATCGGTGGCACCTTCACTGACATCGTCTGCCGCCGCGCCGGCCAGACCATGCAGACGCTGAAGATCCCCACCACGCGCGGCGATCCCAGCCAGGCGGTGCTGAATGCCATCACCCAACTTGGGCGCAGCTTCGGCGTGGCTTCGGACGATATTGCGCGGTTTCTGCACGGGACAACCATCGCGACCAACGCGGTGCTGGAACGCAGGGGTGCGAAGATTGGCCTGATCGCCAGCGAAGGGTTTCGCGACATCCTGGAGATCGGCTACCAGCTTCGCCAGGATCTGCATCGCATTTTGCTCGAACCCGTGACACCGGTGTTTCTGGCCCCTGGTGCGCAGCGCAAGGAGGCACGCGAGCAAGTCTCGGCCGAAGGCGAGATCATCGTGCCGCTGGATGAGGCCTCAGTGCGCCAGGCGGTCGATGAGTTGGTCGCCGATGGCGTGCAGGCGATTGCGGTGTGTTACCTGTTCTCCTTCCTGCGCCCCCAGCACGAACAGCGCACACGCGCATTGATCGAAGCGGCACAACCCGGCATCGCGGTGTCCTTGTCGAGCGAGGTCGATCCGACCTTCCGCGAATACGAGCGCACCGTCGTCACCGCGTTCGACGCGTATATGAAGCCGATCGTCGGTCGCTATCTTGAGCGCCTGGAAGCTGGCCTGCGAATGGCTGGTGTCAGCGCGCCGTTGCAGGTCATGCAGTCGCGCGGCGGCCTTGCTGGCACGTCGGTGGCGCGCAAGCGACCGGTGCGGCTGTTCCTGTCGGGCCCCGCCGCGGGAGTGATCGGTGGTGCGATCGTCGGGCGTTCGTCCGGCTACCGCGACCTGATCACCATTGATGTCGGCGGCACGTCGAGCGACATCGCCCTGGTTGAGGGCGGCGAGCCCGTGATTCGCGCGCAAGGTAGCATCGCTGGGTTCCCAGTGCGCGTGCCAATGGTTGACGTCAATGCAATCGGCGCTGGCGGCGGGTCAGTCGCCTGGATCGATGGCGCAGGCGGCTTGCGCGTCGGACCGCACTCTGCCGGCTCCGAGCCCGGCCCTGCCTGCTATGGACGCGGCGGCGAGGAAGCAACGGTCACCGATGCTTCGATGGTGCTCGGCTGGCTCGACCCGGCGTATTTCGCCGGAGGCTCGGTGACGCTGGATCCTGCGCTCGCACATGCCGCCATCGAGCGTCGTATCGCCCGACCACTCGGCTTGTCTGTGGAGGATGCCGCATTGGGCATTCATCGTGTGGTCAACGCCCAGATGGTCGAAGGCATTCGCCTGGTGTCCATCCGTCGTGGCCTCGATCCGCGCGGCTTCACCCTGGTCGCGTTGGGTGGCGCGGGGCCGATCCATGCGACTGCCCTGGCTGCCGATCTTGGCATCGGCAGTGTGCTGATCCCCCGCCATCCTGGCGTGCTGTCGGCGGCTGGGCTACTCGCCGCACCCATCGAACACGAGGTTGCCGTAGCGTTCCCGCGTCCGCTCAAGGGGCTGGATGTCGGCGATGTGCTTCGTGTGCTGGGCGAACTGGACCATACATGTGCCGCGCTGATGGCTGAGGAAGCTGTTGGCAGTATGCCAACTTCGATTCAGTATTCCGCCGATGTCTGGTACATTGGCCAGTCATATCACCTTGAAGTCCCGCTCGATGCTAGTACACCGGACGCGCTGCACAAGCTGTATCGCGAATTCCTGACGCTGCACGATCGTATTTACGGCCACGCCACAGAGCAGCCTGCGGCAATCGTCAACCTGCGCACGGTTCACCGCGCCGGCGGCAGCGATCACCTGGATGAAGGCACCTATCGGCCGCTGGACGAGGCTCCAGAGAAGACGCCGCGCAACATTCGTGTCGCCAGTGCAGGTTCATCGATATCGGCGGCCATCTTTCACCGTGCTGCCATGCCGGCTGGTCTAACGCTCAGCGGGCCGGCAATCGTGGAGCAGGACGACACCACCACGCTGGTCGAACCGGGCTGGTATGGGACAGTATTGGACAACGGCAACCTGCTGCTGACGCGAGGCTGAGATGGACGTGGACCCGATCACACTGGAAGTGCTGCGCAACAAGCTCGACGGTATCGCCAACGAGATGCAGCTGACGCTGGTACGCAGCGCGTTCTCCGCCATCGTCAAAGAAGGCCTCGATGCCTCGGCCAGCCTGTTCACGTTGCGCGGCGAAACGCTGGCACAGGCGTTGGCCATCCCCGTACATCTCGGCGCACTGACCCCAATGGTGGGTCGCCTGCTGCAGGACGTGCCGCTGGAGACGATGAGCGACGGAGACATCTGGATTCTGAATGACACTTATATGGGCGGAACACACTTGCCGGATATCGCAATCATGATGCCGGTGTTCGCAGGCGGGCAGGTGATCGCGATCAGCGCGGCGATGACGCATCACCAGGATGTCGGTGGTATGGCGCCCGGATCAACGCCAACCAACGCAACCGAGATCTTCCAGGAGGGCATCCGTATCCCACTGCTGCAGTTTCGCCACGGCGAGACACTGAACGCCACGTTGGTTGCGATGCTACGACGGAACGTGCGGCTGCCTGACGTGCTGATGGGCGATATCAACGCGCAGGTTGCCGCTTGCACGATAGGCGCGCGTCGGCTGAGTGAACTGGCCGGCGGCTTCGGACGCGATGAATTGGTGGCCCTGTTCGACGAACTGCTGAACCGTGCTGAAACGATGACGCGGCAGGCATTGAACAGCCTGCAGGCGGGGACGTATCGGCACGTCGACTACCTCGACAATGACGGCATCGAATTGGACAAGTTGGTGCGGATCGAAGTCGCCGTGACCATCGAGAACGGCCAGATGACGTGCGACTTCACTGGGACCTCGTCACAGGTACGCGGTCCGTTCAACTGCATGGCCTCGGGGCCGTATGCCGCCGCCTGCTTTGCGTTGCGTTCCGTGACTGATCCAGAAGGTCGCATCCCGAACAATGGCGGCTGCTTCCGGCCGCTCGCGTTCCACCTACCTGAAGGCAGCCTGGTCAATCCGCGCGAGCCGGCCCCGACCGGCTGCCGCACCTCGACGATCAAGCGCATTACCACGGCCATCCTGGGTGCCCTGCGCCAGGCCGCGCCGGATCGCGTGCCGGCGGATTCGGGAAGCGAGATCGTCATCATGCATTTCGGCGGTCAGCGATCGGATGGACGTCGCTATGTAACGTCGCAGCTTCTGGTCGCGGGCAGCGGTGCATCGCCGCATCT
>JBKPSV010000149.1:0-15220 GCA_046735215.1 Pseudomonadota bacterium | reverse complement strand
GGCACGTGTCGGCAGGTCTTCGTTTTGAGGCCTCTCTGATCTTTTTTTGACGGCACTGGGCCGCCAACTTCACGCCCGATCCATGGTTCGGTGCACATTATGCGCCGCATGGATCGCGCGACTCCGATCGCAAAGCCCCCTGCGCACCGCAGCACCGCGGCAGAGCTGGCATCGTTAGCGTGGAGCGAAGGTCTGAAATTCTGCTATCTCCAGTACGATGGAGATAGTTGTGTTGAACCGTGCGACGCTTGCTACCAGAGGGCGTTAAACCGCCTGATTGTCGACACTCTGCGAAGACGCAATTTGCAAATCATCCGAATGCCGGTGCGCGCACCCTGACAACAACCAAAACGCCCGGCCTTTTCCGGTGCTCGACGCCATTTCCCGTGGAACGTTGCCAATAGCAATATTAAGCCAGCCAGGACTGGACGGCACAAATTGTAGGAACAGGTCCGACAGCCGAAGGCTCGCGATCAAACCACCCCTTCTGATAATCGCGGCAGTGCCGCTGCCATATTCGAAGATAGCGCAACTGATCTTGCTGGATTTCGCAGATCGGACACATAATAGTAGGTAAGCTTCATCGAACGCGGCCAGCGTCCGCGAAGAAGATCTGTGAGCGAGAGTGGTCGCGGTGATTTATGCCTGCGGCTCGCGAGGGAATGTACGCTTCGAGCAAATCGTCCGGGCAAACCTCGCCAGCTTGAGGGTCGATGACTTGACGTGCCGTTTAGAGCACGCGTTGTGCAGACGCCTAATCAAGAGCGTAAGATCGGGAGGAGCCGTCACCATGAATGCAAATCATCGTTTATCCCGCCGTGGTATGCTGCGTGGCAGCGTGGCGGCATTGCTGGGCCCTTACGCTTTGGCCCCGCGATATGGCCTCGCGGCCGATATTCCCTATGAATTCGATGGGTCCGGATTCCAAATGGCGGCGCCCGAACCCAGCCCGAAGCGCGGTGGCGTGATGCGTTACGGCATCCTCAATCGCCCACCACATTTCGACGTGCATCAATCAGGTACGGTCGGCAACATCGGTACCCAGGGATGCATGTTCGACAACCTGGTACGACGCGACCCAAGAGACAGCGGGAAGAGCATCGTCCCCGATCTGGCCCACAGTTGGGAAATCACCAAAGACAGCAAGACCTATACCTTCCACCTGCGTCAAGGCGTGCAGTTCCATGATGGCACTGACTTCACGTCAGCCGACGTGAAGGCGACCTATGACCGGATCTGCAAGCCGCCCCCTGGGATCAGCATCCCTCGGAGCGCGTTGTTTACCGCTGTCAAGGAGATCAACACGCCTGACAAGTATACCGTCGAGTTCAAACTGGCAGCACCCCGGTCAGTGAATTTCATGATGTCCGCCTTCGCGAGCGGCTGGAATGTCATTTTCAGCAAGAAGACGCTTGAGGAGAACAACTACGACCTGCGCAAGGTCTTTAACATACCCGGCACGGGTCCTTTCAGAACGAAGCGACGCGTCGAGAACGAGATATGGGTAATGGAGAAGAACACGAACTACTGGAACAAGAACCTACCCTACCTCGACGGGATCGAATTCTATAATCTACTGCCGTTTTCACCGGAACTCGGGGCAGCAATTCTATCGGGCCGGGTCGACTATGCCCGTGCACTCGACCCGGGAACTGTCCGCAAGGCGGCGGCGGTGCCGAGCATGTCCACCGCGCGGTTCTACCAAAGTGTCATCCATGCAATGTGGATCAATAACAAACGCAAGCCGCTGGACGACCCCCGGGTCCGCCGTGCCTTGCATTTGCTGTGTGACAAGCAGGTCCTGGTCGATGTGGTGAAGGATGTCTCCCCGCTGATGGTCGGAGGCTTCATATATCCATTCTCCGAGTTCGCGACGCCGAAGGATCAGCTTATCAAGCGGGTGGGTTATCAAGACGATTCCGCTGTTGCCATCAAGGAGGCGCAGTCCCTGTTGGCAGCTGCGGGCCAAGCCAACGGGATGCGGACACTGGATTTCATGGTGCGGGACCTCAACCACCACAAGCTGTTCGGAACTGCCATTCAGGAAATGCTGCGGGCAGCCAATATCCAGTGCAACCTGCGCACGGCTGTCGAATCGGTGTGGTTTGGGGATGCGACCGCAGGCAATTTCGATGTCGCGATCGGCGCCATCGTGTCATCGCTGCTCGACCCATCCGACTACTTCAACGCCTGGTATCGCACGGGCGGACCGCAAAACTACTCATTCTGGCACAATCCGGAATTTGACGGTTTGGTCGACCAGATCGATGTCGAAGTCGATCCCGGCAAGCGATTGACGCTGATCCGGCGCACCGAGGATATCGTGGAGCAAGATCCGCCGTTGGTTCCGGTCGCCTGGGAAAATATCCTTGATACCTGGTATAATTACGTGAAAGGCCACAACCCGAAGGATTATTTCGGCATCTACGACGTGGTGCGGTTTGATACGTTCTGGCTGGACAAGGCATGAGAGGGCGAGAGCCCCTCAGCTTGGAGGCAGATATGGCCCCATTCCTTGTCGGTTGTGCTGAATGACGAATACGTTGTTGTAGAGCTGTGCCAGCCACTGCCGGCCCTCTACAGTCTGTCCAAGATGATGTTGGGCATCGCGTATGTAGGGTTCGACTTTGGTCCAAAAAAAGCGGGGATACCGTTCGGCTAGGTCAGCGGGGCTGGCGTAGCCGAGTTTTGCGTTCACGCCGGTCTCGGAGAACTCGTAAAAGAGCGCATTGATCTTACGCGGATACAGTGGATCCCCGAGTTGACCGATAAGATCGGCGGCACGCAGCAGCCCAGCCTCTGTATCTGTTTCCGCATGATCCTTGTCACCTGGCACTGGGAAGCGCGTGAGCTCGATAGCACGCGCAACGCGCTCCCCGTTGATGAGATGATGATGTGCAAAGCGGTTGAGCACGGCAGCCTTGGAACGATACACATGGTATGGTGCGAGGTAGGCGTCCGATGCGCCGCGAGGAATGGAAATCGTATTGCCGGCCGCGTCGATCACCTGCTTTTCGGCGCTGTCACCAGCACAAATCCCGCGCAGATACCCGACGTCGTGTGTGAGGGCCGCAATGATGAAATGCAGCCAATCATCCTCGGTCACGTCGCGGGTGAGCCGCAACCCACGTAAGATATCCTGCGCAACCAGAGTTACCAGCGCAGTATGCTCGGCATTGTGATAAAGCGCATCACTGGTCGCAAGCCTTTCCATAACGAGCCGTGCTGCCTCGTCGAGTTCCGCAGCAATGCGTTGAAAGCCGCCGCCAAAGCTGCGGAGAAAGACGGTCGATAGCCGCTGGCCCAGCTCATCCGCCAACAGCATTGTCGTATTCAGCATGTGCCCGGCCCCCATGAGACAGCCGGCAGTCTCTGTTGGAAGGAGGTATTATTCAAGATGGGTATCAACTTGCCCTCCCCGAGTGGGCGAACTCCTGCTCCACGGATCCCCGAGGTCGAGCAGCTTTCGCCTATCTGACTTCGAACCACATCTGCGGGGCTTCATCGCCTGCACCTGTATCGTATCGGATGAAGATCTCCTCGCCATGCTCGATACGTGTCGCGGCAATGATCGAGATGAACCCTTCCGCTGGATGCTTTCGATGCACTGCATTCGGCGTCGGCGAGTGGTTGTACAACGATCCGAACCCGAGCGCGATGGCTGCTGCCTTCCGGTCCGTTCCCCAACCGAAGTAGTAGTCATACAGGCCCGTGCCATCAAGCACGCGGGCATCTGCCTCGGATAGGGCGATCACTGGGCAGATTTCGATGGTTTCGCCGGCATCGAAGCCGCGTGCGGCAAAGACGCCGCGCCCACGGCCTTCGCTGCTGCCGATCGTTATGTCAGCCATCGGACGACCTATGTTCGGTCACTCGCAGGTTCGGCCGATAGCGGCGCGAGGTCACTCAACAATGAGGGGATAAATTCCGCGACCGTTGGGTGGATGTGCATGGCACGCTGGATAACTGTGTAAGGTGCCTTTGCATACATGACGTCGAGCACGCAGTGGAGGACTTCATCACCGCCCGTTCCGAGAAACGCCGCTCCCAGAATTGCGTTTGTATCGGCATCGATCAGCACTTTCATGAAGCCCTCGGTCTCACTCTTCTCCCAAGCGCGCGATACATCCTCCATGGCGATCTTCCCGACAAGCGCGCGGCGGCCGCTTTTCCGCACCTCTGCCTCGGTCATTCCTGCCCGGCCCAATGGCGGGTCAGTGTAGAGCGCATAGGCGGTTATGCGATCACTGACGCGCCTGTGCTCGCCATCCAGCAGATTCCCGGCGACGATTTCGTAGTCGTTCCAGGCGGTGTGGGTAAAGGCACCTCGGCCATTGCAGTCACCAAGTGCCCAGATACCGGGAACGCTAGTACGAAGCTCATCATCGACCGTGATATAGCCACGGGCATCCTGTTGCACGCCCGCGCGCGCAAGACCGAGGTCATCCGTGTTCGGACGACGCCCAGTGGCGACCAGCAGGTGGGAGCCTCGGATCTCGGTAGTGCCATCGCAGTCAACTGTCAGGACGACGTCACTTCCTTGCTTCCTGACGCGGAGGCAGTTCGCGTTCAGCCGAACGGTGACACCTTCCTTGGTTAGAAATTCGGCAATGGCTTCCGAAACATCTTCATCCTCACGCGGCGTCAGACGTGGCCCTAGCTCAATGATCGTGATGTCGCTGCCGAAGCGCCGATACATCTGACCAAATTCTAGCCCGATGTAGCTGCCGCCAATTATCACCAGATGAGGCGGTAGAAAGTCTAAGTCCATCATTGTGCTGTTGGTTAGGTAGTCGACCTGATCCAGACCGGGAATTGCGGGCACCGCCGCCCGGCCACCAACATTGATGAAGATACGGTCAGAGCGCAGCACTTCGGTCCCAACCTCGACTTCGTGTGCCGATATGAACCGCGCATGCTGTTCATAGACTTGGCAGTTCTCCAGCGTCTTTAGCGAGCGCTCGACCCCGCTATTTGATTGGCCAACGATCTGGTCTTTCCGGGCCTTTACCCGCTGCATATCCATCTTGATTTCGCCGCCGCTGAAACCAAAGTCGGCACCACGGCGTGCCACGTGTGCAGCATAGGCGCTCGCCACCAATGCCTTTGTTGGCGTGCAGCCTGTATTCACACAGGTGCCGCCAAAGCGGCCTCGTTCGATGATCGCCACCTTCATCCCTGACCCTGCCATCCGTCGCGCGAGCGCGGGTCCCGCCTGCCCGGTCCCGATGACAATCGCGTCATAGTTCATCGCGTCGTTCTCCTGCTGCGACAGAGTGGTTGAAGTAGGGCCGTAGAGTGGACACGGCGGGCCCGTCGGAGGGCTGCGTCCTGGGTAACGAGGACCATACCGTACACACGACCGACCGGAGATGCCAGCATAAGGCCAGCGCCGGTGACCGATCATCAGGCGACCTCGTCAAACATATATTGACGCACGAGATCAGCTGAACACCGGCCGGATGCAGTTCAGTGCGCGCGCAGCGTTTCGAATTGCTGGAGCGAACAAAGGCGTGTTTATTGCGATGACCAGCCAGGAATGTCGACGGGCGGGTGAATGACGTGGCTGGGCTTTGATCCCGGTCCCGTCATAATCACCAGTCTGCCAAACAGATTAGGATCATCAGACCGCCGTTCACTCACATAGGCTGTCGCTACATCACCGGCACGCCCCAGTCATTCGTCGGTCAGCGCCCGTTCCGCCGGCCCGAGCGACCGCGGCGGAAACGTCAGCTGGATATTTGCAGCGGCCTTTTCATTGCGGCCAGCCTGCATCACGGACCATTTCACTCGGGTTTCGTTCCAATGCCGCCTCGGAAGCGGCTACAGATCCACCGAGCTACTTGCCTACGCTGCCACATCATGATCCAAGCCCTCGGATCATGTCCGGTGGCTGGCCTCCGGACGAAGTTTGGCGCGGAACGCACATGCAAGCTGATTTGCCCGATCCTGCCAGCAACCCTTCACTGGCTGCCGAGCGGGTGCTGATCCTGGACTTCGGCAGCCAGGTCACGCAGCTCATCGCGCGACGGCTGCGCGAGTCCGGCGTCTATTGTGAAATCTGGCCATTCAATGTCGACGCCCGGCGGATTCGCGACTGGCGACCGCGCGGGATCATCCTTTCCGGCGGACCGGCCAGCCTGACCGAGGGTGCATCGCCTCGTGCTCCGCAATGCGTGTTCGAGTCGGGAGTGCCGGTGCTGGGCATCTGCTACGGCATGCAGACGATGTGCGACCAGCTGGGAGGTCAGGTGCAAGGCTCCGACCACCGCGAATTCGGCCGCGCATTCGTGGATCTGATCGATGACTGCGTGCTGTTCCAGGGCGTGTGGCACAGAGGTGGACGCGAGCAGGTGTGGATGAGTCATGGCGATCGCGTGACGCGTTTGCCGCCTGGTTTTCGTCCCGTTGCGGTCAGCGAGGGCGCGCCGTTCGCCGCCATCGCCGATGACGCTCGGCGGTTCTACGGCCTGCTTTTCCATCCGGAAGTCATCCACACGCCGCATGGTGCCGCACTGCTGCGCAACTTCACGCATGGCGTCCTTGGTCTGTCAGGAACCTGGACGATGGCGGGATTCCGCGCCACCGAAATCGCGCGCATCCGCGCTCAGGTGGGACAGGGCAGGGTGATCTGTGGATTGTCGGGTGGCGTTGACTCGTCGGTGGCCGCGGTCCTGATTCACGAGGCGATCGGCGAGCAGCTCACCTGCATTTTCGTTGACCACGGCCTGTTGCGCGAAGGCGAGGCCGAGGAGGTGGTGACCACCTTCCGTGACCGCTTCAATATCCGGCTTGTGCATTGCGATGCGTCGGAGCTGTTTATCGGCGCACTGGAAGGCGTCACCGACCCTGAACAGAAGCGCAAGACGATCGGGCGGTTGTTCATCGATGTGTTCGAGGAGGAGGCGCGCAAGCTCGGCGGCGCCGACTGGCTGGCACAGGGGACCTTGTATCCCGATGTGATCGAAAGCATCAGCTTCGCCGGCGGGCCATCGGTGACCATCAAGTCGCACCACAATGTCGGTGGCCTGCCCGAGCGGATGCGAATGCAACTGGTCGAGCCGTTGCGTGAATTGTTCAAGGACGAAGTCCGCACGCTCGGACGGGAGCTGGGGCTGCCCGACAGCATTGTGGGCCGACATCCGTTTCCCGGTCCTGGACTGGCAATTCGCATTCCGGGCGAAATCACCCGCGACAAGTTGGCGCTGTTACGCAAGGCGGATGCGATCTTCCTGGAAGAGATCCGCGCAGCTGGACTGTACGATGCAATTTGGCAGGCGTTTGCCGTGCTGCTGCCGGTACGTACTGTTGGAGTCATGGGAGATGGGCGCACCTACGACCATGCCTGCGCATTGCGGGCGGTGACCTCGACCGATGGCATGACCGCGGATGTGTATCCATTCGATGCAGCTTTCCTGATCCGCGTGGCTGGACGTATCGTGAATGAGGTACGCGGGATCAATCGTGTGACCTACGACATCACCAGCAAACCACCTGGGACGATCGAGTGGGAGTGAGGAAGGAGCCGCCAGTACAGGCCGCAACCAAATGGCTTTTGCCGCACGCGCGCAAGACCATGATCCAGCATCCATCAATCGAAGAAAGGTCCTCTATGAACCGCCCCCTATGCACGCTGCTCGTCGCCAGCTTGCCGTTCGGCACTCTCCTTGCGGATACGCCGAAGGAGAAGAACGCAAAGGTAACTCTCGTCTATCAGCACGAGCTACCGAACGTCCCCGGCAAGAGCGTCAAGGGCGTGCTGGTCGAATACGGCCCAGGCGGATACTCGTCTGGCCACACGCATGCCAAATCAGCCTTCATCTATGCGACAGTGCTAGAGGGTGCGATCCGCAGTAAGGTCAATGATGGACCGGCGACGACCTACAAAGCGGGACAGAGCTTCTCCGAGCTCCCAGGAGACCGCCACGCCATCAGCGCCAATGCCAGCGAGACAGAGCCAGCAAAACTCCTCGCGGTGTTCGTGGTGGATACGAACGAGACGGTTCTGACTATCCCATTCAAGGACTGAGGCCCGATAGCGGCGCACACTGCTCAATATTGGACTGTTGCCACGCTCCGCAATTCTTCGGGTGTCGTCGTGCCGAACCCGAAGAATTCCAAGTACGCAGGTATCATCTCGAACAGCATATCGGTGCCGACCTGGACCGAGCAGCCCCTATCCAACGCGGCCCGCAGCAGTGGCGTATATTCTTCTTTCATAACCACTTCACCGACGAAGGTCGTTGGCGAAATCCTGGAGACATCGAATGGCAGCGCGTCGCCTGGGCTCATCCCAAGCGGTGTCGCATTGACGACAATGTCATACCCATCTGGGTCTTTGGAACCAGTAGTGACCAGCAACGACGGATGGTGTTGCCGCAGGCGCGAGGCCAGCGCCTCAGCAGTCGCGCCGGCCATATCGTACACACCCAACACCGCGGGCCTCGCCGCAGCCAGCGAAGCAGCGATAGCCGACCCGACGCCGCCACAGCCAACCACCAGCACGCGAGCGCCAGCGATCTGTCGTCCCTTACGTTCGACGCCTCGCACAAATCCTGCTCCGTCAAACATGTCGCCAAGCAGGGATCCGTCGCGCCGGCGCAAAATGGCATTGCAGGCTCCCGCGATCTTCGCGGTGGTGGTGACCTCGTCAACAAGCTGCAGTGTCGTCACCTTGTGTGGCATGGTGACCAACGCGCCATGCACATTGGTGGTCTCGAACAGTGCCTTCAGCACTATTGGATACTCAGGCGCCTGCACGCCGACCGGCACGACCACCGTGTCGATTCCCTTTCTCTCGAACCAGGGATTGTAGATCATCGGCGCCTTGAACGATTCAGTCGGATAGCCGAGGTGGACGATCAGCCTCGTCTTGCCGGTGATCATGGTCTTCCTCCGTGGCACGTCCCGCGCGGCGCCAGCCACGTCACAGCATGAATGTAGCGCCAGGGCTTTGGCGCGCCTGCGCGGCGGTGCGCACAGAGGCATTGGCAGCCCCGAACCCCGAATATCCCGACCGACGCTCCACGGCCTCGAAGAAGAACCGGTCATGGAAGGCGTTGGTGTACAGATGGCGAAACTCGCCGGCGTCATCGCGATCATAAAGCAGCCCGTGGGCTTGCAGCGTCTCCAACGTCGTGTCGTCCAACGTCCATCGTGCCGAAAGATCGTCGTAATAGTTGCTGGGCATTGGCAGCAGCGGCGCCTGCTCCGCACCCAACCGCTTTGCTGTTTGAATGATGTCCGGCGTCGCAAGTGCAATGTGATGCACGCCGGCACCGGCATACAGCGAGACAAACCGCCCGGTCAGTGTGCCGCGGCCTTCGGACGCATTCAGCACTATGCGCACCTTTGCGTCTGGGCTGATCAGGGCGCGGCTTTGCACCAGCCCGTATGGATCAGCCGTATCGAGCTGCGGCTGCGGTACCAGTCCAAACAGGGCTCGCCAAAACAGCACATGCGACGCCATGCGTCCCACAGGCAACGCCAGCACAACGTGGTCAACACCCTCCAATGGCGCAGGCGGCGACGGCACTGCATACATTTCGAAATCGTCGTCCCAGAAACTGCGCCCCCTCGCTTCCGGCTGTATGAGGTAGATCAACGTGCCATCGGGCGCACGAACCGCCGGGATCCGCCGTTCGCCCGTACCGATCGGCTCTTGCCAATCCGGGCAGAGCAGTGCGCGGGCGCGTGCCAGCGTCCTGGCAGCGTCGTCGACCCTGATCGCCATCGCGCAGACCGATGGGCCGTGCAGATGGAAGTGTTCCGAGGCGGCGCTGTCCTGCTCGGCGTTCAGCACGAGGTTGACTGCGCCATTGCGATACAAGTCCACAGCCTTCGACCGATGCCGGCCGGCATGGTGGAAACCGAGCGTTCGCAGGAAGCTCACCAGCTCGGGCCCGGTGCTCTCATCGACCGCAAATTCAAGAAACTCGATGCCGTCCAGGGCGGGAACTGCTGGCAGGGCGGTGCCACCGGTGGCATCCGCTTCGGTCAGGATGAGCGATCGGAGGCCGTCACGGGCAACGAAGCGGGCAGGGGCGGCGCGAAAATCGTCGTTGAACACTTCCAGCGACAGTGGCCCCCGATAGCCCGAGGCAAGCACTGCATGCAGGAAACCCGTCACGTCCAATTCACCCTGTCCGGGAAAGTTGCGAAAGTGGCGGCTCCAGCTCAGCACATCCATCGATAACCGAGGCGCATCCGCCAACTGCGCGAAGAACAGCTTCTCGGCCGGCACCTGCGCGATGCCTGATGGATCGTCGCCGAGACTGAGCGTGTGAAAGGAATCGACAACAAGACCCAGCGCGGGATGAGCCGCCTGCTGCACGATGCGCCAGGCGTGCTCCCAGTGGTTGATGTGTCGTGCCCAGCTCAGTGCTTCGTAGCCAACCCGCAGACCCCGTTGCGCCGCGCGGTCAGCCATCTTGGCCAGGTCGGCTGCCGCACGGGAGTCATCGTCGATGGCGGCGAGCTGCGTGTTGCTGCAGACCAGCACAAGGTCGGTACCCAATGCCTGCATGACGTCGAATTTGCGCTCAGCACGATCCAGGTTGCGGGCGCGCTGGGGCTCCGGCATCGCTTCGAAGTCACGGAACGGCTGGTAGATCTCGATGGCCAGTCCAAGGTCATCACAGATCTTTCGGACGTCGGCGGGCGAGCCTTCGAACGTCAGCAGATCGGCTTCCATGATCTCCACGCCGTCGAAGCCCACCGACGCACAGGCTTCCAGCTTGTCGCGCAGCGTGCCGCTGAGCGCCACGGTGGCAATGCATTTCCGCAGCGGCGTGAAATCACTCACGCCGGCGCGCTCGCAGAACCGGCGGCCTGAGAACGTGCGGCGCGCAACCGATCGTAATCCTGCTTGTTGACGGGAATTGCGTCGGGGTTACCGAGATCGTTGAGGTGGATGCGATACGTTTCTCGGGCAGTTAACGCGGCGAGGGCCGCAATGATCGTTACGCCGAAGGTGATCGCGCCGATCTTCAGTGGGATGTTGCTGGAACCGGGTGGCGCAACCGCCGCGAACAGCGCGGGCAGCAGCGCGGTGATCGTCGTTCCAATGTTCTGCGCGATGGCCATCGCGGTCACTCGGGTGCTGGTCGGAAACAGCTCGGGATAGAAGCTGGGAAAGATCGCGTTATAGCCTTGATAGATCAGGCCCCACATCAACAGAGACATGACGATCGCCAGCGGTATGTTGGCGATACTGATCGCGTAGAGATAGGCGAACGACAGCAGCCCCGCTCCCAGCGCGCCCAGAACAATCGGGGGGCGGCGACCGATCGAATCGGACAGGTTGCCGATCAAAGGAATGACAAGGACGGCCAGGATATTGCCCAACACTGGAATCCACAGATACACCGCGTTTGGAAAGCGGATCCCGTAGGCTGCCTGCACAGCGTAAGCACCACCGAAGATTGTTGCGACCACTGGGATGACGTTCATCAGTGCCATACAGATGACCCGGAGCATGTCCCGCCAATGGTACTTGAAGGCCTCTACAATCGGCGTCCGTGGCACTGCGCCCTGTTCGCCCTCCTCGGCGAATGCAGGCGTCTCTGCAACCTCGCGACGAATAATATAGCCGGCGATGATCACAACGACGCTCAACAGGAACGGAATCCGCCAACCCCATGCGTTGAAAGCGGTGGGAGGCAGGTAATACGCAAGCGGGAGAAATACCGCTGCGGCGAGGACCTGCCCAGCCTGCACACCTTGCAGCGAAAAGCTCGCGTAGTAGCCACGCCGGCCGAACGGCGCATGCTCCAGGATCATCGAGCTGGCGCCAGAGATCTCTCCAGCGACAGCGAAGCCCTGGACCAGGCGGAGCGCGACCAGCAGCACCGGCGCCAGAATGCCGACCTGCTCATACGTCGGCAACAGGCCCACCAGCATTGTCGAAACGCCCATCAGGAACATGCAGACGAGCAGCACTGTCTTGCGACCATGCGTATCGCCCCAATGTCCTAGGAAGAAGGCTCCGACCGGCCGCGCGATATAGCCGACACCATAGGTCGCCAAGGAAGCGACGATGGCCACCGTCGGATTACCTGATGGAAAGAAGATCTGCGGAAACACCAATGCCGCGGCCGAGGCGTAAATAAAGAAGTCATAGTACTCGAGTGCCGAGCCAATCCAGCCGCTGGCGGCTGCCTTCCGTGTCTGATGCACGCCCTGTGGTTCGTGTTCGGTGAGAGCGCTCATTCGTTTCCTCCCACGGACAAGCGACACTCAGCATGCCAAGCGAGAAGGAGACATGTCGAGTCATTGCTATGCGGCGCGTCAGCCGCTCTAGACGATTGGCCGCAATATCCAGGTCGGGCCACCAGGACCTGGTGGCTCGCAAAAGATCGGCACCGCATTCTGCGTACGCATGTTGGGCTCGATGCCCATCGCCGACCGCAACGAACGAAACAGCGCGCCGTGGGCGACCACCAGGACAGCGGGTGGTTGCGCCGTGGCGCGATTCGCCGCAGCGACCGCGCGCCGACGCAGCCCGGCAAAGCTTTCGGCGCCCTCGGGCGTGACTGCACCAGCGATCCAGTCGGCGAACCAGCCGCTCATCTTCTGACCTTCGTGCACGCCAAATGCCACCTCACGCAGGTCGGGATCGATTTGGATCGGCAGGTCAAGCGCCTCGCCAACCAATTCGGCCGTCACGCGGGCGCGCGACAGCGGTGAAGACACGATCGTGGCGATGCCGCGGTGGCGCAGCTTCTGCGCCGCAGCGCGGGCCTGGGCGATGCCGGTGGCATTCAGCGGGATGTCGACATTGCCCTGCGAAATGCCCTGGGCGTTCCAGTCGGTCTCGCCGTGTCGGAGGAACCAGAAAGGCACCGGTTCAAGCGTGACCTCGCGGAACGCCCCGTCCACCTCAGCCGACGCCTTCCTGTTGCAACACCCGCTGTACCGCCGGCCGTGCCATCATCCGATTCAGGTGCGCCTCGCAATTCCGTGGCAGCTTCATGTTCATACGCTTGGCACCCCACCACTCGACATAGAACAGGGCGCTGTCAGCGATTGAAAATGATCCTGCCAGGTAGTCCTTGTTCTGCAGCGCCTTGTCGAGCACGGCAAAACCCTTCTCCACCATTTCCTTGCCGCGCTCCTTGACCTTGTCTTCGTCTTCTGGGTTCGGCGTATAGTTCGACGCGCGGAACAGCCGCGAGAAGCCCTGCATGTGGACTGTACTGACGCAGTAATCCAACGCCTCGAATGCACGTGTCTGCGCTTCGACGTCGTCCGGCAACAGCTTCTTGTCGGGGTTGGTGCGCGCCAGCCAGTAGGCGATGGCAGGATACTCGGTCAGCACCGAACCGTCATCGCGCTGCAGCGCCGGCACTTTCGATTTAGGATTGATGGTGGTGTACTCGGATTTGAACTGGGCGCCCTCGCGCAGATTGACCAGTTGCGTATCGTACGGCTTGCCAATTTCTTCCAGAAGCACATGGATGCCTATCGAGCATGCGCCCGGCGAGTACATCAGCTTCATCGGTTTCTCTCCTCCAAGGCGTGACGACCGGGCGGCGCCCCCGCCACCGGTCTCATCACTCTGCAGAACGGTCAGTCGTTGCGAACCTCACGCCACGCGCCTACGGGTGGGCGCTCGAGCCCAAGGTTCTCGCGCAATGTGGGGCCGCGATAGTCATTGTGAAGTAGCCCGCGGCGTTGCAGTTCCGGGACAATGTAACGCACGAACTCCTCGTAGCCGCCCGGCACGTGCGAAGCCGCAACGACATAGCCGTCGCAGGCGCCCGTGGAGAACCACTCCTCCATGCCATCGGCAACATCCTTCGGGCTACCGACAAAGCGAGGATGGTCCCGAAATGTGCCGCGATGCGATACTTCCATGAAATCGCGTGTCGTCGGATTGCGCTTGCCCAGGACGCGATACACCCTATCGCGCAGCCCCTGGGCACCGGTCCAGGTCTGGATCTCCTCCTCCGTCCACGGCTCATCGATCGGCTTTTTCGCCAGGTCGACATTCAGAACTTCGCACAGCAGCGATAGCTGATCGATCTCCTTCGGCAGTTTATCGATCATCGCCACCTTGTCTTCGGCTTCGGCTCGGGTGCGAGCTACGATTGTATACACGCCTGCGGCGACGTGGACCTTGTCGGGATTGCGGCCAGCCTCCGCCACCTGCTGCTTGAATGCGGCGTAGTCCTCTCGTGCGTGTTCCAGGCTGTGGTAGTTGACGAACACCAGCTCTGCCCAGCGCCCTGCGAAGCGGCGGCCTCGCCCGCTCTGTCCCGCCTGAATCAGCACCGGATGGCCTTGCGGTGAACGCGGCACGGTGAATGGTCCGCGCGAGCGGAAATACGCTCCCTGATGGTCCAGCCGCCGGATCTTGTCGGGATGCGCGAACAGGCCTGTCTTCTTGTCGACAACAAGCGCGTCGTCATCCCAGGAATCCCAGTGGCCCATGACGACCTCCAGGAACTCGTCGGCACGGTCATAGCGCTGATCGTGGTCGCCATGCGCCGCGTGACCCATGTTCAGCGCTTCGCCGTCATTCATCGACGTGACGATATTCCATGCGGCACGCCCATTGGTCATCAGATCCAGTGTCTGGAATACCCGCGCGACGTGGAACGGCTCGAAATACGTGGTGGAACAGGTCGAGCCGAGCCCCAGCCGCTCTGTTGCCATGCCCATCACCGTCAGGATGGTGATCGGGTCCATCTTCACGCATCGGATGCCATTGGCGACCGTATGTGCATGATCGCCGCCGTACCGGTCCGGCATCGCCAGGCGGTCATCGAAAAAGCCGATATGAAACTTGCCGGCCTCGAGCACGCGGGCGATGTGGCGGTAGTAGTCGGCCGTCATGAAGCCGGGCGAGGCCTCTGGATGCCGCCAGGAGCCGACAAAATTCGTACAGTTCTGCGCCTGCAAAAAGGCGACGAGTGTCATTTGGCGCATGCGATACTTCTCCACACGGATCTGTCCGGTGCCTGCATAATGATACGCCACAATCAAGCCGATGCCAGCCGGCATGACGATGTTGCTTGCGTTGAGCCGGCGCTCGTCCTAGAGGCGACCATGCTTCATATGCGGTGCCAGCACGCGGCCACGGATTGGTTGCAACTGTTGCGGCATTGGATATGTCATTTTCGCCCGAGGACACGCCCTGGTTGGCAATCCGGTTCGAGGCGGTTGCCCGGTGTGCGGTACATGCCGGGTCCAGTTCCAGGGCTTCACGGCCAACCTG
>JBKPSV010000148.1:0-10092 GCA_046735215.1 Pseudomonadota bacterium | reverse complement strand
ACTCATGTTGGTGAATGCAAGTACAGCGAGAGAAGGCCGGTCGGGTAGCGGCAACGCACCAGGAGGATTGCCGCTTTTCGGCAAGGTTGCAGCGGAGGAGGGCTTGAGCACAAATGCCTCAACTGGTCGGCTGATGTTCTTCAGACTGAGCGACCCAATGTCCTCGAATGGTAAATTGAGCCGATCTTGCACATGATCGCGCACCGCTCGGGAGACGCAAACGCCACCTACCGGACACTCCACTTGAAGTCTGGCGGCGACATTGACGACATCGCCGTGAACATCACTCCCATCTGGGATCACATCGCCGACGTTGATGCCGACACGAAAGCGGATTTTCCGGTCGGCAGGCTGGTCGCGATCGTATTCAGGCACTCTTTGCTGCACCTTTAGTGCGCAGCGCACCGCTCCATCAACACTGTCGAAGACGATAAGCAGCAAATCGCCGCCCGTGTTTACAATCCTGCCGCCATGTTCTTCGATGACCGCATCGATCAGACTCGTTCGGAGAGTCCGCAGCCGTTCGAGCGTTCCGGCGTCATCCAATTCTATCAGCCGGCTGTAACCTACCATATCGGCATGGGCGACGGCGATCAGCTTCCGCCCCGCTGGCGCTCCTTTAGCCAGGGATGCCGTGGTCTCAGACATAGTGGACGCCTCTTTGCGGCCCATGAGAGAAGCCTCAGCTCCAGCTCATACTAGCACCGCGGAGGTGTCGGATCGAGTATATGCGGCGAAATCTGAGCAATTGAATGAGCCGGCTCCGCTGGGCGTGGCGGCACCGGTGGCCGACAGCTGAAGTCTGCCCCGCTTACGGTTTGACGTGGTGCTCTACCGGCACCGAGCGGCAGTCCACCTCAAATTCCAGACCCTGCACGGGTGGCCGCGTATAGTGCCAGGCTAAACCATGATACGCCGCACCGCGTCGGACAAACTCCTCAGCCGGAAACGAATGCACACTGTAGATCTGTGTCGCCGTGGTATCCTCCCAGCTCTTGTCCAGCGCCGCCAGCCGCTGCTCGATCCTGCCGATAACGAACACCGCCTTGTCGTGCATGGCATCTGCACTCGTCTCGCCATAGCGTATCGTTTTCTGTTCATATGGGACCGGTTCATCGCCTGCCTCGCCGCTGCCGGCAATGACGAACGACCCTGCATCGCCATCGGCCCGGCGGGCATAACAGAACGCGTGGAAACTCGGCTCCGCCGGCTTGTGCAGCGCGGGGATGACGTTGCTGCGCGCCACCGGATTGTCCTCCGCATTCTGCATCACGCCCCATCGCATCAGCGTCGCCGTATAGTGGCGGTTGAAGTCGATAAAGCCTTGGTCGGTGAACTGTGCCGGTGAACGCAACTCGCAGGCGCAGAATCCGGGCAGCGGGACACCCTGTCGGCCGAGGTGGTTCTCGATCCAGGCAAAGCCGGCGGCGAGCGGCAATGGTCTGGAGAACTCGACCCGTTCAATGCGGTAGCCCGGCAGCGCCTCGACGCCGCCGGAATACTGGAAGGCAAATGGAATGTATCGGTACCCGGCCGCAGGAAGGTCGATCGTTGTCGCCATTTGCGTGTCCCCTGGAAAAGCGAAAGGCCTCGGGTTGCCCCGAGGCCCTTGCTAGCACAGAAGCTGTTCGACGCTAGCTGTTGTTACGGTTGCCCAGCAGCTGCAGCAGCAGCATGAACAGGTTGATGAAGTTCAAGTACAGGCTAAGCGAGTCGTAGACCGCACGCTTCGCCGCCCCATCAGTGCCTTCGGCGTAGGCATACTGCACGTAGCTCGACTTGATCCGCTGCGTGTCATAGGCGGTAAGGCCGGTGAAGACGATCACGCCGATGATGCTGATCGCGAACTGCAAGGCGGAGCTGGCGAGGAAAATGTTCACCACCCCGGCGATGACGATACCGATCAGCCCCATGAACAGGAAGCTGCCGAAGCGGCTGAGGTCGGCTTTGGTCGTGTAGCCGTAGATGCTCATCGCCGCGAATGTCGCCGCAGTGATGAAGAACACGCGAACGATCGATTCGCTGGTGTAGATCAGGAAGATATTGGTCAGACTGGCGCCCATTGCGGCGCAGAACAGCCAGTACAGCGTCTGCGCGGCCGTGTTCGACAGCCGGTTCACCCCCATGCTCAGCACCAGAACGAAGGCCAGCGGTGCGAAGATCGAGATGAGCGCCAGGACGGATGCGTGCCGCGCCGGTCCCATCGGTGTCATCACGACGGGATAGAACGCGTTGATCAGATCCGTATTGGCGATGGCGAAGGCGACGATCCCGGTCAGCAGCAGACCGGACGCCATCCAATTGTAGACCCGCAGCATATATGCGCGGAGCCCGGCGTCCAGGACCGCTGCGGTCGTCGCAGCCGATGCCCGCGGGTAGGTCCGGTAGTCGGGACTGAAGGCCATGTTTTTCCTCGTTTGCCCTTTCAGGCTGGTTGTCCGTCGACCTCGCAATTTGGAGATCGGCCGGGGAGGGTTCAAGCCAGTTCGGTAATGAAAGCTTGGTAACCCGTCTGGGCGCCCGGTGGCTTTCACTCGTTCCGCAGCATCGGTGCCGGCTTGGCACGCAGCGCGGCCGCAATAGCAACATAACCGAACCCGAGCATCATGGCGAGGGCACCGATCAACGTGCCGGCCAGGGTCTTGGGCAAGATTACCCAATCGATATGCATGAGCCATTTTGCGATACCATAACTGGCCAGGCTGCCCACCATCGCCGCCATCAATCCGGCCGCGATGCCGAGCACACCAAATTCCACCATCCAGGCAGTGCGGATCTGCCGACGCGTCGCGCCGAGCGTCTTCAGGATGAGGGCCTGGCTGACGCGACGACGCTGGCCGGCGGCAACCGCCCCTGCCAATACGAGTGCGCCAACCGCCAGGGTGAGCGATCCGGTGGCCGTCAGCGCGGCGGCCACCTGTCCGAGCAGCGCAGCGACGGCGGCCAGGACGTCCTCTACGCGGATGCCGGTGACATTCGGCAATGCATCGGTCACCGCACGCAGCAATTGGCCTTGATCTGCCGCGGCGGCGCGAACCGTGGCTATGTGCGTGTGCGGCGCGTGCTGCAGCAGGCTCGGGCTCGCCACCAAAGTGAAGTTCAGCGAGAGGGTCTGCCAGGCTATCTCGCGCAGGCTGGCGACCTTCAGATCCAGATCGCGACCAAGCACATTGACCCGAATGATATCGTCGATACGAACCCCCCAGCCTTTTGCGAGATTGGCATCGAATGAAACCAGCGGCGGGCCGGCGTAATCGGCGGGCCACCAGTCTCCCGCAACGATGCGCGTCCCTGGTGGGCGCGTCGCCGCATAGGTCAGGCCACGGTCGCCGCGCAATGCCCACGCCGTGTCGTCGGTCGCGCGCACCTGATCCGCCGGTACCCCGTTCACTGCAACGATGCGTGCCCGCAGGCTGGGGACCTGCTGCAGGTCCTGCACGCCAGGGTGCGCCCGCACCAGCGATTCGAACTGGGGCAACTGGCTGTTCTGGATATCGACAAAGAAGAAACTAGGCGCATTGGCCGGCAATTGCTCGGTGATCTCGCGCTGCACGTTGCCTTCCAGCAGCGCGACCGCGGCAAGAGTGGACAGACCGAGCCCGACCGAGACAAGCATCAGCGGCGTTGCGGCGCCGGGGCGGTGGAGGTTGCCTAGTCCAAGCCGAACGGGGCCGCTGTTGAACCCCGACAACGCCCGCGCGGCCAGCATCACCAGTGTGCCGCCGAGACGAAAGACTGCAAGCGAGGTGACGGCCGCCAGACAGAACCACAGCGCGAAGCGGCGGTCCTGCGCGGTGGCGATCGTCAAGCCGACGAGGGTTGCTGCCAGCACGGCGGTGGCAAGCAGCACCCAGGACGATGGGCGCCGCCGCTCCGGCAACAGCGAGTGGCGAAACAGCGCGGCGCCAGGGATCCGCACCGCCCGGCCAAGCGGCCAGAGCGAGAAGGTCAGCGCCGTCAGCAGTCCATAGGTGGCAGCGAGCAGGAGCGGCGCGGGGTAGAGGCCCAGGACCGGCGGCACGGGTAGGACGTTCCGCAACTGCCCGGCCAGCAGGATGGGGCCGAGCGCGCCGGTCGCAACGCCAATGAAGATGCCGGCAAGCGCAAGCGCCATGACCTGGAGCAGGCAGACGGCAAGAACCAGGCCCGCCGAAGCCCCGAGGCAACGGAGAGTGGCGATGGTAGGCGCGCGGGCGTCGAGCCAGGCGCGCACGCCGTTGGCAACGCCGATACCGCCGACCAGCAGCGACGTCAGGCCGACGAGTGTCATGAACAGGCTGGTCCGGTCGATGAACCGGGTCACTCCGGGCGCAGCAGCGCGGGGATCGCGAACGCGCCAGCCCTGGTTGGGGAAGTCCCGCGGCAGTGCCGACTGCACGTCTGCCGGACGAGGCACGATGGCGCGGACGGCGTACCGCACGATCGAGCCGGAAACGACCAGGCCGGTGGATGCCAAGTCTGCCAGACTGATCAGTACCCGTGGCCCAAGGATCAAAGGAGCGGCGACACGGTCGGGTTCGGATAGCAGCGCGCCGCGAACAACGAAATTGGCATTACCCAGCCGGACGGTGTCGCCGGGGTGCAGATTGAGACGGTCAAGGACGACCTGCTCGGCAAGCAGACCATGGTTGGCGAGAAGGTGGGCGATAGAGGCCCCCTCCCCCTGCCCCCCTCCCGCAAGGGGAGGGGGTGGGTTCGTCTTTGCGGCGCCAACCAGGGGCCAGGCGGCGTCTACGGCCTTCAGCTCGACAAGCTGCCGCTCGCCATTGGGCGCGACCAGCATCGACCGCATCTGCACCACGTCGGAAAGCTTCGCCTCGAGAGCACGTAGCCAGTCGCGCAGCGCGTCCGGCAGCGGCTGGGAGCCGCTGTCTACCTCCAGATCCCCGCCAAGGATGCGCCGGCCGTCCTCCGCGAGGCCGCGATCCGTTGCGGCACGCAGCGAACCGACAGCGGCGATGACGGCAACCCCGAGGGCAAGGCACAGGAGCACGATCCAGAGCCCGTGCACGCCACCGCGCAGCAGCTCCCGCCGCGCCAGCCGCAGAGCCAGCATCAGACCGCCGGGGTGGCGCATAATGGTGACAGCTCGACCTCGACAACCATGCCATCCGCCAAGTGAACGCGGCGCGAGCAGCGGGATGCGAGGTGGGCGTCGTGGGTGATCAGGACCAACGTTGTGCCCGTCTCTGCGCGCAGGCGGAACAGCAGGTCCATCACCGCGTCGCCCGTTGCCTGGTCCAGATTGCCGGTCGGCTCATCGGCCAGCAGCAGCCTTGGCCTTGGCGCAAAGGCGCGGGCAAGCGCCACACGCTGCTGCTCGCCGCCAGATAACTGGACCGGCAGGTGCGTCTGCCGATGTCCAAGGCCGACCGCGTCCAATGCCGCCGCCGCCCTGGACGCCGCATCCCGCACCCCGGCGAGTTCCAGCGGCACAGCGACATTTTCCAGCGCAGTCATGGTCGGGATCAGATGAAACGCCTGGAATACGATGCCGATGGTCTCACGACGCAGCCGCGCCAGTGCGTCCTCGTCCATCCGCGTCACTGTGTGGCCAGCTACCGCAATGCTGCCGCGGCTCGCCCGCTCGAGACCCGCAAGCACCATCAGCAGACTGGTTTTGCCCGAACCGGAGGGTCCGACGATGCCGACCGCCTCACCGGCAGCGATATCCAGGTCGATTCCACGCAGGATGTTGACCGGGCCGGCCGCGGAAGGCACGGTCAGGTGCAGGTCCCGCATCTGCACCAGCGGAACCTGAGACGGCGGAGTGGCATCCATGGCGGCACCATATGGCGTCCGCGGCCGATGGCGGGAAGCCATGATCGCCCTCATGATGGCCCTGGCCCTGATCCTGCCGCTGACGGCTCACGCGACGCCGATACGGCTGCTGGTGTTGGGCGATTCGCTCACCGCCGGATACGGACTGCCGCGCGACCAGGGATTCGAGGCGCAACTCGCTGCCTCCTTGCATGCCCGCGGCTACAACGTGCGGATCGTGGACGGGGCCGTCTCCGGCGACACCACGGCCGGTGGGCTCGCCCGGCTTGATTGGTCATTGGCGGACGGCGCCGATGCGGCAATCGTCGAGCTCGGGGCGAATGACGGGCTCCGCGGGGTCGATCCGCGCGAGGTCGAAAAGAACCTGACGGCGATCCTCGACAAACTGGCCGCACGGCGCCTTCCGGTGCTGCTGACCGGCATGTACGCCATGCCCAACCTGGGCGCGGATTACGCGAAGGCGTTCAGTGCCGTGTTCGACCGGCTGGGGCAACGGCCAGGGATCCTATACGACCCGTTCTTTCTGGTGGGCGTGGCCCAGGTGCCCGCACTGAACCAGGCGGATGGGGTGCATCCGAACGCCGCCGGCGTTCAGCGTATCGTCACGAGGCTGCTGCCATTCGTGGAACGGCTGCTCGCGGAGGCACGGCCGACATGAGATTGTTCGTCGGTCTCGAACTTCCCTGGGAACTTCGTCAGCGCATCGCGATGCTGGCCGGCGCTGGCATTCCCGGCGCCCGCTGGGTGCCGCCGGAAAACTACCACATCACCCTGCGCTTCATCGGCGAGGCCCCGCGCTATCTGGCAGAAGAGATCGACCGCACGCTTGCGGCACTGAAGGCGCCGGCATTCGATCTGACGTTGTCCGGGATCGGCACCTTCGCCAAGGCCCGCCGCAGCCACTCACTATGGCTCGGCGTTGAGCGCAACGAAAAGCTCGAACGGCTCCAGGCCAAGATCGAGTCAGCACTGCAGCGTTGCGGATTGGACGCCGAACGCCGGCGATTTCAGCCGCACATGACATTGGCGCGGCTGGATGGCACCGCAGAGGCGAAGCTGGCTGGCTTCGTTCAGGCGCACAACCTTTTTCGCGCCGAACCCATCGTGGCCGAGCACTTCACGCTGTTCAGCTCGATCCTAAGCAAGAACCAGCCCGTCTATACAGCGGAGGTCGAGTATCCGTTGGTGACGAAGGCCGACTGACAGATCATCCTTCGCCGGGGTCCGCTGACAGCCCCGCCGCCGTAATGCCGGCGACCGCCGCAGCCTCATCCGCATCAGAGGTATCGCCGGAGATACCCACTGCGCCGACGATCGCGCGGTCGCCGCCGCGGATCAGCACACCGCCGGGCACAGGGACCAGCGAGCCCCCAACCGCATGCGTCACCGCGGCGATGAACTGCGGATTGCCGGCTGCGCGCCTGGCCAGAGTGCGCGAACCCAGGCCGAATGACAGGGCACCGTGCGCTTTGCCGCTGGCGATCTCGAACCGGCGCAGGCTGGTGCCGTCTTGCGCTGCGTAGGCCTTTGGCACGCCGCGTTCGTCCAGCACCACGACAGCGAGCGGCTGCATCCTGTGATCGGTGCCGTGCTTCAGCGCCGCAGCGATGATCGTCTGAGCCTGGGTGAGCGTCAGTTGAGGCATGGCGAATTCCTGAAAGACTAGCGACGACGGGGAGATGCCGCGACGGCCAGTGGCGAGGTGATGTCAGCGAACGACTGTGCCAGAGACGTGCGAACATCGATCACCGTGGGCACGCGCGCATTCAATGCCTCGCGCAACGCGGTGCCCAGCGCGGCTGGGTCGGTCACTCGCACACCGTTGCAGCCCATGGCCCGCGCGATCGCCGCGTGGTCGAAGTCGGCGAACTCGGCCGCGAACGGGCCGCCGCCGTGCAGCACCCAACCGAGCGCCTGGTTGTTGAACACGACGACGATGATCGGAATGTCCTGCTCTATCCCGGTCATCAGCCCGTTCATCGTCATCGCAAAGCCGCCGTCACCGCAGACCGCAACCACCGGCCGATCAGGGTGCACCAGCTTCGCTGCTAACGCGGCCGGAATTGCAAACCCCATCGGACCGGAGCCCGCCGCCTGCAGGAAGCCGCCGGCCTGCTTCGTCTGGTAGAAGTGCGTCATCATGATGCGGTTCTCGCCGGCATCGCAGGTGACGATGGCGTTGTTCGGCAGGGTGCGCATCAATTCACCGATGGCGCGCTGCGGCAGGATCGGCGTTTCATCGGCAAAGTAGCCCGGCTGGTCGAAGTAGCCCTTCTCTTTCCGCCACTTCGCCACGCGCGCCTCGCCGGCCGCGCGCCGTCCCGCGGACTGTGGCGCGACCGCGTCGCACAGTTGTTGCATCACCTGCGCCGCATCGCCCAACAGCACGTGCTCTGCCGGGAAGGTCCAGGACGCGTTGCGCGGCTCGATGTCGATCTGGATGAAGGTTTGCCGCGTCGGATCCAGCAGGTCGCGGTTCTCCCATGCCGTATCACTCGGCCCCAGCTTCGTGCCGATCGCGAGCACGAGGTCGGCCTCGGCGATGCATGCATTCGCAGCCTCGGTGCCGAAGGTGCCGAAAACGCCAAGCGCCAGGGGATGAGTTTCCGCAAATGTGCCTTTGCCTGCTGCCGTGGTAACCACGGGCAGACCCGCGGCTTCTGCCAGCGCGACCAGCTGATCGTAACCCTGGGCGATGCGCACGCCGTTGCCCCCGATCACCACCGGCTTCTGCGCCCCCAACAGCGCCTTCGCCGCGGCGGCCACGCGCTCTGCATCGGCCGGCGGCGGAGGCGCTGGCAGGTAGTATTTCGTCGGATACAACACCGGTTGCGAATCCGGCTGCAATGTGCCGGCCAGCGAATCCATGGCGAACAGCACCGCCACGGGACCACACTGTCCCGACAGTGCATGCTTGATCGCAAGCTGCGTCCCCTGCACCGCGGCGATCGGCGTCAGCGCCTGCACCACGTGCTTGGTCACGCCGCTGAACGCGCGTCGCGCATCCCAACTGCCGTAGTCGCCCGTCGCCTGCTGATATGGCGCGTGCAGATGCAGCGGTGTCGCATCGGAGAAGTCGGTCAGCAGCAGCATCGGCGAGCTGGACAGATATGCCTCCAGCGTGCCGATCAGCCCGTTGCCCAGCACCCACGGACCCTGGCCGATCATCACGCCCGGTTTCCGGGTAAGCCGGCCGCAGACCTCCGCCATTACGCCGGCGAGCGATTCTTCACGCACCAGCACCATGCGCAGCGAGTTCTGGTACTTGCGGAAGCCCTGGATGATGCGACCGGTGTGCCCGCCGGAGATGCCGAAGACATACTCGATGCCGGCTTCCTGCAGTACGCGCCCGACCAAGTCGGCGGCGGGCTCTTCCTCGGTCAGCAAGCGCTCGACTGTCATGGCGGTTTTCCTCCGTCGAGCAGGTGTCACTTGGCGACCCGCTCTCGCTCGGTCATTGTTCCAGCATGGCGCAGTTGTCAAACCGGCTCCCGAGCCTGAATTTCGATCTCGGCGGCGCAGCGGACATGCTGCGCACCACGGTCGAGAACTTCGCCGCTGACGAGATTGCGCCTCGCGCGGCAGCGATCGATCGCGACAACGAGTTCCCGATGGATCTCTGGCGCAAGTTCGGTGATCTAGGCGTGCTCGGCATCACGGTCGAAGAAGAGTATGGCGGCGCCGGCATGGGCTATCTTGAGCATGTTGTCGCCATGGAGGAGATTTCGCGGGCGTCGGCTTCGGTTGGCCTGTCTTACGGCGCGCACTCCAATCTTTGCGTCAATCAGCTCCGCCGCAACGGCAACGAGTCGCAGAAGCGGCGGTATCTGCCGAAGCTGATCAGCGGCGAGCATGTCGGTGCTCTGGCGATGAGCGAGCCCGGCGCCGGGTCCGATGTCATTGGCATGCGAACGCGAGCAGAGAAGCGCGGTGATCGCTATGTGCTGAACGGTTCCAAGATGTGGATCACCAACGGCCCGGACGCCGATGTACTGGTAATCTATGCCAAGACCGATCCGGCGGCCGGTCCGCGCGGCATTACTGCGTTTCTGGTGGAGAAAGGTTTTTCCGGTTTCTCGACCGCACAGAAACTGGACAAACTGGGCATGCGCGGTTCCAACACCTGCGAGCTAGTGTTTGCCGACTGCGAAGTGCCTGAAGAGAACGTTCTCGGGCGCGTCAATGACGGTGCGCGCGTGCTAATGAGCGGCCTTGACTACGAACGCGCCGTGCTTGCTGCGGGACCGCTTGGCATCATGCAGGCCTGTATGGACGTGGTCGTGCCGTACGTGCACGAGCGCAAGCAGTTCG
>JBKPSV010000147.1:0-5428 GCA_046735215.1 Pseudomonadota bacterium | reverse complement strand
ACCGTGCGGCAAGACGTTCAACTACGGACCGCCACTCGCAGCCTGAACCGAAGGTCGCCGTGTATGGACGTGTGTGCCAAGTGGTGCACAATTGCCCGCTCCGGGAAGGAGCCGCGCATGTCCGAGCAGATGGTCGAATACGAGTGCAGCGAGCACATCGCCACGATCACACTGATCCGGCCGGACAAGCTGAACGCGGTGAACGACGACATGGTGCGGCAGATCGCCGCCGCGTTGCGCCGCTTCGACACCGACGACGAGGCGCGTATCGCTATCTTGTGTGGCCGAGGGCGTGCGTTCTCCAGCGGTGCGGATGTGCGCCAGCGCCAGTTGCGCTCGCGCGAGGAGTTCGAACGCTATGGCGGTGCACAGGCGCCGGACGCCTCTAGCCACGACCTGCTGCTGCGCACAGTCAATTGGAAGCCGGTGATGGCCGCGGTGCACGGCTATGTGCTGGGGCTGGCGCTCGGTCTGATGCTGGAATGCGACCTGATCGTCGCTGAGGCGGGCACGCAGTTTCAGGTGACCGAAACGCCTCGCGGACTGTCGGGTGCGAAATACTGGGCGCTGTTGAATTTCCGCGGCGGCGGCGCATTCGCGACCGATGTCGCGCTGACGGGACGGTTCTTTACCGCAGAGGAGGCGCGCGCCGCGAATGTTATCGAGCGGGTCGCATCGCAAGGCGAACTTATGGCGACGGCGCGCGCGCTGGCAGCGGACGTCGCGAAGAACCCACCGCTTGGTGTGCGCTCCACCATACGCGCACGACGCTCGTATCTCGAGCAGCTGTCGCGTGAGGTGCTGATGCAGGTGAACCTCGCAAAACTGCATCTGACCGAGGATTTTCGGGAGTCGGCCCGTGCGTTCACTGAGAAGCGCCCGCCGGGCCCGTTCAAGGGACGCTGATGCTGGACGCGGATCGGCCCGATGGCGTTCGCCTCAGCATTGCCGAGGCACGCGCGCTCGGGGAGACGGCGCTGCAGCGCATCGGCTACCCGGTCGACGAGGCGGCGATCATCACCGACCAGTTGATCGACAATGCGCTGTGCGGCTATCGCTTCGCTAGTCTGCCGCGGATCCTGGCGATCGCCGCGGACGAAAAGACCGGCAGGCCGCGAACCGCGGTGCGCGTCGTGCGTGAAACACCAGTCGCGGCGCTGGTCGATGGTGGCAACAAGGTAGGGTATGTCGCGGCGTATCGCGGTGCGGAGATCGCCATCTCCAAGGCGCTAGCCAACGGCCTCGCCGTCGTGGGCGTGCATAACAGCTACTACAGTGGCCGCAATGCGTACTATGTGGAACTTATGGTTCGCGCCGGCCTGGTCGGCATCCACACCGCCAGCGCTAAGCCGCACGTACTACCACCTGGGGGCCGCAGACCCGCACTTGGCACCAATCCGATCAGCATCGGGTTTCCTTCAAGCAATGGTCCGGTGATCTACGACATCGGGACGGCTTCGCTGATGTGGGGCGAGGTGCTGCTGATGGCGCGCCTGGGAGAAGCGTTGCCAGAGGGCGTCGGGTTCGATGCTGACGGCAATCCAACGCGCGATGCGGGCGCGGTAGCACGCGACGGCAGTGTTACTGCGTTCGCCGGCCATAAGGGCTATGGCCTGTCGTTCGCGATCCAGGCGCTCGGGCTGCTGACCGGCGCGGCGCCGCAGGACTATGGCTTCCTATTCATCGCTATCGATCCAGCAATGCTGGTGCACGATTTTCCTGCGCGGATGGCCGAGCTGGTTGCGCGTATCAAGTCAACGCCACGGCAGCCCGGTATGGAAGAGATCCGTATTCCATCGGAGCGCGCGTTCCGGGAACGCGAGCAGCGCCGGCGCGAGGGGATTGTGCTGGACCGCAAGGTGGTGGACGCGCTGAATGCGCTGTGAATGTCTAATACAGAAGGACTTAGCATGACCTCACCGATTGAACACGTTCGCCGTTACCACGAAGAGCTCACAGCGATCCGCCGCGACATCCACGCGCATCCAGAGCTGGGTTTGGAAGAGCACCGCACCGCTGACCTTGTGGCGCAGAAGCTGCAGGAATGGGGCATCGAAGTGCATCGTAGCATCGGCGGGACCGGCGTTGTAGGCGTGCTGCGTTCTGGCAATGGGGAAGCCACCCTTGGCCTGCGCGCCGACATGGATGCGCTGCCGATCATTGAGGCGAACGAGTTTTCTCACCGCAGCCAGAACCACGGCAAGATGCACGCCTGCGGTCATGATGGCCACACGACGATGCTGCTGGGTGCCGCGCGCTACCTGGCGGAGACGCGCAACTTCAATGGCACGGTGAACTTCATCTTCCAGCCGGGCGAAGAAGGTGTCGGCGGCGCGCTCGCTATGCTGCAGGATGATCTATTCCAGCGCTTCCCCTGCAACGCAGTGTACGGCATGCACAATCGTCCGGGCATGCCGGTGGGCAAGTTCGGCATCGCGCCGGGCGCGGCAATGGCAGGCGGCGGGTTCTTCGATATCAATATCACCGGCAAGGGCGCGCATGGCGCACGGCCAGAGGAGTCGATCGATCCAGTGCTGGTTGCCTGCCATATCGGGACGGCGCTGCAGTCGATCGTGGCACGCAACATCTCGCCGCGCGAGATGGCGGTGGTCAGCATCACCCGCATCCTGTCGGGCGACGCCTATAACGTCATTCCGCAGAGCGCCACGCTTGGCGGCACCGTGCGGACCATGAAGCGCGAGACCATGACGCAGGTGGAGCAGGCGATGCACCGTGTTGTCGCCGGTGTTGCCAGCGGCTTCGGCGCCACGGCCGATTTGGACTTCCGGCTGATCTTCGCACCGTTGGTCAATCACGATGAACAGTTCCGCGCGATCGCCGATTCGGCCGCCGAGCTAGTGGGCGAGATCAACGTGAATCGGGCGCAGGCACCGGCGCAGGCGTCGGAGGATTTTTCCTTCATGCTGGAGAAGGTGCCTGGCGCATACATCAACGTGGGGAACGGTGATTGTGCGCCGGTGCATAATCACCACTACGACTTCAATGATGCAGCGATCCCATTTGGCTCGGCGCTGTTCGCGCGCCTGGTCGAGCGGCAATTGCCGCGCGGCACGAAATAACCACGGAGGCACAGATGCTGAAATTCGGCGCGGCGATATTCTTCACCGATTACTCGATGACGCCGAGCGAGCTCGGCCCGGAGCTAGAAGAGCGTGGCTTCGAGTCAGTCTGGGCGCCCGAACACTCGCACATCCCACTGTCGCGCAAGACGCCACCCGCCGGCGGCGGCGAACTTGCAAAGAAATACTACGACACGTTGGACCCCTTCGTGACGCTGACCATGGCGGCAGCTGCGACCAAGAAGCTGAAGGTCGGGACAGGTGTCTGCCTGGTCGCGCAGCGCGATCCGATCCAGACCGCCAAACTTGTAGCATCGATCGATCAGGTCTCAGGCGGCCGCTTCCTGTTCGGCATCGGCAACGGCTGGAACCAGGATGAGATGGAGAACCATGGAACCGTCTTCACCTCGCGCCACAAGCTGGCCCGCGAGCGGGTGGAGGCGATGAAGGAGATCTGGACCAAGTCAAAACCCGAATACCACGGCGAGTTCGTCAACTTCGATCCGATGATGGCGTGGCCAAAGCCGGTGCAGAAGCCACATCCGCCGATCATCGTTGGTGGCGCCTTCCCGTACTCCGCGCGCCGTGCCATCCGCTATGGCGACGGCTGGATCCCGCATGCCACACGCAACACCTACGCCGAAATTGCCGACATGCTTCCCGAGTTCAACAAGATGGCGCAGGAGGCAAAGCGCGATCCGAAGTCGATTGAGATCACGGTCTGGGGTCCGAAGCAGGATGCAGACCTGATGAAGCGCTATCAGGACCTGGGCGTGTCACGCGTGGTCTTCAACCTGGAGTCGGAGAAGGCTGACAGCATCATGCCAGTGATCGACAGCTGGCAGAAGCTGATGCGCCACGTCAACGGCTGAGGCTTGCGCATCCCATTCGGCCTGGATCGCCTGCCGCGCGATCCGACTTTGCGCAGCGTCGTGGTCGGCCCCTCGCCGCTGCGGTTGAAATCGGAGCCGGTGCCGCCGGACGTGATGCCGCTCGCGACGGGCGACCACGCGGCGCGGGTAGCGGCTGCACTGGCTTGGCTGGAAAGCCTGTGCGGCGACTACGCGCCGCTGCGGCGGCAGTTCATCGCCGCATATTTCCGCTTTGCGGCAAACCTGATCGACGCGCATCGGATGGAACTCCAGGCGCGGCTGCAGCGATACGACAGCCTATACGCTCCCGAGGATTTTCTGTGGTCCGCCCTGCGCCCGCTGCCACGCGGATGGGTGCCAGTTGGCGAGAGCTGGCTGGCGGCGGATATGGTGTTCTGGGACGGCGTGCAGCCGATCGCCATCGAACTTGCTGCACGCGACACGGACCGGCAACGGGCGCTGCTTGCAGCGAAGGTGGTCACTCTGCGCATCGAGCCCACAGCCTTCGATCGGCTCGATGCGCTTTTGCCGCCCAGCTTTCAGAACTTCTGGGACGGCGAAGCGCTGCCCTTGAGCCCGTTCCGCCGCCCTATTCCGATGCTCCCTCTTGGAAGTCAGCCGCAAGCCAGCGAATAGATGTCCTTCACCCCGTGCGGCAGGTTTATCGATTGCCAGCTCTCGCCGCCATCATGCGTTCCGAACACTTCGCCGTCATAGCGGGCGCCGATATACACCTGCTTCGGATCGGTCTGATGCAGCGCCACCGACATGATGGTGCCGTGCACCTGTACTTTGTCGAAGCGTTGCCAGGTCTGCCCCTTGTCCTTGCTGCGATAGACCGCGCCATCCTTGCTCGCTGCCGCGACACTGAGCGCGGAATAGACCGTGCCTGGCTCACTGGGTGATGCCTTCACGTCACGACCATAGGTAGTCGGCGAGAACCTTCCGACCTCCATATCCTGCCATGAATTGCCGTCATCGGCGGTGCGGAACAGCCCCATACGCACAGCGACGATCACCCCGTCAGGATCCGCCGGATTGATCGCGATGGCATGACCGTCGAGCATGCCTTCATCCGAGGTGTTGCTGACGATCTTGCTCTTCAGATGCGGCAGCTGCGCCAGGCGGATGAGATCGGGACTGCAGTCCTTCCAAGTCTCGCCGCCATCGGTGGTACGCATCACACCACCAACCTCGAGCGCGGCGAAGATCGTGCCCGGCTTGTTCGGATGCTGTGCCATACGCATCACGCGGCAGTTAAACGGCATCACGCAGCGCGTCGGCATGTTTGGGTCGGGCAACCGCCGCCACGTCTCGCCGCTGTCCTCGCTGCGGTACACCGCAATCGGCGAGCCGCCGGCGTAGATCAGCTTTGGGTTGCCGGCATCGACCAGGAACGACCAGATCTCCATGCTCTTGTCGGGGAAATTGGCGCGTTGAAAGGTCTTTCCGCGATCGGTGCTGCGATACACGCCG
>JBKPSV010000146.1:0-8781 GCA_046735215.1 Pseudomonadota bacterium | reverse complement strand
GGTTCAGCCACTTCTGGCTGACTGAACAGCACTTCTTCGCCGAGATCGGCCATTGCGCGTGTCCCGAGATGTTCCTCGCAGCCGCATCGCAGCGTACGCAGTGCATAAGGCTCGGTTTCGCTGTGATTCTGCTGCCGTGCCACAACCCCTTCATGGTGGCCGAGCGCGTGGCGACGCTGGACGTGTTGTCCAACGGCCGCTGCGAGTTCGGCGCCGGACGTGGCACCGCCGCCTATGTCGTGGAAGGCCTCGGGTTCAATGCCGATGCGGAGCACAGCCGCGAAGTTGGACGCGAGGCACTCGAAGCTGTCGTGCAGATGCTCGAGCAGGAGCACTTCCCGGGTCACAAGGGCAAGCATTTCGATCTGCCGCCACGGCAGGTGGTGCCGCGGCCGATCCAGCGCCCGCATCCGCCGCTATGGTTCGCCGCCTCCAACCTTGAGACATTCGAACGCGCCGGGGCCGCCGGCGTCGGCGTGCTGGGCGTGACGCGCTACACGCCGGAGGAGGTCAAACCGTACGTCGCCGCGTATCGCGCTGCACTCCGCTCGGCGACGCCGATCGGTCGCTTCGTCAACAACCAGGTCGGCGTCTTCGCGATTGGTTGCGTGCACGATGACGACCGCATTGGCCGCGACATAGGCTGCGCGGCGGCACGCTTCTACTACGGCGACAACGATGCCGAGTTGAACCACGTGCGCTTCGGCTCGTCTGAGGGCGTGGCCCGGATCCGGGCGCGCATGGCGGGGTTCTCCAACGACGATATGCTCACAGCGGCATGGCGATCGGTGGCAACGCCGACAGTGTCTGCCGCCAGGTGGAGCGTTGGGCCGCGATCGGCATCGATCAGATGATCTTCATGTTCCAGATCGGCCATACCACGCACGACCAGATCATGCGCTCAATCGAGATCGTCGGTGAGAAGGTGATCCCGCGCTTTGCGACTTGAGGATCATCGTCGACTCGCTAGCGTGCCGGCACCCAGGCAGGCTGAGGGCCGCGGTCCGTTGTCGGTTGCGGTGAGTGTGTAAGCATCCACAGGTGGGGTTAAGGTCGCTATGACAAAGGAACATGACGAGTGGATCAAGCGCCATCTCGGCCTGGACCCGGCCTCCTATGAGCTGACCGATCCCGATCCGGACCTGAACCAGTCGGTGGATCCCAGCGCGGGCCAGCCCAACCAATCCGTCGATCCGCAGATGTCGGTTGACCCCAACGCCGGGCAGAACCAATCGATCGACCCGAACACGAGCCAGCCCAACCAGTCGGTCGACCCGGATGCACCGACCATGTCGGTCGACCCGACAAGTCAGCCGAATCAGTCCGTCGACCCGAGCGCGGATCCGCCAAACCAGTCGGTTGACCCAAATGCGGCCCAGGCGCCGCCGAATGATGCGCCGAACCAGTCGATCGATCCCGACGTCGGCCAGCCGAACCAGAGTATCGACCCGCTGGACGGGAAGACCATGTCGATCGATCCGAGCGACGTCCCGAACCAGTCGGTCGACCCGGCCTCAAACGAGCCGAACATGTCAACCGACCCGAACGCCGGACCGGCTCCCGGGCCGAACATGTCGCTCCACCCGGCGCAACCAGAAAGCCCGCTGCATGACGTCTGGCAGGCCGGCTACGACGCTGGGCTGGCGGCGCCGGATGAGGAGCATCCAGCGCCCAGTCCGTATGCCGAGGAGGCGCGAGCGGCCTACGAGGATGGCGTCCAAGCCGGCGTAGCCGCAGCGCAGCAGAAGACGCCGCTGAAGCCGACCGACGCGAAGTCAGAGGAAGTGCCGGCATCTTTCGCCGTGGGCGGCCTGCCGGCGTTCCGCTACAACCTGCCCAACGTGCCGCTCGCCACCGCGGCCATCCCAACACCAGCCGGATTGGTCGAGGTCGAGTTCTTCCTGCGCGGCAGCGTCACGGTGACGTTTCCCAATGCTCCCGCCAATGTCTCGACCGACGTCGACCGGCTCGGGTTCCGCGCGGAGGCGGCCCAGGCGTTGGGGCCGATCACGGCTGGCGTGCGGGTCAACGGCATCAACACGACCTCACCCAGCATCGGCGTCACGATGGGCACACAGTATGGGAACGCCGAGATACGCCTGAACCAGGATCGCAGCATGTCGTTCATCGGCCAGGCGAGGATCGACTACGAGGTGCCCTCGCAGAAACTGGGCAAGGTGGCGGTCAGGGGCCAGGTGGGGTTCGAAGTGAAAGTGACCGTGTCGCAACCGCCGCCGGTGCCCATCAGCACGCCGGAAAGCTGGTTCGAAGCGCATGCAGAGGCGCTGGCGGTGGCGGCGGTGATCACGCTGGTGGTCGTGGTGGCGATCGCGGCTGCGCCGGAGACCGGCGGCGGCAGCCTCGTGCTGTTGCAGCCAGCCGCGGAAATGGCGCAACGCGCCGCTCCGGCCTTCGCGCGCTAGGGTCCGGTCGACTGTAAAGAGCCCGATCCGCCCGCAGCGCGATCAGGCGCCTTACCCACTTCCTGGCCTTGACCAGCAAGCTCTGACCGCCAGCAGGCAACAGATGCGGGTTTGACGGCACGCAGGTCGCGTCTTCATCTGAGTTGTTGCCAAGGAGCTTGATCGCTTGCCCCGCAATGCCTGGTTTCTCGCCTACGGCCTGCTCGGACTGACGCAGAACGGTCTGGTGCCGGTGCTGATGCCACTCATCGCAGGCAACAGCGCGGCCGCAGGACTTACCTATGCGATGTTCTCCTTTCTTGGCCTGTTCGCACCGGTGCTCGGGGCCTGGGCTGATCGCACGGGGCGACATCGCGACCTGCTGATCTGGGGCGCTCTTGGCGCCGGATGCTGCCTGGTGCCGTTCGGGATGGCGCATGGTCTGCCGCGCATCCTGTTGGCGGCCGGTGCCGGGCTGGGGGTGATGGCGACAACCACCGCTGGAAACGTGTTGGCGATCCAAGGCGTTCCGGAACCTGATTGGGATGCGCGCGTGGCGCTGCTGCAGCGCTACACCAGC
This sequence comes from Pseudomonadota bacterium, assembly GCA_046735215.1. Lineage (GTDB taxonomy): Bacteria > Pseudomonadota > Alphaproteobacteria > Acetobacterales > Acetobacteraceae > JAMXLO01. Next base: position 5,799 of record JBKPSV010000146.1, on the reverse strand, counting down.
GCCGGACAGGTCATCGGCCTCGTCAGTGCAGGTGTGCTGGCTCAGCGATCCGCCAGCCTGGGCTTCGTGGTCGCGGGCATCGCTTTACTGGCCGCCGGTTTGCTGGCGATCGCCACGGCGCCTGCACGTCTGCCGCGCGAGCCGACCGACAAGCCACCGCCCAGACCGATGGTCGGCGGCGATGCCGGTATCGCCGGACCGCACCATCGCGGTCACCACGTGTCCTTGCCGGAGCTGCGCAGTTTCCTCGCGGTGATCACGCCGCCGCTGCGGCGTTTCCTGATCGTGTGGCTGATCGCGTATCCCGCGATGAACGGGTTCGCGACACTGTATCCCGTGGCGATGACCCGTGAGTTCGGCATGGACGCAGTCCTGCCATCGAGCGCCTATGCCGTGGGCGTCGCTGCAAGCCTGTTGCTGTATGCGCCAATCGGCGTCGCCACGCATCGCGTCGGTGGAGGGCGCATGCTGGCGCTGGGAATGGGCGCCCGCCTGCTGCTGCTGGTATTGCTTGTCATCGCCGGCCTTTTGCACCTTCCGTGGATCGGCTGGCTGGTGTTGATCGGCTTTGCACTGATCCAGTTCGTCTGGCCGTTACTCGCCGTCGCCGCCAATTCTTTGGCGGTACGCTTCGCGCCGACGGCGCGCGGCGAGAGTGTCGGTCTGTTCAATGCCGCCACATCGCTGGCAGCTTCGGTCGGGTCAGCATTGGCAGGTGTGATCTTTGAAGCCGCGGGCTTCGCCGGACTTGCCGTGGTGACCTGCGCGATGGTGGGCCTGGCGATGGTGCTGACCGAGGTGTGGCTGGTGAAGCACAGCCGGCCGACGACGGGGTAACGCAGGTGAAGAAACTCGATCTGAAGTGTGCAGCAGAGGATCGAGACGTCTTCGATCGATATAGACGCATCCGGTTCGCCTGCTGAGCCGTATCGGCTAAGGTCAGAACAAAGAGTGCCTTACGGGTGTCAGCAACAGCGCAAATCCCCCAAGCCGACGATACGGAAGCCTTGGTGCATCGCTGCGCCGGCGGTGACCAGGCGGCGTTTCGGCAGTTGTACGATCGCTGGGGCAGCCGGCTCTATGGCATCGCATTGAGGATCACGCGTCAGGCCGTGTTGGCCGCGGATGCGACGCAAGAGGCCTTCGTGCAGATCTGGCAGCAGGCGCACCGCTTCGATCCCGACCGTGGCGGCCCGGAGGCCTGGCTGATCAGCATCGTGCGCTATCGCGCACTGGACATCGTTCGCCGCCAGGCGCGCGAAGTGCCTGGCTACGAACCCGAGGAGCGTGCCGACGATGCACCCGATGCGCTGACACGGCTGGTCAGTACCGCGGAGGGTGCTGCGCTGCATCGCTGCATGGATCAGTTGGGCCAGGACCGGCGGCAGCTCGTGGTGCTGGCATTCGTTGATGGACTGTCGCACAGCGAGCTCGCCGATCGCCTGAAGGTGCCGTTGGGCACAGTGAAATCTTGGATCCGGCGCAGCCTGCTTTCGCTGCGGGAGTGCCTCGCATCATGAGCGATGGACAGGACCACGATCTGCTGGCTGCCGAATATGTGCTGGGCGCGCTGGAAGGCGAGGAGCGACGCGAGGCAGAGCGCCGGCTGGCGATTGACCCGATGTTCGCCCGTTCGGTCGCAGTATGGCAGCAGCGGCTGACCCCGCTTGCGTCGCATGCCGCGCCGATATCGCCACCAACAGATCTGTGGCAGCGGATCGAAGCGCGGATCGCGCCTGCCGCCACGGCTGACATCGTGCCGCTCCACCGCCGTGTACGGATTTGGCAAGGTGCGACTGCGGGGGCTGTGGCGATCGCCGCGTCGTTGGCCGCCTTTATCGTGCTGCGCCAACCGCCCCCGCCACGGATTGCCGTGCTGTCGCCGCTGGCGGGCGGCGCGCCGGTGCTGATGGCGCAAGCCGAGACGAATGATCGGTTGGTGGTGCGGCCGACGACGGCGATTGCGGTGCCGACCGACAAGGATCTCGAGCTGTGGGCGCTGCCGCAGGGCGAGACGAAGCCCCGCTCGCTTGGCGTACTGCCGCCATCGGGACGGCAGCTGACAACGCAGCTTGCGCCGAACACGCAGTTGCTGGTGAGCCTGGAGCCGAAGGGGGGCTCACCGACGGGACAGCCAACTGGACCCGTACTGTACGGTGGATGGCTAACGACAGCGGAGTTGCCCCGGGGATAGCGGCTTGCGCTTGGCGTCGCTCTTAACCAAGCCTCTTCTCGAAGACGACCCGATCTCTATCTGGGTGGCTACGATGCCTCGCCCCAAATCTTTGCCTCTGTCCATTCAAGCTCCCCGAACTCGGCCGCGCGCAATGGCGCCTCAGCAGCCGAGAAGAACTCGTTAAGTTGTGGTGGCTGCACAGAGGTGCTGCTGAGCATCGCATGCGCCTGGCCGCGATGATGGATTTGATGCTGGAACAGATGCAAGAGGAGACGGTCGGCACGTTCCAATTGCACCCGTGCACCGCGATGGACTTGAATGATCTGATTGACGCCGGCCTCATCAAGCGCTTCGCACCAGGTTATTAGTCGGCGGTCAACCGCCGACTGCGCAGGCCGCAGGTCTAAGACGGTCGGACATGGGATGCGGCTGGACCATGCGTCGGGGCCCAGTGCACCACCTTCCAGGGCATCGACGTAGAACCAGTCGATGATAAGGATGTGGTTCAGCGTTGCCTGCAGCGATGGGAAGAAGCCGGTTCGCTCCGCTTCGAATTCGGCCCGCGTCAACTTTGCACAGGCGTCAAGCAAACGGTGGTTCGCCCAAGCATTGTTGTGCGCGCAGACATGGGCTCCGGTGGGCTGGAAGGTTAGCTCCCAGTAAGGGGTATCTGAAATCAAATCGCTCATCGCAAGTGAAAAGAAGCCGGCCCGCCGGGAGGCCGGCTTAGTCCTCGAGGGAAACCACCCGAACTAAGTGCATCCGTTCCGGCGATCACGAATCTTCAAGTGGGGCAAACACCGCGCACTGCGCGGAACATCATAGGGAATGAACGGTAGCCATCGGGCAGGCCGAGGAGATATCCAGCACGAACATGCTCTCTAATCTCTTCGAGCAATCCGTCTGGCAGCGCCGTCACATACGATGATACTATTCCTTGGCCTCCGGTGAACGTCGACCAGTAGTCGGCAAAGGATGGATACTCGCAGTCAATGACTATCGGTGTTTCGACAACATCGATCAGACCCATCCTTCTCCATAAGTCTGCCTGAGCGTTAGGCCAAAACTGTTGACGACCCGCTCGCGCGGACCTCACCTCACGACCGCCCGCGTCGAGCGCGGCGGCGGTATTTAATACCAGGTCAAAAGCGGCTAGGCCGCCGAGAAACTGGTGAACGGCGGAGGCCACGATACCACCCGGTCGTGTAACGCGCTTCATTTCACCTACCACCTGCTCAATTTCCGGAACAACATCTATCGCAAGTGTCGACACGGCGGCATCAAACGAATGATCAGCAAACCTCATTCGGCGCATGTCACCGCTTTCAAAGGTAATATTGGAATGTGACCGATGCTGGCGCGCTGCTTCCAGGTAACTCTCCGTGGCGTCGACGCCAATCACATGACAACCCCGGTCGGCCAGAGCTTTTGACAAGACGCCCGTCCCCGATCCGACGTCAAGCACACGGCCGCCCGCGGAAACACCTGTGAAGGTAATGAAGTTCGGCACCAGAATTTCACTCCAGCGTCCCATAAAAATTTCGTATGCGTCGGGATCAGACCACGTCTGTCGGAGTGTCGCCGCAGCCATTGAAGTGCTCCCTCCTTGGTATTGTGCTGTGAATCGACATTTCCCATGGGCTCGGCCGATCCAAGGCACCTTTGGCGAACGATACCTCCGGTTTCCGGCGACGATCGATCTTGGTGCCCCATAACCGCACCGTTCGTCCTAACTCCTTATCCGGAGAGGCCCGTCAGCCCGACAGAGATTAGCGCCCTGCTTGTCATTATCTTGCCGATCACGACAGGTGTTGACGAGATATGACATCTGAACCCCTTTATCGGCCATCGTAAAGCCGCTTGCCTTCTGCACGATCAGTGCGCGTTGGGTATCCTGGACACGTAGCTGCGAACGGTTATTCCAGCGGAAGGTAATTTGTCTAGGTAGCGTTGCAGATGCTGCTCGCCGCAGTGCTGATAGACACCGGTCATGCCGGGCTTGAACACACCGAACATGCCTTCGACCGTGTTCGTCGTGACCAGTTCCTCACCCTTGCCACGAGCTTATTCGCCTTTGGCGTGCATTACCGTCTCGTTCTTGGCGAACTCTGTGCCTAACGTGTCGTATAGGCGGCTTTCATCGGTATGTAGGCTCGATTTTCGGGACACGCTGTGAACTACGTGTCACGCAAGTTCTCGCCGGTGATATGGTTGACGTGGGTCATACGACCTTCGCCGCTGCGCTCACAAGACCGATTACGTCACGCTTGCCAGCAGGACTGCTGCGGCCCTGCTTCAAAGGTGGTGGCTGGCCTTCACCGCCTAGCGGCGAGGGGTTCGTTTCGCGCATAGCTTCGCGGATGCGGTGAGCCATAAACCAAGCCGTTATCCAGGTGACCTCAAGCATCCGATGGAGCTGGTGTGCCGCCAATGCCTTTCTTGCTCGCGGCCATAAGATGGAAGCTCATCAGCCACTTGGTCAGCGGTACATGACTACGCTCCATGACCGTGCCATTCGTAACCGTAAAGTGGTCACGGTCACGGCAGGCGTTGCACTGGTGAAGACCTCCGCGATGTGACTCGCCCTGTAAGCGGGTAATTCCATCAACCGAACCACAATGAGGACAAAGCGGACCATCGGGCCAGCGGATCGCCTCCGTGTGCTGGCGAGCCAGTTCTTCATCGCGGAAGATTGGTTCAGTGAGATTAATGTTATTGCGGCTTTCTCCAGGCCGCTTTTGCAGCGGACGCGAACTGCTATGTAAAAAAGGTCGTTAGGTAAATATTCCTTGACGCGAGCCGTGGTTCGCGCTCTTCTTCCGTTCATGTCCGCCGCGCCTGCAGTTACCAGTCCAGACACCCAGCCAAGCCGCGTCGGCCGTCTCCTCGCCCTGGTCCGCAGGCTCATCGACTACGGCCGCGACCTCGCCGCCAAGATCCAGAGCCGCGATCCGACCACCGAGATCCGCCACTTCGATACCAGTGACATCTCACTGATCCTCGCCCGCATCACCCAGGGCCTTCACCGCGCTCAGGTCCTGGAAGAACGTCTGATCCACAACGCCGCCCACCTCGACGCCCCGAGCCGACCGCAGATCACGCCGGCCACACACAAACCGCGTGCGACCCAGCCGGCCACCGAGTGCGGCCAATCAAGCGATCCGCCTCTCGACCTCTTGCCAACGGCGGAGCAGATCGCGGCAGAAGTCCGCCGTCGCCCGATCGGCGCCATCCTCGCCGACATCTGCCGCGATCTCGGGATCCTCCCAAGCCATCCGCTATGGCGCGAATTGAGCGACGCCATCATGTTCAACGGCGGGAACCTCGCCCGCTTGTCGAAGGAGATCATCGCCGGGAGCGCTCGCCGTTTCGCCCAGGCGTGGGCCGAGACGCCTATCCAGCCTCTGCAATTACTGCCCTGCCTATCACATGCCGGCACCGGCCCACCCTGATGCTCTGTTCTCCTAAAATCGCATGCGGCCTCAGATTCCGCTGAACCAGTTGTAGCCGTAGTCTTCCCAGAACCCGCCTGGATATACGTTTGTCACTTCGATCGCGACGATATGCTTCGGGTTCTTGAACCCGAGCTTGGTCGGCACGCGCAGTTTCAGCGGGAAGCCGTA
>JBKPSV010000145.1:0-16621 GCA_046735215.1 Pseudomonadota bacterium | reverse complement strand
TTCCGCGTTGTCCTCCGGCATGCCCCAGGCGAGCAGGATGGCCTTCATTTGCGCGCGGTGCGTTGCATACGGGGCCGGCATAGACATCTCCTTCCTGATGGCACGCAGCCTTGCGCGCGCGCGGCATTCCGGCAAGTGTGCGACGCGGTAGGCAGAGGTGCGTGATGGTCGATGGCGCAGCATTATTGCAGGCTCGCTTCGGGATCGATCTGCCCGATGTCCAGGTGCCGCCTGAGATCACAGCTTTGCTCGATCGCCGGGTAACCCGGCGCTACACCGACCAGCCAGTGCCCGACGCGCTGCTCGATGCGCTGCTCGCCGCGGCACAATCAGCGCCGACCAAATCGGACCTGCAGCAGTATTCCGTCATCGTCATGCGTGATCGGGCACGCATCAAGCAGATCGCTGACTGGATCGGCACCATGGACTGGATCGCCACCGCGCCGGTCTTCCTGGTCTGGTGCGGCGACATGCGGCGCAACCAGCGCCTGTGCGAGCAGCACGGCATGCCGCACGCCAACAACAACCTCGATACGTTCCTGAACACCGCGGTGGACTGCTCGCTGGCCATGGCCCAGTTCATGGCGGCAGCCGAGGCGGTGGGATTGGGCTCCTGTCCGATCAGCTATGTGCGCAGCCATATCGAGCGCGTCTCGCCACTGCTGGCGTTGCCGCCGGGCGTGTATCCGGTTGCCGGCCTCAGCGTTGGTTGGCCGGTGTTCCGCCGCCCGGTTTCCATGCGGCTGCCGCCTTCGGTGGTGGTGCACCGCGAACGCTACGATGACAGCGCGATGCCGGATCATGTGCGCCAATACGATGAACGACGGCACGCACGCGAACCGGTGGCGGCGGGCAGCCTGAAGAATAACGACGTCTATCCGCCGCGCGAAAGTGTCGGCTGGAGTGAGAACGTGGCGCGTCAACTCTCGGTGCCGGAGCGGTTCGGCTTCGCCGCCTATCTCAGGACGCGAGGCTTCGATCTTGCCTGAAGACCACGTCCGTCATGCACCGCTGATCGATCAGCAGACGCCGCCGCGCCCGCGCGCGGTGCGCCCGCGTCATGCCGCGAGCCTGGTCGTCTACCGCAGCGACGGCGACGACGTGTCGATGCTGATGGGAATGCGTGGCGCAAGACATCGCTTCATGCCGAACCGGCTGGTGTTTCCCGGTGGTGCAGTGGATCGCGCCGATCTTGATGCGCCGAGTGCGGGGCCACTGTCGCCGCATACTGAGCATCTGCTGCGCAAGAGCGCCAATGCCCGTTTGGCGCACGGCCTCGGAATTGCCGCGGCCCGCGAGCTACACGAGGAGACCGGCCTTACGTTGGGCCATCCGCCCCGCATCGATGTGCTGCATCTTCTGGCGCGCGCTGTCACGCCGCCGCCCAGTCCAATTCGCTTTAACGCGCGCTTCTTCGTGGTAGACGCACGTCACGTCAGTGGCACGCTGGGGGGCGACGGCGAACTGGAGCAGTTGCGCTATTACCCGATGCACGAGGCGCTCGCGCTCGATCTCGCCATGCCGACGCGACGCGTGCTGGAGCGCCTGCAGTTATGGCTGGCAATGGATGAGGCCGAGCGCACATCGCAGACCCACACGCCGGTGATGCTGCGCGATCGCGCATGGAGGATGGAATAGCACCCGATAGGCTGCTTAGGCCGCCCGCCACATCTCCCCGTCACGACGCACCTTCCCTTCCGCCTCAAGCTTCAGCAGATGGGCGAGGACATTGCGTTCGGCGGCACGGCGCAGCCGTGGATGCACCTGTGAATACAGCGTGTCCATCAGGGTAAACGTGCCGGCCGGGCCTTGCGTCAATTTTCGCTGGATCGCCTGCTCGCGCATCATGCGGTGCGTCAGCATCTCGCGCACCAGGTTGCGCGGCTCGGGCAGTGGCGGACCGTGCCCTGGCAGAAACACATCATCGGTCCGACCCAGCAACAGCCGCAGGCTGGCGAAGTAGTCCTGCATGTCGCCGCCCGGCGGGCTGACAACGCTGGTGGACCACGACATGACATGATCTGCGCTGAACAGCACAGCCGTGCCATCGCTGGCGGGCAGGGCGAAGCAGAGATGGTCCAACGCGTGGCCCGGCGTGTGGATCGCCGTCATGCCGGCGATGCGGTCGCCATCGGCCAGCTTGATGTCGGCATCGAAGCCGTCGTCGCCGCTGACGCGAAAACCGACCGTGGGCGCGCCGGTCGCCTGCTTCAGCGCCGGCACCGCCCCGACATGATCGTGGTGTGTGTGGCTTACCAGGATCAGGCTGATATTGGGCCCGGCGGCGCGGAGGATCGCTTCGACATGTTCCGGGTGTTCCGCGGGACCCGGATCCAATACCGCCAGACCATCCTGGGTATCGATCAGATAGGTATTGGTGCCGTAGTACGTCATCGGTCCGGGATTGGCGGCGACGATGCGCGAGATGCCCGGCATCACCGGCAATACTGCGCCGCGCTCGGGCTCGGGTTCCGTCAGAAAGGGCATTGCGTCCTCAATATGATCTGGGGGCATAGTGGCAGCAGTCGCAAGGGCCCGCCAAGGTCTTGAACGCCATGCGCTAGCCTGCGAAAACCGAGCTGATCAGCGGGGAACAGCATTGAAGACGCCGAAGAACCTCAGCGAAGGCCAGCGTAGCTATGAGGCCAGGCGCGCCGCGAAAGCGGGCATGAGCCTGGAGAAGTGGCTGAACAGCAAGCAGCGCCAGCAGGAAGCCGAGGCGCGCGCCAAGGAAAAGGCAGCCACCCCGCTGAAGCCGGCGAAGAAGCCGGGTCTGTTCGCCCGCCTCCTGGAGCGCGCGCAGAAGCCGCTATAGCATTCGCTGCACGACACCGTCGCGCCGGATGACCCCATGGTAGAGGGCGCCGCCGAGATGTGCACCGATCAGCAGCAGAAGCAGGACCGCGCCGACCATATGCAGGTCCGACAGGACCGGCGCCAGAGCCTCGTCCTTTCCCACAGGTGAGGGGACTGGAACGAGGCGTGCCCAGCGGAATGGAAATCCCCACGCGTTGGTGGCAAGGAAGCCAAGCACGGGCTGAAGCAACAGCAGCGCATAGAGCAGCAGATGGTTGGCATGGGCGGCGACGCGGAACAGCTTCGGCACAGTGTGCGGAAGCGGCGCCGGCGGATTGGCCATCCGGCGCAACAGTCGCGCGAGCACCAGCACAAACACCAAGACGCCGGTGCTTTCGTGCATGTCGTAGAGTGCGAACTTGAGCGCCTCGACCTTCGGTTCGAACCAGGTGATCCAGAAGCCGAGAACAAACATGATCGCGACAAGGACGGCCGTCGCCCAGTGCAGCTTGCGCGCCAGCGGCGGGTAGCGGTAGGCCATCGGTTGTTCTTCCATGCCGTTACACCTGCATAGCGCCACGATTGTCGCGCATGCCGACTGGAGCGTCGATCCGCGCAAGCGCTGGATCGCGGTAGCCCGGCGCGAAGCCGACGCGTGGCGTCTGGCAACACCGTCGATGGTCGGCGACGTTGGGACGCTGCTTACCCGTCTGCGCGATGCCGCGTGCGGTGGCGCCGTGGCGCTCGGTGTCGATCTGCCGATTGGGTTGCCGCGCGCCTATGCGGCCGCGCTGCCGGAGCGGGATTTCCTGCATTTCCTGACCACGACCGCGACACGACCAGATTTCTTCCAAGTCTGCGCCACCTTGGCCGAAATCGGACCAGGGCGGCCGTTCTACCCCGCTCGCGGCGCACGCGGGATGACGCGCGCGGCGCACGCGATCGCGCTGGGTTTCGAAGGACCTGCTGGCCTGTCGCGCGCCTGCGATTGCGCCACAGCGGAGCGTCCCGCCGGCGCGCCGCTATTCTGGACCCTGGGGGCCAACCAGTCGGGCAAGGCCGCGATCGCTGCCTGGCAGCATCTGCTGCTGCCAGCACTGCACGAGGTCCGGCTGTGGCCGTTTGCGGGTCCGTATCGTGCGCTGCTCGTGCCGGACGCGATCGCCCTGGCGGAGACCTATCCGGCCGAGGCGCTGCGACACGTTGGTATTCGACTGAAGGGCAGCAAGCGCCGGCAATCTGACCGGGCGATCGTCGCCGCATCGCTCATCGAGGCAATGGAGCGCCTGGACGTCGTCCCGGACCCAGACCTCCGACGCGCCGTCGTCGATGGCTTCGGCGCCGATGCGTATGGCGAAGACCGGTTCGACTGTATCCTGGGCGTGCTCTGTGTGCTGAACGTACTCGCGGGGAACCGGCCGGACACCGCGCCACCCGATCCGTGGATCTACCGTTGGGAAGGCTGGGTACTCGGGCAGACCGCCCTGCCGTTGCAAAAGAAACGGCGCGTCCAGATGGGCGCGCCGGAGGTTAATTTCGGTAACACATACACGAGTACACCAATGCATCGGGTTTGACAAGGCGCAAGAACACGCAAATGTCACGCGAATGGAAGGGACTGAATACCGCAGAAATGCCGATGTTTCTCGGCTACGACCAGACCGAGCGAATGATCGCCGCGTTGCTGGATCGTGCTGTGCAGTGGCAGCCCAATGTCGTGGTCGGAATCGCACGAGGTGGATTGGTCCCGGCAACCATGGCCGCCGGCATCCTGGCACTGCCATTGGCCATGATGAGTTTCGATCGCACCACCGGCCGGACGGCATGGATCGGCGCACCCCCAATTGAGCGGGGCAGGATCCTGCTGGTCGATGATGGCTGCAGCTCCGGCCAGACAATGCGAGCGGCGCGGGCGGCGTTGCTGCAGGAAGGGCACGACTGCCTGACGCTGGCCGTGGTGCACGATCCCGAGGTCACTGCCTACATTCCCGACCTGTCACACGCGATGCGCGCCCTGTGGCGCTTTCCCTGGGAACGTGGAGAGGCAACCCCCGCGGGACGTGCACTGCGAGCGACGGGTGCCGGACCGGATCGCACGACCGAGCTGCCATTCTATGGCTTGGACCTTGACGGCGTGTTCCTGCCGGATGTGCCCGATGAAGTATATCACCGCGACATTGCGGAGGCGGTGCTGCAGCGGCATGGACTGGAGCCGTTCACCAGCCTGCCGTTCTTCGCATCCGAGCGTGCGGTGGTGATCACCGGTCGGCCGGAAGAGGATCGCGAGCGGACGCAGACATGGCTGGCGCGCTGGGGACACGGTGAGCTGCCGCTGGAATGCCGCCCGCTACATGTTCCCCATACGCCCGACACCGTCGCCCGCTTCAAGGCCGAAACGGCGACCCGCTGGGGCTGCACGCATTTTGTCGAAAGCGACGCCGAGCAGGCGTTGCGCATTGCGGCACACGCGCCGCATCTTGTGGTCAGCTGGTGGTCGGCGACCGATGCTCGCGCCTGGCTGATTGGGGTAGCGGCTCAGCCGCTGGCGCTATAGTTACGCCTGATACAGGCCCATGGCCCGTGCTTTCAGCCTGATCATTGCCACGACGAGGTCGAGTGTCGGTGTCGGCACGTCCGTCAGCCGTGCCATTTCGAGCGGCACCGTATAGAGTGCATCAATCTCCATCGGTCGGCCGGCTTCCAGATCTTGCAAGATCGACGGCCTGTGCGCGAGCTGCATATTGGTGGCGACGACGCGGTCACCGTCGATGTCGAGCCGATACCCCATCGCCAATGCAACCGCCTGCGCCTCGGCCAACATGCGGCGCGCGCAGTCGATCAGTGCGGGTTCTTCATGCGTTGCGCGCACGGCAGCTTGCGTCAGCACGCACATCGGCCCGGCGCTCAGGTTGAACGCCAGTTTCTGCCAGATCAGTTCGCGAATATTAGGCACCAGCGTCACCGGCAGATCCGCGGCATGGAACGCTGCAGCCAGCGCCTCGAGACGCGGTGTCGTCGATCCATCGGGTTCGCCGAACACCGTGCCGCGGCCGGCGCCTGTCAGCAGTCGCACAACGCCAGGTGAGGGCACCGAGCACGCCGGCCAGAACACCCCGCCGATCGCACGGTGTGGCCCGACCGCACGCCACAGCGCATCGCCCGGATCGAGATGCGACAATCGCCGTCCTTCGAACCGACCGCCATGAGCATGAAAGTACCACCAGGGTATGCCGTTCATCACAAACGCGACCGCCGTGTCGGCATGCAACAGCGGCGTGATGCTGGCAGCAACATCCGGCAGTGCCGGTGCCTTCACCGTCACAACAACCGCATCCTGCACGCCAAGCTCCGCCGGCTGGTCACTGGCGTGCACGCGGACGGTGATCGAATTATCCGGCGTTTCGACCGTCAGGCCGCGCGCGCGAATGGCGGCAAGATGTGCGCCGCGCGCAACCACCGACACATCGGCGCCGCCTTGGGCGATATAGCCAGCGAGATAACCGCCGACCGAGCCGGCGCCGAAAACGCAGATCTTCATCGTGTCACGGTCAATCGTTCTTAGTCAGGAGTATTGACGACAGCGACCGCCTCGATCTCGATCATGAAGTCCGGGCCGGCGAGACGGGTGACACCCACCGTTGTGCTCGTCGGCGTTGCGACACCGAGATAGCGCATGCGCACATCGGCGCATTTCTGGAACTCATCGAAATCGGTGACAAAGGTGTTGGTCTTCACCACGTCGGCCCACGTTGCGCCGGCCGCCTTGAGGCATCGGTCGAGATTCTGAAACGTCTGTTCCATCTGCGCGCGCATATCGCCCTTGCCGACGCAATTGCCGTCGATGTCACGCGCCAATTGGCCGGCGGTGTAGACAAGCTTGCCGGTCCCGCTCACCGTCACAACGTGCGAATAGGACGGTTTGCCGGCAGACATCCGGACGTTCATACCCTCCGGCTGAAACCGTTCGATCTTCAGGACCATTTCGCAGCTCCTCGCCACTTCCGTTCTTGTGAAGGCGCCCGCAGGCTGACACGCCGCCGCGCAAAAGCCCAGTCTCAGCCGGGGCCAGCGAGCCTTAGCACCAGTCGCGCCGCACCAGCCGCAATCCGCGTCACTGCCTCTGTATCTACTGAATGCGGCAGACGATCCTGTGGCAGATGGAACCATGGGTTGGTGCCCACGAATGTCACGTAACACCCACCGGCCCGGTGGATGTCGCGTGTCTCGCCGCTGGGGACCTGTGTCACCGGCGCCAGCACGTCGGGCCGCTGTCCCGCCTGCTCCAGCACGCTTGCCGCGAGCGTGCGTAGTTCTTCATTGGATGACATGACGCTGAGATGGCCGCCCGCGGCGCCGAGGTTGGCACCCCAGTGCAGCCATAGCGCGCTCCGCTCCCATCCGGGACGACGCGCAAGGAAGTCATCGAGGCCAACATGGCCGAGTTCATGCCCGCTGTTGGCGGTCATCACCACGTCAGCAGCGGGTGGTGCTGACAGCAGTGCACGCAGACACTCTAGCCAGCACACCAGGCCACCGCCGCGTTCAGCGGTCGATTGCCACCACGAGCTACGCGGCGTCATCACGACCACCGGCGGACGCGCGCGATCGGTGCCAGCGATCCTGATCGCCACATTGCGCGCCATCGCCGGCATGCGCCGGTACTCGACGACCACACGCGCGGTGCGGCCGTTGCGCAGCTTCTGGCGTGCCTCTGTTGGGACATGAATAGCCGGCGCGCCATACGGATCACGGAACGCCTCGGCGTTCAGCAGCCCGAGACCTGGATGTTCGCCGCGGCACACAACGATTAGCGCCCGATGCGAACCGTTGCAGCGCCGTTCGCGAAACTCCCCGCTGTAGACGGCCTGCGGCGCCAGCTCGGCCGTAGCGATCTCGGTGCCGAGACGGCCCGCCACGCCTTCTCGGGTCGTAGGCGGCGCGTCAAACACCGGAACCCCCTCTATCCGATGGCCATCCACCTCGACGTAGGCCGCCACCGGGTCTACCCGATCCAGCGCGAAGGTCTCGCTGCTGACCAGCGCGCCGAGCGCTGTCGCCTCGTGCACGAGCCACGCCGCACCGGCCTCATCGCCGTCAGTGCCGGTGCGGTGGAAGCCCTGCGTGTCCCAGGCGTGCAGCCAGTCTGCCGTGCCGGGCACTATTGGCGCATGGCCAAGGCCTTCTGACCCGCCGGCCTGTCCCAGCAGCGGTGCAGCCACGCATGCACCTTCGGCCATTTGCCGAGATCGAATGACAGCGCGCGCACCATCGCGGCGGCGACATTGAGATCCGCAATGGAAAACTCGCTGCCGGCCAGCCATTGCGACTTGCCGAGTGTTGTCTCCAGCACGTCGAGTGCCGGGGCGATATCGTCCCATGCCGCTTTGGCCGCGGCGGCATCGCGCTGTGCCTCTGGCAGAACAAATGCATTGTTGGCGTAGGTCGTCAGCTGCCGGTCTAGCCGATCGGTCTCCCAAAAACTCCACTGCCAAGCCAGGGCCTCGTTCTTCGCGTCCTTGGGGTAAAGCTTGCCGTGCTTCTTCGCGAGATACAGATTGATCGCCATCGATTCCGACAGCACGAAGCCGTCATCATCGATCGTCGGGACCCGCGCATTTGGGTTCAGCGCCAGATATTCGGGGGTCCGCGTTGCCGGCGATCGTGGCGCATAGTCCAGGTGCTCGTATTCCAGTCCCAGTTCACCCACCATCCACAGGGTACGCACACCACGGGACCGAGCCGAACCATAGATGCGGAGCATGCGTTGCCTCCCGTTCGTTGCCTGCCCCAGATTGTGCTATGAAGCGCTGGCAAGCGGAAGGAGACGCCGAGATGACCGACACGAGACCGGTTCTGGCGGTGACCATGGGCGACCCCGCCGGTATCGGGCCAGAGATCGCCGTGCGGGCGCTGACATCGCCGGAGGTGCGGGCGTGCTCCCGCAGTTTCCTGATCGGCGATACGCGCGTGTTCCAGCAGGCGCTGACGGTCTGCGGTCTGCCCGCCTCGCTGAACACCATCCAGGGACCGGAGGCGATCACCGACCGAGACGCGGTGATCGACGTGATGCATCAGAACACGGTCGATCCCGCTGGCCTGCAAATGGGCCAGGTGCAAGCACTCGGCGGCCATGCCGCCTACGCCGCAATCCGAGCCTCGATCGACCTTGCAATGGCACACCGGATTGCTGGCATAGCGACCACACCAATCAACAAGGAATCATTGAAGGCGGCGAAGATCCCGTTCATCGGTCACACCGAGATGTTTGCCGAACACACCGGTGCCCGCGAAGAGATGACCATGTTCACGATCAGCGGTCTGAAGATCTTCTTCCTGACCCGCCACATGTCGCTGGTGGACGCGTGCCGGTCGATCACCCGCGAGCGCACGCTCGCCGGCATCGAGAAGGCGATCAAGGCGCTGCGCCAGCTTGGCATTGCAGAGCCGCATCTCGCTGTTGCCGCACTCAATCCCCACGGCGGCGAAGACGGGCTGTTCGGCCGCGAAGAGATGGACGCGATCAAGCCGGCGCTCGAGACCGCGCGCACCCATGGCATGCGGGTCAGCGGCCCGGTGCCGGCGGACAGCGTGTTCCACATGGCGCGCATCGGCCGCTACGACGCGGTGCTTTCACTGTATCACGACCAGGGCCACATCGCCGCCAAGATGATGGACTTCGAAAAGACCGTCAGTGTCACGCTCGGTCTGCCGATCCTGCGCACCAGCGTCGATCATGGCACCGCCTTCGACATTGCTGGCACCGGCAAGGCGAGCGCTGTCAGCATGATCGAGGCGATCAAGGTGGCGGCTGAATACGTGGTGCGCGGCGTCCGCCTGGGTGACGAGGTGCCGCAGGCCGCCGAATAATGTCAGACTCCACCATCAGGCAGGTGCTGTGGTGGGTATGCTTGCTGTTGGCACCGCTTGGCCTGATCGCGATCGAATTGTTCCATCCGGCGGGCTTCACTGCGCATCCCGGGATGTACCAGTTCCTGTCGCAGCCCGAGCCGTATCAGCCGGACCACTCGGCGCTCGGGTATTTCGGACCAACCTGGTGGTTCACGCTGCATATGATTCAAACGCCGCTGGTTGCTCTGGTTGCGGTGGGACTTTGGTTGATGCTGGCCGACATCACCAATGGTGACAGTGGTTATGCGCGAGCGGCGGCCTGGTTCGCGCGCGCCGCGATCCTGGTGTTCGTGATCTATTACACCGTGCTGGATGCGATCGGTGGCATTGGGCTCGGTCGCACGCTGATCACCACGAAGGCGATGGCTGCATCAGGGCAGCTCGATGCGCATCAGCTGGATGGGGTGATCCTGCTGCTGAACGCGATGTGGATCGATCCCTTCGTCGGTGGCGTCGGGTCCTTCGTTAGTCTGACCGGTTCCTGCGCAATCTTCATAGCAACCTTGGCTGCGGCGCTGGCAATGCTGCTGACGCGACGCACAGCCTGGCCGCCGCTGATCGTGCTGGTTGCGTTCGGCTGGGAGCTTCAGACCAGCCATGCGGCACTGCATGGCCCGATTGCCTTCGCATTGCTGGTGGTGGCGTCAGCGTGGCTACGGTGGATCAGGCGCCGGCGCGCACCAGAGGGGCTGGAATACTCTCGATCATGACGTTGATACAGGCTGGCTTGCCGCTCGCCAGCGAGCGTTCGATCGCACCTGGCAATTCGTCCGCGCTCTGCACCAGTTCGCCATGCCCCCCGAGTGCGGCGACAACAAGGTCGTAGCGCGTCGGCAGCAACTCGCATCCGAAGGTGCGATTGGGACCATAATCGCGCACCTGCAGATTGTACTCGGCATTCCACCTTGCATCGGTGCCGACCACCGCGATGAAAGGCAGATCGCAGCGTACCGCCGTTTCGAACTCCGCCATGTGGAAGCCGAACGTACCGTCGCCCAGCACGACGAACACCGGCGCATCGGGCTCAACGACGCGTGCGGCGCATGCCATTGGCAAAGACGAACCGATCGAGCCGCCGACGCCGTTGATCATCCGACGTGGCACCACCGGCAGCACACTTTGCCCCCACTGCGCAAACTCGCCGCCGTCGCAGATCAGCACGCTATCGGGATGCTGGGCCACGTGCGGCTTGAGAGCGCGGAAAACCTCGATCGGGTGCAGCTTGCCTGAAGTCTTGGACGCCAGCGTTGCCCAACCGGCCGGACGGTTGCTGAGCAGGGCGTGTACATTCGCAAGCCATCCCGCATCGCACTTGGTTGTGGTCCGCCGAACGAGTGCCTCACCTGCCAAGCGCGTATCGGCAACGCAGCCGAAAGCGAGCAGATCACGCTTCTCCCCGGCTGCGCGATCCACCAGTGCGGCCTCTGGATCGATGACGACCCAGCGGCACGCCGGATCGACCGATGGCGGCGCGCCAAAGTGCAGCGTGAAATCGAATGCCTTGCCGAGCAGCACGATGAGATCGGCACGACCAATCGCATCGGCGAATGCACCTAGCGTCGCATCGTTGAATCCGCGTGGACTGTCCATAATCGCTGTCGGGATCTGCAACGCCGCCTCGAGCCGGTGCAGCAGATCACGACCGCTCGGGTTGGCTAGCGCAGGTCCAGCAAGCAGGAAGGGGCGTTGCGCCGTTGCGATAACCCCAAGCGCGGCATCGGCCGCGGCATCGCCCAATCCGACAGGAACTGCAGCAAAGGCGTCACGCGCCGGCCAGGCGACATCACTGTCAGATATCGTTGCGTCCAGCAGATCCGATGGTAGGCTGAGATGCACCGGACCTGGCCGGCCGGTGCGCGCGATCCGGATCGCCTTCGCCACATCTGCGCCAAGTGTCGCAACCGACGTCGCGGTCCACGACGCCTTGGTCACGTGAGACGCCATCTCGGCCTGGCGCAGTTCCTGGAAGCCGCCACGGCCAAGCTGATCCGTCTCGGTATGGCCGGACAGCAGGACCAGCGGCGACTCCTGACCCCAGGCAGTCATCAGCGCGGCTGTCGCGTTGGCGTGGCCAGGACCGCCGGTCACCATCGCAATGCCCGGCTCGCCGGTCAGCCGCCCCCAGGCGTCGGCCATATGCACCGCGGCCGCTTCGTGGCGCGTGTGCACCAGCCGGTGCCTTGTATCAATCGCCGCATCGAACAACGACATGATGTGGTTGCCGGACAGGGTGAAGACCGTGTTGTGGCCGGCGCGCTGGAGCGTACGCATGACGATATCGGCGCCGCGAAGTGGGTCGCTCATCGCGATGCATACCTTGCTGCTGGTGTGGTGCGGGTTTCGGCGCTGGTGATGACGACCGGTTCGGCTGGAACAAGCCGAGGCTGACCGTTTCCTTCCCATAGCCAATACTTGTTATCACCGGCACCGTTTACCGCGACAACTTTGTGGTTGCCGCTGGTATCGATCCCGTGGATCGTCACGCGGCTGATCAGGCCACCCTTCAGTGCGCGCATGTCATCGACCGCCTCGTGTATTGCTTCGGTGACAGTGGCGCCACGCTTCATATACAGCAGACAGAGCGCGCAGTGCCGCAGCGGATCGTCATTTCACCAGCGCCGGTGCATGCCGCGGCGCCATACCGTGTATCGGCATACGAGCCAGCACCGATGATCGGGCTATCGCCGAGGCGACCCGGATATTTCCATCCCCAGCCCGACGTACTTGTGCCAGAACATATGTTGCCGACGGAATCCTGAACGAGGAACACGGTGGTGTCGCGACCGACCTCGGGGTCGATCGCATGCCGGCATAGCGCGGCAAGCTGCGCATCAGGCCATGTGCGCTTCTGCTCCGCGGCCACCTCGGTGTCGAACCATTTGCGCCACACGCGCGCCGAATCCTCGGTCAGGTTATCGGCGGTTTCGGCGCCGATCTCGCGCGCAAATCGCGCGGCACCAACGCCGACCAGCAACTCATGCGGCAAATTGAGCATGATTGCGCGCGCCACGCTGACCGGATGAAGAAAACCCTGCAGGGCGCCAACCGCACCGGTGCGCAGCGTGGTGCCATCCATCACGCAGGCGTCCAGCTCCATTTCCCCAGCAAATTCGGCCAGCCACCGCGACCGACCGTGCGCACCGTTGGATCAGCCTCGATCAGGCAAATGCCCGCCTCGATTGCGTCGAGCGCATATGCACCCTCGGCCAGCATACGCGCTGCCGTCGGCACACCAACTGTACCTTCATTATTGGTGACCAGGATCATCTGCGCCCTCTTGCAAGCTCTCGGGTAATCGACTTCATCTTCATACCATGAATTGAAGATACCCAGGGCGCGCCGGGTGGTCCAACGCCGCTGAAGAAATCGGTTAGCATCCCGTTGCGGTATTGATAAGATGCGGAGGAGGCGCGCGATGTCGTCACTTGGTAGTCCCCAAGCCTACAGATCAACTTGTATAAGCCAGCCGACGAGTACGGGGGCAGGTACGATCCGTGCGTGACGGTCCTCCCGGCACGGGATCGGAACCTCAACAACCTACTTGGCGCTCGGTCCTCTGGCAGCCAGGCGATCAAGGCCCAATTGCAACGACCTCTACGCGTCTGTTTCCGGGGCTATAAGGCTCTGTCGGATAAAGGAGCTGCAAAGGTCCGAATCCCTGCGCTCGAATCGGTGGGCTCAGGACCCCATGACCTCGGAGGTAGTCACTCACTGATTTTGCACGCAAAGCAGAAAGCGCAATATTGTGAGACAGACTGCCTTTCAGATCAGTATGCCCATTTATCTCATACGATAGGCTCCGAAGATGCGGATCGTTCAAAGCCATCGCAAGATTATTTAGCGTTCCAAAGGAGTCGCTCCGTATCGTATATTGATCGAAGTTAAACTGGACAGTCAGCAGTATGCGCCGCTCAGCTACAGCCGGAACGAGTGCTATCGGGGCTGGTGCTGGAACCAGTTGCAGCCCTTGCACCGAACCATGGTGCATTTGCTGACAAGCGGAACACAAGATCAGCATCGAAAATGACAACCACAACTTCGGTCCGGAGAAACCGCTCGCCATCAACGTGGTCTATCATTAGGTGACAGCGCCTCGATGATCTCAGCGGGCAGTGGTGTCCTGTCACGCATGTCGACGCCGGCGACCTGTGGCCGTCGCAAGCCCAGCCTCAGCTCAACTGCGCCTGCGTCAATTGGAAGGGCATCAACCAATTCCCGAGCGGATTTGGGCAGCGGCAAGTTGTAGGCAAGGACGCCGACGGGGTTGCTGGAGGTTTCGGGGCCGGCCATCGAAGCCATGGAGGAACCTCCTGGCAAACCCGCCTCCGAAGGGGTAGCCCGCTGGCCCCTTCCGGCTGCGAGAGTTGGCCTGGAAAGAATGCGGCTTGATTGAGTTACTCGATCTATCGAGGATTTGGCCGTATTTGCCCTATCGTTGTTTCGTCGACATAGCGACTGGTCGCGAAGGCATTCGCGGATCAAACGCTCCAGTTGCGCGGGGTTGCCACAGGGCGTGTCTTCTACAAGGCAATTAGTAAGTTCTTGCGCGAACGATGGTCCCATGGCGGCGGCTACGAACACTATGGAGAGCATTACGAGCGCCCTCAATGTGATCACACGGCGCATCTAGTCTGTCCCGTAGTTACTGTCGCTCTTGAGATTAGCTCTCAGCGCAATACACGCGGAACAACCAAGATTGTATTAAGGACGAGGTGATTTGGCACAATTGGCAGAGGCGATTTGCGTGGCTCTGCCAAAGTGTCCCTAACTTCAGCTGCAAATCCGCCGCTTATGGCCAGACTGCCTGTCTCACCGCTAGGCTGACCGGCGCCGCTGCGTTAACCACCGAGGGCATGGCAATCGTTGTAGGGGACGTGACAACCTGCGCCGTTACGGCAGGAGCTGTTGCGACCAGCGGGACAGTTGGATAGCTAACAGCAACCGGCGCCGCCACGACAGTCGAGATGACGGGCGTTGCGTAGGCTACGGTAGGTGCAACCACTCCTACGGTGCTCACGTACCCTGTCGCCACGGGGGCACAGGCCGTTACGAGTGAGATAGCTGCAAAGCCCGGAAACGCCTTACGGAAAGAAAACATTTGCTCGCTCCACTTTCTGCCCTTTTGGCCAAGCCATTGCCGCGGGTGAGAGTACGAAGCGGTCTGACTGCGAACGTAACATGAACATGTTTCCTGGCCATTAAGACAGAACTGTGAGAACCTTCGCGCGAGCCTTTCTCCAGCCAGGAATGAACGGAGAAGAACCCACGGCGTATGGGGCATGGTATTGAAGGGATCGTTGGCTCCGGCTTTCTGCGTTTCTCAAAGCACACCTTCTTCCGCCAAACGCTGCACATCTGAACTGCTCATGCCCAACAGATTGGTCAGGAGCCATTCGTTATCTTCGCCATAGCCCGGCGCGCCACGGTTGGTCGGGCCACCGATATAGGCCGGCGTCTCGCTGAACTTCATCGGCAATTCGTAAACCGGCCAAGTGCCGATCTTGGTACCCGTCACTTCGGTCAGCCACTTCAGGTGCCGCAACTGCGGATCGTTATCGCAGCGGTCTTCGGCATTCTGGCATACGCCGGCCGGAACGCCAGCGCATTGCAGTTGCATCATGCAGTCGTAGCGATCCTGGGTGCTGGTCCAGGCCTCCACCGCCGCGTCCAGCGAATCCTGATGCAGCAGTCGATGCTCCAGTGTGTTGAACCGCCGATCCTCCAACCACGCCGGCTGTCCTGCCACCTGCGCCAGCGCGCGCCACTCGGCATCGGTGAAACAGGCGATCGCGATCCAGCGATCTTTTCCCGCGCAACGATAGGCGCCATGCGGCGCCGCCAGCTTGTAAGGCGAGCGATTGCCATAGCGACGCCAAACGCGCTCATTTGCCGACCAGTCGAGAATCGTAGCACCAGTCAGGAACAATCCCGACTCACACTGAGAAGCATCGATCCACTGCCCTTCGCCGGTGCGCTCGCGATGGTACAGCGCGCCAAGCAGTGCCAGCGCATAGCCATACGCCCCCATCCAATCCAGATACGAATAACCCCACCCCACCGGCATCGCCGGCTCGGGCAATCCCGACATGTCGCCCTGGCCACCGAAGGCCGCGGCGACCGGACCGACGGTGCGCATCCGTCCATAAGTACCGTGCGCGCCCATGCCGGATTGCTGAATGTAGATGATGTCCGGCCGGATTCTCTTCATCACGTCATAGCCCAGCCCAAGCCGTTGCAGCACGCCAGGCGAAAACCCCTCGGCCACCACGTCGCAGACGCGTACGAGATCTTTGGCGATCTGCAAACCTTTGGGATGGCGAATGTTCAGCGAGATGCCGCGCTTGCCCGCATTCTTGTTGTTGAACTGACCGCCCATGTCGGGGTCCTTCACCCCCGGCAGCGGACCCGTCGCGGCGTCGCGTGCTGCCCGGCCCCCGATCGGCGCCATAGCCGCCAACCGCGTATCCGGATTGTCCTTCCACTCGACCTTGTAGCTTTCTGCGCCCATTGCGGCGAGGAACCGCGTGCCACCGGCCGATGCCAGGAACCAGGCGAAGTCGAGGATCTTCACTCCCTGCAGTGGAAACGGCTTGTTGTGCAGCGCTGATCGCATCGGATTGACCACTGGTCGCGGCTCTGCCGGCACACTTGGCCGATGTGCAGAGCGCAACACTGCCTCGGTATCCTCGCCGAGCATTGGGGCACGCCGACCCACCTGCCAGCTTGTCTTGGTGCTCAGCCATTTGCTGGTCGGGTAGCGGAAGCTGCGGCCGAGTTCCGGATGCGGCACGTCAGCAAAACTCTTGCGCTTCAGCCAATGTTCATCCAGCGCGTTCTCGTGCGGCTTGCGCAGCGGCGCCCATAGCAGGCCAGCATTCTGTGCATCCCGCCACGGCATGTCGGCGTAGGTCCAGGC
>JBKPSV010000144.1:0-5778 GCA_046735215.1 Pseudomonadota bacterium | reverse complement strand
CCGACCAAAGCCGAAGGCAGGGTCAGGAAGCTGAGGGTTGCCACTCGCCAGCTTCGGAAAGACAACTGCAGGAGCAAAAAGATCCCTGCCAACGCGACAAGCGCAAAATACTGCAGGTTCGTCTGTGCGGCCTGCAGCTCGACATAGGCGCCCTGCAGGATCGCGTGGTATCCAATCGGAAATCTTATCGTGTCCAGACGCCGCTGCACGTCTTGTGCGACAGCCGCAAGATCGCGGCCTGCGACATCCGCCTGAATGTCTATGCGGCGGGACCCACCCTCACGCTTGATAACATTCGGGGTCGGAGCGATCCGGACATCGGCGACATCTTTCAGGTGGACCCGCTGGCCGTTCGGTGTGTCGATCAGCATCTGTTCGACCGATTTAGCGCTGTAGCGCCACTCGGGCGTTGTCCAGACCTGCACGTCGTAGGCCCGGCCATCCGCGAAGATGTCGCCAACCTCCTCTCCTGCCACTAAGACGGCTGAGGCCCGCCGCGCATCGCCTGGCTTCAACCCGTACTGCAGTGCCTCGGCAGGTTTTTCGGTGACCTGAATGTGGGGGACATCCACATTGATGTCTTTCTTGACGTCATCAATGCCCTTGATAGTGATCAGGGCCTGCCGCACAACCTCGGCCTGCTCTCGCAGGACCGCGAGATCGGCACCGAAGATGCGGACGACGATGGGCTCGCTCTCCCCCGTGAGCACCTCCTCGATCCGTTCATCCAGGTAGGTCTCCACGCCGCGAAACAGGCCGGGGTAGCCATCAACCACTTCCTTGATAGCAGCTATGGTTTGGTCATACGGAACCTTCGGATCGACACTGATCCAATTTTCGCCGTTGGCCACACCGACGACTTCATCGGCAAGGAAAGCCTGGCCGATATGCGCACCGAAGTTGCGGACCCCCGGAATGCTGCGCAGCTCACGGCTAACCAATTTGGTGATGCGCAGCATCTCCGGGTGGGATGTGCTCGGATCAGCAATCCAGTGGATCAGAAAGTCCCGCTCCTTAAACGGTGGTAGCAGCGAAAATCCCAGCATCGGCCAGGTCGCGAAACCTGCCAGGGTTATGACCGCGACAGTGACGTACGCCACCCGGGGCTTCCGGGTCGCTCGGCCAAGCACCCGGACATAGGCGCGCCCCAACCAATTGGACAACGGCGCCTCCCTGCCGGTCAGCGAAGCGCTCCGTAGCAGGAACAAGCACAGCACCGGTGTGATCGTCACCGCGACAACCAGGGACGCCATGATCGCCATGATGTAGGCGAAAATAAGGGGCTTGAAGAACGCGCCCGATAACGCCTGCATAAAGAAAACTGGTACAACAGCAAGCACGACAATCAGGGTCGCGTAGAAGATAGGGTTGCGCACCTCGACGGACGCATCGAGTATGATTTGTTCGGTGGGTGTCGTATCACCAGCGACCCGGCGTTCGCGCAGGCGCCGCATGATGTTCTCGACATCAATGATCGCGTCGTCCACCACAACACCGAGCGCGATCACGAATCCAGCCAGCACCATCGTGTTAAGGGTCGAGCCGGTCCAGTGAAGCACGAGTACAGCTGCCAGCAAAGACAGTGGCATGGCGACGATGCAGATCAGCGCCGTCCGCAACTCGTACAGGAAAGCAAAGACCACGCTGACGACAAGAATGCACCCAAGAATCAGCGTGCGAGACAGGTTATCGACCGACGCCATAATGTATTCGGCTGGA
This sequence comes from Pseudomonadota bacterium, assembly GCA_046735215.1. GTDB lineage: Bacteria > Pseudomonadota > Alphaproteobacteria > Acetobacterales > Acetobacteraceae > JAMXLO01. The sequence continues at coordinate 4,059 of JBKPSV010000144.1, read as the reverse complement.
CGGAATATTTTGGTATCGATCTCCACGTCGGGGAGGCCAGGCTTGAGTTCGTCTATGGCCGTTTCGACGGCCCGCGTGATCTCAAGGGTATTGCCCCAGGGATATTTCTCGACGATCAGCATGAGACCGGGACCGTCATTGATGACCGCATCGCCGATCATCCCTTGCGGGCCCCATGCAAGTTTGGCCACATCGCCGAGGACAAGCTGTTTTCCATCGCGTTTGGCGACGGGCACCTGGGCCAGCGTTTCCGGCGTCGTGCTCGTCAAGCTATGGTGAACCGGCAGACGCAGCTGGGGCGTATCGATAAATCCACCGGTGCCGATATGTGCACCACCGGAATAGCGCAGCAGCCCGACCTCCAGCGCATCCGACGTCTGCTCCATGACGTGATCAAGGGTGAGATCAAGCTTCGCCAGTTGGTCCGGGTCGACCTGGACCTGAAGCATCTTCAACTGCTCACCCCAGATCGCGACATTGGCGACACCGGGAACTGCAAGCAGCCGCGACCGGATCTTCCAATAGGCAAGCATCGAGAGGTCCATCATGGACCTGTTCTTCGACGTGATGCCCATCTTCATAACCCGGCTTGTGCTTGATACGGGTGGCATCATGACCGGCGGAGACGCCCAGGTCGGCATGCCTTGCGTGGCTATAGCAACGCGTTCAGTGACAAGCTGCCGCGCTGTCAGTTCGTCGGTGCCATGACGCAGGATCGCGGTGACGGAAGAGAGCTGTGGAACCGAACTTGAGCGCAGGATTTCGACGCCTGGCACGCCGTTCATTGCGTTCTCGATCGGGACTGTTACTTGCTCCTCTACCTCGGCTGCAGCAAGCCCGAGACAGAGTGTCTGTACCTCGATTTTCGGTGGCGCGAATTCCGGAAAGACATCAATCGGAATGTCCTTTATCCGCTGCGTTCCGAAGTAGACAAGGCCGAGGCCGAGCGCCACAACCATGAAACGGAACCGCAGGCTAGTGCCGACAATCCAGCGGATCATGGCTTGGCATCTCCTGCCTGCTACTCGCCGTTCACGCCGACTTCTGTCCCGTACAGTTCGGGAACGCCCACCGTCACGACCTGCGTTCCGGTTGGCGGACCTTCCGTGAGGTACGCGTAGCCCTGCATGATGTCTTCGACCACGACGGCCTCCCGGACGTACGTCAATGGCGCCATTACTGTGTACACCCAGACATCGCCATCACGGTCGTACATGATGGACGAGTACGGTGCGACTTTCCTGCCCGCTGAGTCTTCGCTGATCACGCCTGTCTGGATGGCAAGCCTAGTGGCCGCTTTCGGCAGCAATGTAATACGGCTTATACCGAACCCGATTGGCTTTACTATTGCCTGGGTCTCGGGGATCGGCGGAGCGGGTGAATCCGCCATCGCGCCCGCCGCCGCTAGTTGGGACGTCACAGAAACCAGCGCCGCCGCAACCGCATTCCTGTTCAGGCGCCCCATGACTAATACTCCGTCCTGTGATTATGGAGGATTGCGATCATGCAACCTCCGGCCTCAACGGCTGTGGAGCAGGCGCGGTCTTGGCGGCAAAGCGCGGGTATAGGGATGGGATCACAAACAGGGTGAGAGTCGTCGAAGTAATTAGGCCACCGAGAATCACCACCGCGGCCGGGTGCAGGATCTCCAACCCCGCGATATCGCCAAGTGCTACGAACGGGAGAACGATCAGGGCGATGCTAATGGCGCTGGCGAGGACCGGGGCGAGCCGCTCCCCTGCGCCTTGCAAGATCAGGCTATTGCTCCGCTCCAGACCCTGAGCCTCGAGAAGCTGGAAGTACCTAATTTGCATGACTATAGTGCGCGTCGCGAGGCCGAGAACCGCGGCCAATCCCAGGAACGAGCCGAGCGAGAGCACCCTGCCGCCGAGATATGCAGCCAGGAACCCGCCAAGCGTCGCGACCGGCGCACCAACGATGACGAGACCTGCCATACGCCAGCTACCCAGGGCGGCCTGCAACAGCAGGACAATCCCAATTGCAGCCGCAAACAAATAACTGTACAGCAAGCTCAGGGTAGCCTGACGCTCTGCGTGCTCGCCAAGCACCTCTGCGTGGTACTCGAACGGGAACGCGCCTTCCTTAATGCGGTCCTTGACCTCGTCGGTGACTGCGCCCAGCGAACGTCCGCTGACGTCTGCCTCGACGTCGATCCGCCGAGAGCCGCCCTGACGATGGATCACACTTGGGGTCGTGACGGTGCTGACGCGGGCGACATCCGCCAGTCGCACCTGCGTACCGGAGGGGGTGTCGATCTGTAGGTGCTGAATATCGTTAATGTTCTTCCGTATGTCCGGACGTCCCCAGACCACGACGTCGAACACCTTTTGTTCCTGGAACAGGCTGCCGACCGTGATGCCGCCGATCAGGGTCGACGCGGCTCGGCGCACGTCCCCCGGCTTGAGCCCGTAAGCCCGGGCTTTGCCAAGGTCGACCTCAACATCGATCGCTTGCTGTTCTTCCTGCGGCTCGATCTCCGGGTTCTTGATCCCTTCAATCTTTCCGAGAACCTCCCGTATTTCCTGCGCCTTTGCTGAAAGAATATTTCGATCCTGCCCGTAGATGCGAACTGAGATCGCCTTATCCTCGCCGGTCAGGCTTTCACGCATTCTCTTGGAGAGGAAACGCTCTACTTCGCCGCTGACCTCGCGGTGGGCGCCAACAACCTTACCCATAGATGCCAGCGTGCCGTTGTAGTCGGCATGAGGGTCCAAGCTCACCCAGACCGTGGCCGAATTTACGTCCGCCAGTTCATGTGAGAACAGGGCGCGGCCGATCTGCGCAGCCGCGTTACGCACGCCTGGGATCGCGCGCAGGTCCTGGATCAGGGCCTCGGTGGCCTGATCCATTGCCTGAAGTGATGCACCAGCAGGCCTCTGCAGCTCGATGAATACGTCCGTTTCCTTAAAGGGCGGAATCAGCGAATGTTCCTCTTGCAACCAAATTAGTGCACCGAACACAACTCCGCCAACCGCAAGCGCATAGGCGGGCGCCGGGGAGCGCATGGCCCACCCAGTCGCACGGATATAGGACAGTTTCAGCCGGCCCATGAACGCGGACCCGCCTGACTGTGGCACCGTGTATTGCGGCGACAACAACATGGCCAAAGCCGGCGTGACAGTCGTCGCCACGATGAGAGAAACCGTGATGGCGGTGATATAGGACCAGGCGAGGGGCCGGAAGAATTCAGCCGATAATCCCTGCATGGACAGAAGCGGCGCTATAGCAACTACACTGATCAATGTGGCATACAGCATCGGCCTACGGATTTCGACCGACGCCGCAGCGACCACACGCCAGATCGGCGTGACTTTTTCAGCGCTAGCTTCGCGCAGGCGCCGCCGGATGTTGTCGGCATCGACAATCGCGTCATCAACCACCGCGGTAACCGCCATCAGCAGACCCGCGACGACCATCATGTTGAAGTTGACGCCCCGGAAGTAGAAGATCAGCCCCGCGGTGGCCAGCGACAACATAATGGACATTCCCGCCATCAGCGCCGCGCGCCAGCTACCCAAAAAGGCCAAAAATGCAACTATCCCGAGAACAGCGGCGATGAGGATCGCACGCGACAGATTGCTGGTCGCTCGCTCGATGAAGCTGGCCGGTCGATAGATTTCGGTGTCGACGTTAATGCCTGCCATCCCAGGGCGCAGTTCGGCAAGCGCGGCCTCGACCCCTTTGGTGACTGCCAAGGTGTTGGAGCCGGGGTACTTTTCCACCGCCAGCAGAAGGCCGGGGCCGTCCTTCAGAACCGCGTCGCCAATTAGCGGCTGATGTGATTCGACGACATCCGCAACATCGCGCAAGGCAATAGACGTCCCCACAACGGGAATGTTGGCAAAGTCCTCGGCCGCTGTAATGGGAAAGACGTGACGTACGTTGAGCCTTTGGCCTGGTGTGTCGATAAACCCGCCTGTGCCGGGAGTTGAAGAGTTCAAGTAGGTCAGCGGGGAAGACCACACGGCTTCGCCGGCGGTCTTGACGATCTGGTCGAGCGTAACGCCGCTGTTGTGCAGCCGCGCCGGATCCACCTGC
>JBKPSV010000143.1:0-5056 GCA_046735215.1 Pseudomonadota bacterium | reverse complement strand
CGTGCGCCGACCGGTGCAGCACTGGCGAACACCAGGGCTTCGGCCAACCGTAACGCTTCCTCTTGCGTCATGTATGGTTCCGGGCGCAAGCCCGGCCTTCCAGCGTCATGGCCTGGCTCGACCAGGCCATCATGTATGGTTCCGGACACCAGCCCGGCCTTAGTGTCATGACCGGCCATGACCAGGCGATCATGCGCCCTCCTCTACCGCACCCTCGCCACGGCGCACCAAGATCGGGCCGAATTCATGCTCCTGACGGAGCCGCACGGCCCCGCCACGCGCCATCTCCAGCCCGGCGAGGAGCGTGCTGGCCAGAGCAGCGCGCCGCTCCAGGGCCGAACCGAACGTCTCGGGCAGGAACTGCTCCAGGCTCACCCAGTCGGGGAGGCTGCCCAGCATAGCAGCGACACGCTGCAGTGCCTGCTTGACGCTCCACAAGGTCAGCGGTCGCGGTTGATAGCGCCGCGCCCGAACCCGCCGCCGCATTGCCTGAAGATAGGCGCGCACCAAAGAACCCAGATCCAGCGACAGGCGGGAACGATCGACCTCGGTGTGATCTTCAGGTGCGCCGCGCGCGAATACGTCGTGCCCCAGCTGGGGCCGGCTGGAGAGCCAGGCCGCAGCTGCGCGCATCGCCGACAGATCGCGCAACCGCGATGCCAGCGCATCGGCCGCCTGTTCGCCTTCTTCGGCCTCGGCCCCTTCCGGCAGCAGCAGCCGCGATTTCAGCCAGGTCAGCCACGCCGCCATGACCAGCCAATCCGCCGCCAATTCCAGGCGGACGCTGCGCGCACCCTCGATCACCGCAAGGTATTGCTCGACCAACGCCAGGATTGAGATCTTCGCCAGATCCACCTTCTGCGTCCGCGCCAGATCAAGCAGCAGATCGAGCGGCCCCTCGAAGCCCTCGAGGCGCAGGAGCAGGCTGTCGGTCTCAGATGCCGACATCGCCGCCCTGGACGTCGTGCCCGGCCAGCCTCAGCACCAGGCTGGTGGCCCACGGCACGACCGTATTCAGCGCATCGCCGAGCGGATCAAACCCTGGAACCAGATGTGGCAGCAGCAACAGCGCGATCACCGCCAGGATGCCGACCCGCTCCAGCCGCGCCCAGTGCCGCGCAAGCTCGAGTGGCAGTATGCCGACTGCAATGCGGCCGCCGTCGAGCGGTGGAATAGGGATCAGATTGAACAGCCCAAGCACCAGGTTGGTCAGGATGAAATAGGACAGGAACTGGCCGGCCATCATCTCCAGCAGTCCTTGCTCCGAGGTTGGCAGCAGCAGTGCGCCCACCCAGGCCAAGAAGAAGTTCATCGCCGGACCGGCGATGGCGACGATAGCCATACCGCGCCGCGGGTCTCGGAATTTCCAGGCCGAGACAGGCACCGGCTTCGCCCAGCCGAACATGAACAGCACCCGGTGGATGGTCAGCAACTGAAAGATCAGCAGGAACCCGGGCAGCAGAATCGTACCTACACGATCGACGTGTCGTAGCGGATTAAGCGAAAGACGCCCCGCCTGTCGCGCTGTGTCATCCCCCAGTGCCAGCGCCGCATAACCGTGCGCCGCCTCGTGCAAGGTGATCGCCAGGATAGCGGGGATCACCGCCAAGGCGATTTGCAGGATGATGTCGCTCATGCGACCAGCCGATCCCGCTCGGCTGCGAGTGCAAACCCATCCAGCGGCATCTGCCGCCGCGCAGCAAGGGCGCGGGCAGCGGCCAGGCGCGCTGCAGCGCGATCGTTTATCGGTGGGCAGCGCGCCAACAAATCGGCGATCCACGCGAATTCTCCACTGCAATACAGTGCAATATCGCAGCCCGCCGCGAGCGCCTGGCACGCCAGATCCGCGGGCGTGCCCGTCAGCGCCTTCATCGCCAAATCGTCGGTCACCAGAACTCCCTCAAAGCCCATCCGGCCGCGGATGATCGCCGCGATCACTGCTGGCGACAACGTGGCCGGCAGGACGGCATCCCAGGCGGGATAGACAATGTGCGCCGACATGGCCCAAGGAAGGTCGGCGTTCAAGGCGAACGGCAGCAGATCGGCATCCTGATTATTGGTCTCCACCCTGGGCAGCGCCAGATGGCTGTCGACGCGCGCCCGCCCGTGCCCCGGGGCGTGTTTCATGACGGGCTGGATACCGGCGGCGAGCAGCCCTGCGGCCAGCGCTCGCCCCAGCTTCGCTACCTCGGTCGGTTGCTCGGCCAGAGCACGATCGCCAATGACCGCATGCGCACCAGGTATGGCAAGATCGAGCACCGGGGCGGCGACCACATCGAAGCCGGCTGCCATGCAGTCCAATCCGATCAGCGCACCGGTCAGCCAGGCCGCGCGCAAGCTACGCAGAGCGCCCGCGGGAGGATGGGCGCGCCAATGCGGTGGACGCAGCCGCGCGACGCGGCCACCTTCCTGATCCACCATCAGCACTGCGTTCGCCGGCAGCACCCTGCGCAGCTTAGCCATCAACGCTGCAAGCTGCGCCGGCCCAACCACATTGCGCGCGAACAGAATGACACCGCACGGCGGCGCAGTGCGAAACAGTGCCGCCTCATCGGACGTCAGGCTGGGTCCGGCGATCCCGACGATCGCGGCCTTCAGAAGTCCGCGACCGAACAGGCGGCACCCTTCGCGCGCACCTTCTCGCAGAATGAGGTCGCCTGGGGAACGTCAGCAAAACCGCCGGTGCGGACCCGCCACAGCGTGCGGCCATCTCGCTCGGTCTTGCTGAATGCGGGGTGATGCGAGCCAAGCAACTCCGGAAAGCGCTTGGACAGCCGCTCCCACTCTGACTTCGCAGCGTCCTCGGAACGCACTGCGGCGAGTTGGACCAGGGTGACATTGCCGGCCGGCGCTGCTGCGGGGCGCTTCTCCGGCATGGGTTCGGCCGGCTTCGCGGCCGCCGTAGGCTTCGATGGAGGTGCCGAAAGAGCGGGCGGGGGTGTGGAAGCAACCACTGGTGCTGGCACGGCTGTTGCCGCGGGAGCCGGTGCAGGCGAAGGGACCCGCAGTGCCTGAGGCGCTGGTGCTTCGGGTGGCGGAGCCAGCTTGCCGGTCGCTGACTCAGTACCGCCGGATAAGATATCTTCGTTGGCGCCTGCCACCTGCATGCCGCCCGGGTTGTCCGGCTTTACTCGAACCGGCCGATTGTCGGCCTGGACCACGGGCACGCTGGTGCTGCGCGTGCCGACCAGTTCCCATCCGCCAATCACCACAAGCAACGCCACACCCAGGCTGCCGGCGATGAGTGCCAGGCGCCTCGTTCCAGGATCCATCCCGCGGCGTCGTCGTGGGACACGGTAAGTGGGGCTGGGAATACTCAGATCGTCTGACACCAGAACCTCCAGGGCGCAGCCCCGGACGCGACCCGGGGTCAGCGCATTTCTTCCACGGGCTTGACGCCCATCACGCCGAGGCCGGATCGAATCACCACCGCCGTTGCGGCCACCAACGCCAGCCGTGCCAACGTCTCGGCTGGCCGGTCCGACATCAGGAATCGCAACGTGGCATCGTCCTTGCCCCGGTTCCATAGCATATGAAAATCAGCCGCCAAGTCATAGAGAAAAAACGCGATTCGGTGCGGCTCTCGTGCCTGTGCGGCAGCCTCGACGAGACGTGGCCACTGCGCCAGTCGGCGGATCAATGCGAGTTCCGGATCGGCCGTTAGGCTGTCCAGCGGCGCTGCGGCCAAGGCAGGTGCCGATATTCGGTCCGGATTGAACATTTCGGCGGCCGCGCGCAGCACGGAGCGGCATCGCGCATGGGCGTACTGCACGTAGAAAACCGGATTGTCGCGCGTCTGCGCCACAACCTGGTCGAGATCGAATTCCATCTGCGCGTCGGGTTTGCGCGTCAGCATGGTGAAGCGGACGGCATCGCGCCCCACTTCGTCCAGCAGGTCGCGCAGGGTCACATAGGTGCCGGCCCGTTTCGACATGCGCATCGGCTGACCGCCGCGCACCACGCGCACCATCTGGCAGAGCACCGCCTCGAATGCCGCGTTGCGGTTGCCGGACAGTGCCTTCACCGCCGCGGTCATACGCTTCACGTAACCACCATGATCGGCGCCGAGTACGTCGATCAGCACGTCATAGCCACGGTTGAGCTTATCGGCATGATAAGCGATGTCGTTGGCGAAATACGTGTTGGAACCATCCGACTTGCGCAGGGGGCGATCGACATCATCGCCGAATTGCGTCGAGCGGAACAACGTCTGCGGACGAGGCTCCCAGTCATCGGGCGTCTTGCCCTTCGGTGGGTCTAGTACGCCCTGGTAGATCAATGCTTGCGTTTGCAACCATTCGACAGCGGCGTCTACCGCACCGCTTGCGACCATTGCGCGTTCCGAGCTGAACACATCCTGATCCACGCCGAGAAGATGCAGGTCTTCGCGTATCTCCTGCAGCATGGCGCCAATGGTGAAGTCGCGCACGATGTCGAGCCACACTTCCGGCGCTGCGATACCACCATCCGCCAGCGCCAGCGAAGCACCATACTGTTCTGCGAGACGTTCACCGATCGGGATCAGGTATTCGCCGCGATATTGCAGACCACCTGGCACTTCATTGGAAAAGTCGGCTTCCGCCAGCGGCGTGCCGATCGCCTGCAGATAACGCCAATAGGCAGCCCAGGCGAGCGCGATGACCTGCGCGCCGGCATCGTTGATGTAGTATTCCTTGGTGACATCGTAGCCGGCCTTGATCAGCAGGTTGGCGAGCGCATCGCCCACCACCGCACCACGGCAGTGGCCGATATGCATCGGCCCGGTCGGGTTGGCCGAGACGTATTCGACGTTAACGCGCGTACCATTGCCGATTGCGCTGTCACCGTAGGCTTCGGCAGCACGCAGGATATCCGGTAACAGCGAGCGGAAAGTATCCGCATCAAGGATCAGATTGATAAAGCCCGGACCTGCTGCACTTGCCTGGACGATACCGGTGGCCCTTTGCAGCTGTTCCACAACCCGGGCCGCAAGTTTGGCCGGCGGCTGGCGCGCTGCTTTCGCCGCAACCAGCGCGGCGTTGGTCGCCATGTCTCCATGCGAGGGATCGCGTGGCGG
>JBKPSV010000142.1:0-6532 GCA_046735215.1 Pseudomonadota bacterium | reverse complement strand
GGCGGCCGAATTCCAGACCCATGTCGACGAAATGGTTCGAGAGGCCGACCTGAGCGAGGTTCGCTCCTCCCTCAACGAAATCCGTAACTTCGACATCCGCGGCGAAATCGAGCGTAACGTAGATGCGGATGGTTCCATTCGTGCGGCCTTTGCCTCCAATCCCATGGAACCGGCTGTGTCCGCTGCGGCGGTCACCTCGGTGGAGGAGATCGCCGTCGCCGAGCGAGCGGCCGAACCGCAATCGCCAGCGGTGGAAGCACCTGTGGTCGAAACACCCGTTCCCTGTTTGCCGGATGCACCTGCTTTCGTGCCGCCCAATCTCGTGCTGCCGGCGCGATCAGCGGCGGGCGCAGTGGAGCCGCCAGCGTTCATCCCCCCCGAGGTTGCGCGGCAGCGCCATGGCTGACATCGAAGACGATCCGATCGACGACAAGCCGATGCCGCTGCTCGAGCATCTGATGGAGCTGCGCACGCGGCTTATCTGGTCGATCGCGGCCTTCATCGTCTGCTTCATGGTCTCTTACTACTTCTCTAACCGGATTTATTTCTTCCTGGCCGAACCCCTGGCCGAGGTGCTGCGCGAACAGGGGAACCCCGATCCACATCTGATTTATACCCAGCTTTACGAGGCGTTCTTTACGCGCATCAAGGTAGCCTTCTTCGCCGGCGCGTTCATCGCATTCCCGATCATCGCCAACCAGATCTGGCTGTTTGTCGCACCTGGGCTGTATCGCAGCGAAAAGCGCGCTTTCCTGCCTTTCCTGGCGGCGACACCAGTGCTGTTCTTTCTTGGTGCGGCACTAGCGTACTACTTCGTGTTTCCGTTCGCCTGGCGCTTCTTCGCCAGCTTTCAGAGCGACACCGGCGGCGGCGGCGTGCCGATCGAACTGCTGCCACGCGTTTCCGAGTATCTCGACCTGGTGATGAAGCTGATCTTCGCCTTCGGCCTGACATTTGAACTGCCGGTGCTGCTGACGCTGCTGGCCAAGGTCGGGATCATTTCATCGAACGGGTTGAAGCGATCTCGCCGCTACGCGTATGTCGGTATGTTCGTCATCGCGGCCATTCTCGCGCCGCCCGACGTGATCACCCAGACCGGGCTCGCCCTGCCGCTGATCGCGCTTTACGAGATTTCCATTTTCGCTGCGAAGATGGTGGAGCCGAAGCCCGTCGAGGTCTGAGCCATGCATGATATCCGAACCATCCGTAGCGATCCTGCCGGTTTCGATGCCGCGCTTGCACGGCGCGGGTTGCCCGCGGTGTCGGCGGAGCTGTTGACGCAAGATTCAGAACGGCGTGCGGCATTGACTGCACTGCAGGAGAAGCAGGCGCGGCGCAACGCTCTGGCGCGCGAAGTGGGGCAGGGCAGACGGGCAGGTGCCGACACCACGGCGATGGAAGCCGAGGCCACTGCGCTGCGCGATGAAACGGAAGCGCTGGAGACGCAGGCCGCACGTCTGGACGATGCGATCAGGCACGCGCTGGAGGGACTGCCGAACGTTGTCGATGCCGATGTGCCGGATGGCCCGGACGAGACCGCCAATGTGGTGTTGAAGCAGTTCGGCGAACCGCGCGACCTCGGCTTTCAGCCGAGGCAGCATTTCGAACTAGGCGAAGCGCTCGGCATGATGGACTTTGCCGCTGCGGCGAAAATAGCCGGTGCACGCTTCGTGGTGTTGCGTGGACCGTTGGCGCGGCTGGAGCGTGCGCTCGGGCAGTTCATGATCGACCTGCACACGCGCGAGCACGGCTACACCGAACACGTGGTCCCGTCGCTGGTCAACGATGCGACCGCCTACGGTACCGACAAGCTGCCGAAGTTCGCCGACACGTTGTTCCAGACCACTGATGGACGCTGGCTGATTCCGACAGCCGAAGTACCGCTGACAGCGCTGGTGATGGGCGACATCGTGCCGGAGAAAGAGCTGCCTATGCGCGTCACTGCGCTGACCGATTGTTTCCGCTCGGAAGCCGGCGCTGCGGGGCGCGACACACGCGGCATGCTGCGGCAGCATCAGTTTCGCAAGGTGGAGCTTGTGTCGATCGTGCATCCCGATCGCAGCGCGGAAGAACATGAGCGGATGACGCAGTGCGCCGAGAAGGTACTGACGCTGCTGGAGCTGCCGTTCCGGCGCGTCGTCCTGTCCTCGGGTGATACAGGTTTCGGTGCGACCAAGACTTATGATCTGGAGGCGTGGCTTCCCGGACAGCAGAATTGGCGGGAAATCAGCTCTTGTTCCAATTGTCGGGACTTTCAGGCCAGGCGCATGAACGCACGGTTCCGGCCCGCTGACGGCAAGGGTGTTGCCTATCTGCACACGCTGAATGGCTCCGGCGTTGCGCTAGGCCGCGCGCTGATCGCAGTGATGGAGAATCACCAGCAGGCCGACGGGTCGATACTGGTGCCCGAGGTGCTATGGCCGTATATGGGTGGCATCGAACGCATCGGGCAAGACTAAGATGCGCATCGCGTCGCTAGAGACCGGCCTATATCGCATTCAGCTGCCGGTTGCCTTGTCGGACTCTACACACGGCACGATCACGCATTTCGAACTGATCACTGTTCGATTGCGCGACAGCGATGGTTCCGAAGGGATCGGCTATACCTACACCGTCGGCGCCGGTGGTGCGGCCATACACGCGCTGATTGAACAGGGCTTGCGTCCTGTCCTGATCGGCGCCGATGCCGATGCGATCGAGGCGCTGTGGCAGAAGATGTGGTGGCATTTGCACTACGGCGGTCGCGGCGGATCGGTTTGCCTGGCGATCTCCGCCTGCGATATCGCGCTGTGGGATTTGAAGGCGTGCCGATTCAACACGCCGCTCTGGCGGCTGCTTGGCGGGTTCGATCCCGTGGTGCCGTGCTACGCGGGCGGGATCGATCTCGATTTTCCGCTTGATGCGCTGCTGCGGCAGACTGACGACAACCTCGCCAAGGGGTTTCGTGCGATCAAGATGAAGGTCGGACGCCCGCGTCTATCGGAGGATGTAGAACGTGTGCGCGCCATGCGCTCGCATCTCGGTGCGGACTTTCCACTGATGGTCGATGCCAACATGCGCTGGACCGTCGATGAGGCAATCCGCGCCGCGAGGGCGATGCAGGACAGCAACCTGATCTGGCTCGAGGAGCCGACGATCCCCGACGATATCGCCGGACATGCACGGATCGTGCGTGATGGCGGCCTACCAATCGCAACCGGCGAAAACCTGCACACACTGCATGAGTTCAAGACGATGATCGAGGCCGGCGGTGTGACCTTTCCCGAACCGGATGTCACCAATTGCGGTGGCGTCACCGTTTTCATGAAAGTGGCGCATCTGGCTGAGGCGTACAATCTGCCGCTGACCTCGCATGGCGTGCATGACCTGACGGTTCATCTGCTGGCGGCGACACCGAACCGTTCGTATCTGGAGGTGCATGGCTTCGGGCTCGACCGCTACATTGCCAAACCGCTGACGATTCGCGAGGGAAACGTAATCGCTCCTGAACTGCCGGGACATGGCGTGCAGTTCGACTGGCAGAGCCTGGCGAGGTTGTCATGACGGTTGCGACCGCGATCCTGGCTGATATCGGCGGTACGAACGCCCGCTTTGCCTTACTGGTGGATAGTGAACCGACACTGATCACTACGTATGCCGTCGCGAACTACCCGTCACCCGTCGAAGCGGCGCGGGCTTATCTCGAAGGCCCGGCTGGTGGGTATCAACCGCAGACCGCGGTGATGGCGGCCGCCGGTCCAGTGGTGAACGGTCGCATCTCCATGACGAACGCCACATGGGTCGTTGATGCTGCACAGATCAGCAGTGGGCTGGCGTTGAGATCGGCGCGCGTCGTCAATGACTTCGAGGCGCTTGGCTGGGCCCTGCCCGGGTTTGGCCCACAAGACCTGGCCATCATCGGGCCGGCTGTGCCGGCCGCATCCGCGACAATGGCCGTCATGGGGCCCGGCACCGGCTTCGGACTGGCTGCTCTCGCATCCGATGGAAAGGCAGAGGTCGTATTAGTCACCGAGGCCGGCCATGCGACTTTGCCGAGTGAAAGCGCTCGTGAGGATGCCATCATTAAAGAGTTGCGCGCGCGGCATCCGCATGTGTCGATCGAGCGGGCGCTGTCGGGCCCAGGGTTAATCGAACTCTACGAGGCCATCGCCGCCGTCGATCAGCAAAAAGTCCCGCCCCGCAGTAGCGCGGACATCGTCGCACGCGCGCTGGCGGGAGATTGCGCAACCTGCCGCGCCACATTGGAGGCATTCTGCGCCTTTCTTGGCAGCGTAGCCGGCAATGCCGCGCTGACGCTTGGTGCACTGGGCGGCATATTCATCGCTGGCGGCATCGTCCCCCGCTTCATCGATTTTGTCAGGACGTCGGCATTTCGCCACAGGTTCGAGAGCAAGGGGCGCCTGACTCCGTATCTTGCGGCTGTCCCAACCGCGGTCATTGTGCATCCTGAGCCCGCGTTTGTCGGGCTGGCTCGGCTGGCGCATCGACAGGTCACGGCCAAGTCCGGGTGAGCATCGAGCCTATGGCGGCTTGACTCCCAGCCTGCCGGCAAGGTCCTGGATGAACTGCCACGCGACACGTCCCGAGCGTGCGCCGCGGGTCATCGACCATTCGATCGCTTCGCCATGCAGCGCCTGGCTTTCTATCGGCAACCGCATGCTAGCTGCGTAGCCGTCGACCATGGCGAAGAACGTGTCCTGGTCGCAATTGTGAAAGCCCAGCCAGAGGCCGAATCGGTCCGATAGCGACACTTTCTCCTCGATTGCCTCCGCGGGATTGATCGCGGTCGATCGCTCGTTCTCGATCATGTCGCGCGGCATCAGGTGGCGACGGTTGGAGGTCGCGTAGAACAGCACATTGTCCGGCCGCCCTTCGATGCCTCCCTCCAGAATCGACTTCAGCGCCTTGTAGTCCGAGTCTTCACGTTCGAAGGAAAGGTCGTCGCATAGGATCAGGCATCTTCGCGGCTTGCCGCGCAGCACGTTCAGCAGTTCGGGCAGTGATCGGACGTCCTCACGATGGATTTCGACCAACGCAAGGCTGCGGGGAAGCTGCTGGTTGACCACTTCATGCACTGCCTTGACCAGCGATGACTTCCCCATGCCACGTGCGCCCCACAGCATGGCGTTGTTCGCCGGCAGGCCACGCGCAAAGCGTAGGGTGTTGTCGAGCAGGATCTGCTTCTGCCGCTCCACGCCTTGCAGCAGACCGATGTCGACGCGGGATACCTTCGCCACCGGCGAGAGATGCGGCGGTGATGGATGCCAGACGAAGGCGTCCGTGGCGGCCAGGTCGGTGGCCACCACCGGCGGCGGTGCCAGGCGCTCCAGCGCCTCGGCGACGCGGACGAGAAGTTCGGTCAGGCGCTGGTCCATCAATAGAGATCCGTGAAGCTTGACGGGAAGGGGGCGGAAACTATGGTCCCGGCCCGATCCAGGCAACCCGGGAACCATCGCAATGCTCATCTCCCCCGCCTACGCGCAGGACGTGGCCGGCATGTTCGGCAGCGCGACACAATTCCTGCCGTTGGTGCTGATCTTCGTGGTGTTCTACTTTCTGCTGATTCGCCCGCAGCAACAAAAGCAGAAGGAAATGCGCCAGATGATCTCGGCGTTAAAGCGCGGCGACCGCGTAGTAACCGGCGGCGGTATCATCGGCACCGTTCAGCGCGTCCCCATGGTGCAGGACAAGAACGGCAAGCAGGTGGCGTCCTCCGAGATCGAGGTGGAGATCGCCCAGGGGATCCGGGTCACGGTGTTGCGCGATACGATTTCCAGCGTGGTCAAGCCGACCGCGGCGAACGATCCGAAGCCGGTGAAGGAAAAAGCATCGTGACGCGATGGACCGTGTCTTCTGCCTCAGTCGGGCAGAGTGACACGGTCCACGACGTTTCAGCTATGCCTTCTGCAGTTGCGCTGCAGCGAATTCGTAGTTGGCGATCTTGTCCACCCAGTTCTGCAGGTAGTCGGGGCGACGGTTGCGGAAATCGAGATAGTAGCTGTGCTCCCACACGTCGCAGCCGAGTAATGCCTTACCCTCGCCGGTCGCGAGTGGATTGGAACCATTCGGCGTCTTGGTGACCTTCAGCTTGCCGTCGCTGCCGAGCACCAGCCAGCACCAGCCAGAGCCAAACTGCGTGGCACCAGCATTCTTGAACGCGTCCTTGAACTGCGCCACGCCGCCCAGGTCCTCGTTGATCTTCTTCTCGAGCGCACCGGGGATGCCACCGCCGCTTGGGCTCATGCACTGCCAAAACAGTATGTGGTTCCAGTGCTGGCCGGCGTTGTTGAACACCGGGGCCATATCCGGCTTGTTGTGTGACAGCTTGACGATGTCCTCGAGCGACTTGCCCTGCAGGTTCGAGTCCTTTTCGACGAAGCCATTCAGCGCCGTGACATAGGCCTGATGGTGCTTGCCGTGGTGCAGGTCGAGGGTTTCTTCGCACATCCCCTTTGCCGCGAGGGCTGTCTTGGAATAGGGGAGCGAGGGCAATTCGAATGCCATGGAGCGTCCTCCGCTGGGTTGCAGTGAA
>JBKPSV010000141.1:0-23319 GCA_046735215.1 Pseudomonadota bacterium | reverse complement strand
GAGACGGGCATTGCGACGCTGAACGAGTTCCGCAGGTACATCAGCGAGCACGGCAGCCGCATCGAGCAGGCTGGCCAGGCCTCGAATTACGCCACGGCCTTGCCTGCGCAGGTTCCTGGCCTTGCGCCATACGCGACATGGCGGAGTTTGGCCAGCACCTGCGCGGGACTCCGACAGAGCAGGCCGACCTGCTGACGTTCTTCAAAAGCGTCTATGGCGAGGAGGATGTCCACGTCAACGATGTCGACCTGTTCGTCGGCGGCCTGGCAGAGGCACCCTTCGGCAAGAGCCAGATGGGCTCGACCTTCACTTGGATTTTTCAAGAGCAACTGGATCGTCTCCAGGAAGGCGACCGGTTCTACTACTTCAACCAGCTCAAGGATGCGCCGCTACTTCTGGCCGATATCGGATCCCAGCACTTCTCCGACATCGTCATGCGTACCACCGGGCTTGATCACCTGCACCATGAGATATTCAAGGTGTCGGAGGAAATCAGTCTCGACCCGAACGAGCAGAGCCGGGATCTCAGCGCCCAGCCCGTAACCGCCGACAAGGCCTTCGTGGTCGTCGGCAACGTGCTATCCAACGTCATCACTGGGACTGACGGCGATGACGCGCTTTACGGTGAGGATGGGAACGACCGACTGAACGGCGGCCGCGGACTCGATTCCCTGCACGGCGGCGCGGGCGATGACGAGCTCAACGCCGGAGACGACACGAAAGGCGTCTTCGCCTATGGCGACGACGGCAATGATACCCTGCGTGGCAATGCGGGAGACGACAACTTGATCGGCGGGGCGGGCAACGACTACCTGAACGCCGGATCAGGCAAGGATTTCATGTCGGGCGGTCCTGGTGACGACTGGCTTGTGGCCGGGCCAGATCCCGAGATGGTCGACGGTGGGGACGGCAACGACACTGTCGATTTCAGCGCCTCGACGGAAGGGGTGACCGTCGATCTGCGAATGGAGTTGAAGGCCGTCTCTGGTCTCGGTGGGTATGCGCAAGGCGATCTGCTGAGCGGCGTGGAGAACGTCATCGGTTCGAACTTCGCCGATGTGGTGATCGGCGACGAGGGGGATAATCGCATCAACGGCGGCGGCGGCGCGGACACGATGACCGGAGGCGGAGGTGGCGACACATTCGTCTTCCTGTCGGGGTTCGGTGACGATCGTATCGAGGACTTCGATGCTGCGCCTGGCGACGGGCACGACCTGCTGGATATCTCAGCCTTCCAGGTGGCGGCTGACGATTTCGAAAAACGTGTGACGATCACCGATGCCGGCGCGGATACACTGATCAAGATCGACGCTGGCGCTGACGGAATCACCCCCGGCCAAACGATCTTGCTGGCTGGCATCGGTGACGCAAGTACTATCACGCAGGAGGATTTCCGTATCTAAAGGAGGGTGGTCGCGGCGACAGGCGTTTTGCGCCAGTGGCGTGCGGCTCTGGGAAGATGCTGAACCGCCAAGAAGAAAGTCTGTGGCACGCAGTACCCAGAGCTAACGCTCGCCGCGTCCGCTGCCCGCGGATTGTGTTGGGTCAAATTTCAGCGCGCTTGCGGTGCTGGTGTTCGGCTACAAGAACCATCTGATGTTGCGAGAGTGTGCACAGCTGCGTATCGTTCCTGCTGGAGGGATCGCAAATGCCGGGCGCCCAAGATTTTCAGCGAGAGAGGGATGCAGTCCCGGAGTTGCTCGCTGCCGCGAAGCGGGTGGCGCCGGAGGTAATTCTTGCACGAGAGCGGGCCGAGGAAATGAGACAGATTCCTCCGCCACTTGCCGACTTGATTGCCAACGCCGGCCTTTACCAGATGTTTTTGCCGCAATCTGTCGGCGGACCAGAGGCTTCGCCGCTGGTGGCCTTTCGCGCAATTGAGGAACTATCAAAGGCCGATGGGTCGGTCGGTTGGTGTGTGATGATCGCCACCGACATATCGCTGTTTGCGGGTTGGCTCAAAACTGAGGTCCTGCGGGACATGTGCGGGCAACCTGCTTCTCTCCGGGCGGCAGGTTCGCTGCGCCCACTAGGACGCGCCAATCCGGTGGATGGCGGCTATCGCATCAGCGGTCGGTGGAACTTCGCGAGCGGCATACATAACGCCAACTGGCTCTATTGCCCCTGCGTGTTGACGGACGGCGACAAGCCGCTGCTGACGGCTTCAGGAACACCAGCGGTCAGGGCGATGTGGCTGCCGTCGAATGCTGCGACCATCAAGGATACCTGGTCCGTGATGGGTCTGCGCGGCACTGGAAGCCAGGACTTTGTAATTGATGATGTCTTCGTGCCCCGGGACTATACCTGTTTTCTCGGCGATTCCCCGTGTGAAAGCGGGCCGCTTTTCCGTCCTCGATTGCTTTTTACGTTCCTGTTCGCGCTGAACGCGGCGCATGCGCTCGGGATAGCGCGCGGAGCCATGGATAGCTTTGTCGAGATGGCGGCGCGCGAAGCATCGACCCAATCTACCGCCCTGCTCAGAGACCGTCCGCTCGTGCAGTCTCGCGTCGCGGAAGCCGAAGCCATCCTGAATGCTGCCCGCGCCTACGTCACCGACACGGTGGCGCGTGTTTGGGATTCTGCATGCGAGAACAAGACTGACCCAGCGCAGGAAATATGCCAGGCCCGACTGGCGATCACACATAGTATCCACGAGGCTGCCCGCGTCGTCAGCTTGTTATTCCACGCGGCCGGCACCAACGCGATCTACACGCGCAACCCTTTGGAGCGCCATTTTCGCGACATTCACGTCGCCGAACAGCACAATGCGGCATTCCCCGCACACTACGAGTCGGCGGGGAAAGCCCTGCTGGGGTTGCGTCCAAGCGATCCTGGCTGGTGAGACGCGATCAGCTTAAAGGCGCCGGTAACCTCGGTCTGAACGGGTCGGTCAGGCCGCCTCAAGATGGATCACGGCCACTCTTGCGTCATCGGTTGTGGTGCAGCCAATCCTGCGCCGAAGCGCTCGACCCATTGCCGGCCTAGATCGACCGCTTCCTCGGCGGTCAGATACGACCACTCGGCACCGCGGGCGCGGATCGCAACCCAGCGGGCATCGCCGACCAGGCGTTCCTCGACTTGGTAGGGTGCAACGGCGTCAGGCATGGTTAGACAGGGCCTGAATGAGAAAGCCGACGCTGTAGAGCACCGTGGCGATGCCCGAACACGCGATGCCGAATGTCGCGAACAGGATTCCGACCCGATCCCAGTCGAATGGTCGACTGGCTGCGATGCTTATGTTGGCGGACGTTCTCACCTTGCTCCTCCCGCGCTGATTGCCAGTGCGTCGACTGGCATTGGCCACGCTTTGACGGCACAACACCTATGAACTGACCCACACAGTTGCGCCAAAATTCCGCCATGATTCAATTCGCCATTTTGATGCCATGTCACGCAGGTAAAACGATCGTATACTCTCTACAGTCGCCCCCTGGCCCTCATTGCCTGACGCTGGTCGGCGGCGGCATCCTGGGGACCCTCCAGGGAGGCAGCAATGGACGATGGGGTGTCTGCGGGCGGTTATGCGCAAGCCTACGAGGCATGGCGTGCGGACCCCGCGGGGTGGTGGGCCAGATGTGCCGAGGGCATCGACTGGGATAGCCGTTGGGACAGCGTCTTCGATCCTTCGTTCGGGCCATACGGACGATGGTTCCCCGGCGCCACACTGAACACCTGCTTCAATTGTGTTGACCGCCATGTGCTGGCAGGACGCGGCGAGCAGCCCGCGCTGATCTGGGACAGCGCGATGACCGGGCGGGTGGAAACCTACACCTACCGCGAAATGCAGACCCGCACGGCCAAGATGGCGGGCGCACTGGCGGCACTGGGAGTGCGGCACGGCGACCGGGTGGTGATCTATCTGCCGATGGTGCCCGAGGCGGCGATCGCCATGCTCGCCTGTGCGCGTCTAGGGGCGATCCACTCCGTCGTGTTCGGCGGGTTCGCCGCCGCCGAACTTGCCTCGCGCATCGCCGACGCCAAACCGAAGGTGATCGTGTCCGCATCGTGCGGTCTCGAGCCCGGGCGCGTAGTGAAATACAAGCCGCTGCTCGACGCGGCGATTGCGCTGTCGCCGCATAAGCCGGATGCGTGTCTGATCCTGCAACGCGATGCGGAGCGCGCCGAACTGGTGCCAGGCCGCGACCACGATCTGGCCGAGGCCGAGGAAGCGGCGTCGCCGCACGACCCGGTCAGCGTCGCCGCGACCGATCCGCTGTACATCCTCTACACCTCGGGTACGACCGGTCGGCCGAAGGGCATCGTGCGCGACAACGGCGGACATGCGGTCGCGCTGTGGAACTCGATGCAGATGCTGTACGGCGCCGATGCCGGCGACGTTTACTGGGCAGCGTCGGACGTCGGCTGGGTCGTCGGGCACTCCTATATCGTCTATGCGCCGCTGCTGCGGGGCTGCACCAGCGTGATGTACGAAGGCAAGCCGGTCGGCACACCGGATGCGGGCGCGTTCTGGCGCGTGTGCGCACAGCACGGCGTCAAGGTGCTGTTCACTGCGCCGACGGCGATGCGGGCGATCAAGCAGCAGGATCCGAATGGGACGTTGCTGCAGCCGCACGATCTGTCGAAACTGGAAGCCTTGTTCCTGGCTGGTGAACGCTGTGATCCGCCGACCGCCGTGTGGGCCGCCGAACTGCTGAACAAGCCGGTGATCGATCACTGGTGGCAGACCGAGACCGGGTGGGCAATCACCGGCAACTTTCGCCAGTACGGCCTGCTCCCGTTCAAGCCGGGTTCGGGTGGACGCGCCAGTCCTGGAATCGACCTGCACGCATTGGACGACGATGGCCACGTCGTCCCGCGTGGTCAGACCGGCAATCTGTGCGCGCGCCTGCCGCTTCCGCCAGGCTCGGCGCCGACGCTCTGGCAGAATGACGATGGCTTCCGCACAGCTTATCTCTCTGACTTCCCCGGCTGGTATCGCACCGGCGATGCCGGAACGATCGACGAGGACGGCGATGTCTGGGTGATGGGGCGGACCGACGACATCATCAATGTCGCCGGCCACCGGCTGTCGACCGGACAGATGGAGGAGGTTCTGGCCTCGCACGCGGCCGTCGCCGAATGCGCCGTGGTCGGCGCCGCTGACACATTGAAAGGGCAGGCGCCGATCGGGTTGGTGGTGCTGAAGGCTGGGGTAAATCGATCGGAGGCGGAGATCACCGCCGAACTGGTCGCGCTGGTGCGCGAGCGGATCGGCCCTGTCGCAGCGTTCAAGGAAGCGCGGGTCGTGCCGCGGTTGCCGAAGACGCGTTCCGGCAAGATCCTGCGCGCCACCATTCGCCGAATAGCGGATGGCGAGACACCTGCCGTACCGCCAACGATCGAAGACCCTGCCGCGCTTGAGGAAGTAGCGCAGGCGTTGCGCCACTGAGTACGTATCCCAACTTTCCGTAGCGATGAGCACACCGCTCTGTTACACACGGTTTCGGCCGCTACGATAATCGGGGGAGACGCGTAACCATGGCCGACATCCGCATGAGGCAGGGCGTCCATAACCTGGACGCCTCCCAGGTGGCCGCGTTCCGCGACGCGTATCGGCAGATGATGCGGATCAACGACAACCGGGGCTACCAAGTGCTCGCCGGCCGGCACGGCGTACCGGACTGGTATTGCTGGCATCATCAGCAAAATGCCCGGGTGGCGCAGAACATGCGACTGTTCCTGCCGTGGCATCGTGCCTATCTCTACACCTGGGAGATGGCGATGCGCGATCGGGTTCCGGGCGTGACGCTGCCGTGGTGGGACTGGACGCTTGGGCCACCGCGACAGAATGGGCTGCCCGCCATATTCACCCAGCGCACGGGTGCCGACGGCCAGCCCAATCCGTTGCTTGGCTTCCGCATCAACCTGCCGCAGGCCAACCCGCCGGTGGTGCGGCCGACCCGCCGGTCACCAGGATCGCCGAACGAACTGCCAAGACAGGCCAACGTGGATGACTGCATGTCCCGCACCGAGTGGGCGGATTTCAGCGATGCACTGGAGGACATTCACGACCAGGTTCATGGCTGGGTGTCCGGCGACATGGGCGTCATCGGTACAGCGGCTTTCGACCCGATCTTCTGGTCGCATCACACGATGATCGATCGGATCTGGTGGCTCTGGCAGGCACGCAACGGCAACGGCAACGTGCCGACGGATCTACTTGACGAGGTGCTGGCGCCATTCAATTTGCAGGTCCGCGATGTGCTGAATGTGCACGACCTCGGCTATGAATACGCCGCCGCGCAGAGCGTCGTGCCGATTGGAGGGACTGGCTGATGGCTCGCACCCCCAGGACTCCCGCGCCGCGCAAGGAGCGTGCGCCCGGGCCGCGGCGTCTCGATGCACCGCGGCGGGTTGGCGGCGGCGCCAGGATATTCACCACCCGACCGGTATCGATCGATTTCGCCGCGCCGGAGCACCGGTTGACGCGGGCCGACCTGGAGATCCGCGGCATCTTCCATGGCGAGGCCTCTTATGAGGGTCGCATTTTCTTCAACAACCCGAAAGCCGACCACGACACGCCCCGTGACCGGGAGCACGGCTATGGCGGGTCATTCTACATCTTCGGCCATGGCGGCTGCCTGGGCGATCCCGGACACTGCGAAGTCAACGAGCATGCGCGCGAGCGGTACGATTACCGCGCGCCGCACCCGCTGACGCTTGCGTCGAAGAGCGTGACCGTGACGGATGTGGTGCGCGAGCTTGCCCGCACCAACAAGGAGGTCACCATCACCATCGTCCCGGTGATCACCGCGGCCAACGATCTCTGCGACACTGACAACGTGTTCCGCTGCGAGGATATGCGGCTGGTCAGCTACAACTGACGGCCCCATAGGGCCAGGAAGGGCGAAGTAGCAGCGCTGCAGGTCTGCCGGCGTTGTTATGCGAGACGCCCTACGTTCCGAAGCGCAGGTGCAGCACATGTTTCAACAATACTATGACGCGGGCGCCGAGGGATATGATCGCTTGTTCGGCCGCGTGCCGCAGCATTTCTCGGCGCCGCTGCTGCGGGCGGCGCGTCTCGCACCCGGTCAACACGTGCTCGAGGTGGCTACCGGAACTGGCCTTATCGCTGAGGGAATCGCCAATGCTATCGGTCCATCAGGCCAACTGATTGGAGTTGATATTTCCCGCGCTATGCTGGCGCGGGCCGAACTGCGACTGCAAGAGTTCTCGAATGTGTCTCTCGAGTTGGGTAATGGCCAGGCGCTGCGGTTCCGAGCCGGAGAGTTTGATGCGGCGATCTGCAGCCTTGCACTGATGCTGTTTCCCAGTCCGGCGCGGGGAGCTGCCGAGATGTACAGGGTCGTGAGGCGCGGCGGGCGGATCGCAGTGTCTGTCGAGACCGAAGCCGCCCGTTCGCTGTCCACGCGGATCAACGCAGTAATCGGCCGCCATGTCCACTCGCGCGCTGCCGCCGCTGGGACCTATTATTCGCTCGGCCAGGAGCAGCTTCTGCGCCCGTTGCTCGAGAATGCCGGGTTCTCCGAAGTTGAGGTTTTCGAGGAATCTCACACGTTTCCATTCCCCTCCTTTGCAGCGTACTTTCAGCCGATCGAAGACGGGGCGGGCAGTGTCGGTGCCGAATTCGTCGCGCTATCCTCAGACCTGCGGCACGCTGTAAAGGAAGACATACGGGACCAGCTGGACCCTGACGGATCGGGAGGCCCGATCAATATCCACGTGACAATGCTGTTTGCGACCGGCGTTCGGTAAACGATACGCATCGGCGGTAACGAGTGGGGAACAGCGCCAACCCTCTGGGACTATGATCCGCGCAAAGCAGTCAGGGGCAACGGACTGAATGTGCGCCGCATCGTTTATTGCTCGACGTCAGTTGCTGCGCGCCTGTCTGCGCAGTGGGGTCACGCTGGGATGCGTGATGGACCAGGCCGCATACTCTTCGGCCCACGCTGCGAATCCAGGGTTTATGGAGGAACAGCGTCGATTGCCTGCACGTCGCCTGGAGCCACGGACGACTGCGCGAGGATGTCGTCGGCGATTTTCTCCGCGACCATCATCGTCGGGAAGTTGGTATTTGCACAGGGAATCATTGGGAATATCGAAGCATCGACAACACGCAATCCCGGCACGCCATGCACCATTCCCGAGGGAGAAGTCACGGCCATAGGATCATCTTCTGATCCCATGCGGCAGGAGCACGAGCAATGCCACACGCCGACGGTGGCGCGGCGAATGTATGCTTCCAGCACCTGCTCATCCTGCAGCACTTGTTGCATCCCCGCGCCTTCCAGGATGAAGTTTTCGATCATGAAGCGTCGCAGCGGTGCCGGACCGTCAAGGACCCGAGCGCCAACCGCGGCAACGAGCTTATTCTTGAGGGTGAGCAGTTGGCTCGTTCGACTGATATCGCCGACTTTGCGCACCTTATCGGTGAAGCTCGCTGGGAACATATCTGACATGATCGCCTTCATCGGCGGCAGCTCATGTAAGCCGGCAATCAGCCGGAAGCCGTAAGCCAGCCTTGCCAGGTCACGGTGATCCGCCAGCAGATTGAAGTCCACCCGCGGTTCGTCGCGCCAGTCCGGCGAGGCCAGTTGCACCCGGCCTAGATCGGAATAAGTCTTGTTGACCCAGACTGTGAACACAGCGATCCGGTTGGCGAAAGCGGTCGTAATGTTCGCGGCCATATCGCCTTGTGAACCGCCTTCCAGATCGGAAGAAAAACGCATTCCAAGCAGATGGGGATGCCTGTTGTATGGATTGGCTCGCCCGTGCGGGTAAAGGAACGATGCGACCGAAATCGAAGGATGATCCATCAGTCTTTGACCGACACCCCGCAGGTTAGCGCGTATGGGAATGCCGAGGTCGCGAAGCTGGGCAGCTGGACCGATGCCCGATCGCAGCAGGATGGCCGGCGAGTGAATGGCGCCGCTGCACAGGATCACTTCGCGGCCCGAGAATTCGATCTCCTGCTGACCAACCATAGCGCGAACGCCTACGCAGCGTGCGCCCTCGAAGAGCAGGCCGCACACTTCGGTATCGGCCGAGATCGACAGGTTGCCACGCTGCCTGACGGTCGTGCCAAGATAGCCGATCGCGGCAGAGACCCGGCGGTCATACAGGTTCGAGATGGCCAGCGGGTAATAACCGTCCTCAAATTCTCCATTCTGGTCCGCGAGATACTTGAAGCCGGTGAGCCGGCACGCTTCGGCCACCGCCTTGGCGTGGTCTGACCAATTATCAGGGAACACGCGACGAACCGGGATAGGGCCTGATGAGCCGTGCAGCGGGCCTTCAAAATCGACGTCTCGCTCGACCTTCCTGAAGTACGGCAGGACGGTCTTCCACCGCCAGCCGGCAGCGCCGCGTGCCTCCCATTCGTCGTAATCCGCTGGGAAACCGCGGTTGGCGAGCTGACCATTTATCGTCGAGCCCCCACCCATGACCCGAGCCTGCTCATAACGCACCTCGCGCGCCCGCGGCGCGTCCGGGTCGTTACTTGGTATGTACTCGGTGGTCACGCGCAGCTGGTGCCAAAGGAAGCGCGGGTCGCGTGAGGCCAGACCGGAACGGCTATCCAAGATGACCTCGGGCACGCGCCCATCCGGTGTGTCCGCTCCGGCTTCGCACAACAGAACGCGGTTGCCGGCGCGCGCGGACAGCCTATTGGCCAGGACGCACCCGGCCGATCCACCGCCAACAATTATGTAGTCGTACATCCGAGGCAGGTCAGCCATGAGAGACAAATGCTGCTACCCCGCGAAAACTGCCCCATGCGTCCTTACCCGACCACGCGTCAGCCATCGCAGAATAGTCATATGTAGAGGTCCTTTGGTGTTTCACGGGCGGGTCATCTTTGTTGACTTATAGCATATTTTCGAAGCATAGGCAGCGTCAATATTTTACATATCGATCGGAAGGGAGGCCGTCAGCACATCCATTTGGAGTAGGTAATGTTTCTCGGGTGGAAGGGCCCCGCGGAACTCGATACGATTTGTGTCGAGGCCTAGTCGCCCACCAGGAACGCAGTTCGTCCTTCTCCCATCTACCTTTGCAACTGCTGAGCTTTGCTGCTGCACTTTCCACATCTCTTTGCTTGCGGTCGGCGCTCCGCGGAACATCATGCCTGGCGATGGTGAACACCCTTAGGCGTCTCACGCCCGATGGATTGGACAGAGGACAGCACAGCCAGCGGATGCATCTTCGACTCACTCCTGACGGGCCGCACTCTATGCGAGAAGTTCGGGGTCATCTCCATTGGACGTGCAAGGCACGCTGCAGCCTCTGCTGCGCATCTTGATTTGAATCAAGAAGCTTCGTCTCGTCCCGGCGAGCCGAAGTCAGTTAGACACCTCGGCATGGCGCTTACTGCGCTGAGTGGCAACTGGATCACCCTGATCCAAGAGCTGCCGCGCCGACGGCTCCTGTAGAAAGCGCACCAGGCTCTGACACTCCTCGGCGCCAGTGACCAGATCGGATGTTGGAATATGATCCAGACGCTCCTGGACCGCGCGGAACAGTGCCGGCGTCATTGACCGGAGCTTTGCAATCAGTTCATCGGCGTCAGGCCGATCGAGACGCAGTCCGGCTGAACGCTCCGCGAGCCAGTGTCCAGTCTCGACGTCGGCAAAGCAGATCGGCACCGCGGAGTAATACACAGCGCGATACAGTCGGTTTGGCAGCAGCCAATCAGAATTAGCGCCCGCCTCGAGGAAATCCATGACCCAGGCAAAATGGACAGAGGCGAAAAGCCGGGCGAGTTCCTCTTCATCGGCGTAGGGTCCGATATAGCGGATTCCCGGAATGCCCGAGAACGCTGCCTCGGCATCGTCGAAGACCGCCGTTGTGGGGCGGCCGGCGATGACCACCTCGATGAGACCGGGCGCACGACGGGCGACATCGGACAAGATCTCAAGGCTGCGACGACAGCGGATCACGCCGAACCAGCCGATTCGCCAGGGCGGTCCCGGCTGAAGGTCAGCCTTGTCTGGCCGGTCGTAGGCGACGCCGGGGAAGACCTTGTTCTCCACCACCAGGGTCCGCGGTAGGTGAGTATACGCGCGGTGAAAATACTCTCGGAGAAACCCGGCCGAACTGGTCACAAGACCGTGGGTCCTGCTGAGAAGGCCACCTTCGATACGACGAAGCAGCCGCCCGAGCAGATTCCGCTGCGTCATGAACCGATGGATGTCCAGGCATTCGTAGATGAGCGGCCTGCCGGGCAGGAAGCGTCGCCGTGCCACCGCCCCAAGAAGCAGCATCTCCAGTCCGCGAGCCATGATGACATGGCCGGAACCGATCTCCTTGGCATGACGACCCAGATGCATCAATGCTTTAACAACCGCCGCGATGCGCTGCGGAAAGTTCCCGTCATGCGTTTCTCCGAGCGGAATAACCTTGCTGGCCAGCGTATGGTCGGCGGTGTCACGATAAAACCCAATCACCGTAACGTCGGCGCCACCTTTCCGCAGCATGTCGACCCGACGTTCCACGTCGGCATGCGTGAAATAGGGAACCAGATAAATGACCTTGGTGCGTTCGCTCATGATCACCACAAATGGATCGTAACGCCACCAGTCAGGCACAAATCACCGTGCCCGCCACCTCGGCGTGCATGGTGCCTTACAACAGCATTATCGACTTGAACTAACCTAGCCGCAGGAGACGCTATGGACAACTCAATATGGAGCTCCTAGCTTCCACGTGAACGATCGCGTAAAGAGCGCGGTCACGCTACGACGTAATGTTCCAGATCATCAGGCGCCATGGAAGTATCGACCAGTTCGCGAGACTACCTCACTAAGCTCAAGGCAACCATCGATTCGCTCGATCCCGCCGTTATAGACAGTTGTGTGGAAGTTATCCGCAACGCTTGGTTGCGCGGACGTCAAGTCATCACCTGTGGGAACGGTGGCAGCGCGATGACCGCGCTCCACTTCATCAACGACTGGAGCAAGTCCATCTCCAGACACAATGGCCGTTCCTTCCGCGGTCGGACCTTGCTCGACAATATCGGCACGCTAACAGCCTATGCGAACGACCTTTCCTATGACGATATATTTTCAGAACAGCTTAGGCACACGGCAGAGCCCGGGGATGTCCTGATCGCCATCTCTGGCAGCGGCAATTCCGAAAATATCGTGCGGGCCGTTGTCGTTGCCAACGAAATGGGTTGCGAAACCGTCGGACTCTGCGGCTTCAACGGCGGCAAGCTCCGCCACCTGGCGAAGCACGTCCTCTGGGTCGATATTGACGACATGCAGATCAGCGAGGACCTGCATGCGATTTTCGGCCATATCGTGATGCAGCGGCTCTGCGGCGGAATTGCGCTCGTCGCGCCTGGCCGGCGGGATGCCCTGGCCGAAGTCGTGACAACGTAGAAATCACGATGAGGTGAGTGGATGACCTGTCACGTGATTACTGGCGGGGCGGGCTTCATCGGCGTCAATCTTACGCGCGCGCTTTCACAGTTTGGTGACCGAATTATTGTGGTTGACGACCTTCGCCTGGGGCGTCGCGAGTATCTTGCTGGGTTGACCAATATTCGGTTGCACAAAGTAGACGTGGCTGACAGCGCAGCGCTTAACGCCGAGCTGCGTGATGTGCCGGATGGTCCGGTCGAAGTCTGGCACCTCTGCGCAAATTCCGACATTCAGAAGGGGGTCGCGGACCCTTCAGTCGATCTGCACTCGACCTTTCTGACCACTTTCGCGGTGCTTGAGGTCATGCGCGCGCGAGGCTGGGGAGTTCTGCATTTTGCCTCCACATCTGCAGTCTATGGTGACCACGGTATGGCAGCGGTCAGTGAGGCAGCGAACACACTCCCGATATCCAACTACGGAGCGATGAAGCTCGCTTCGGAAGCGATCATTCGGGCTGCTTGCGAGACGTTTCTTTCGCGGGCGCTTATATTCCGCTTCCCAAACGTCGTCGGGCTGCCAGCAACCCATGGCGCGATCCTCGACTTCACCCGTCGACTGCTCGCCGATCCGTCGCATCTCGCTGTCCTTGGCAATGGCAGGCAACAGAAGGCGTATCTACATGTCGCCGAGCTGATCAAGGCGATGCTGTTTGTCCGAGCGCATGCCGCAGGTAGCTGCGAGGTCTACAATCTCGGACCATCCGATGCAGGTATCCGCGTCGCGGACATCGCAGAGATGGTGCGCGATAGGGTTGCTCCCACGGCCTTGATCAAATGTGCTGACGAGCCGCGTGGCTGGGTCGGCGACGTCCCGCGCTTCCGTTATGACGTGTCACGTCTGGCTGCGCTCGGCTGGACGCCCAAGTTGAGTTCAGCCGCAGCGGTGGCCCGTGCCGTCGACGAAATCGCGCAACAGGAGCTTGCTCCGTATCTCGCAACCCGTAATGCCTGAGAGTTCTATATTGCAGGCGGTGATTTTGGCCGGTGGTCAAGGGACGCGCCTGCGTTCCCGATTGGGCGATCTGCCGAAGCCCCTCGTCGATGTGGACGGTGTGCCCCTGCTGCAGCGCCAGTTGGAAGCGCTGCGTGGCCAGGGCTTCGCCGACGTCGTCGTCCTGGTGAATCATCGGGCCGAGGCGATCCGAGCGTTTGCCCGAGCGCATGACAATTTCGGTCTCGGCCTGCGGATCATCGATGATGGCGAGCCGCTCGGGACCTCTGGTGCCGTCATGGCCGTTCTCGACCAGCTGGCGGAGCGCTTTCTCGTTCTTTACGGCGATACTCTCCTGGATGTGGACTTCGGCCGCATGATGGCCGCCCATGCGAAAAGCGGTGCCGATGCTACGCTGTTTGTGCATCCCAATGACCACCCACATGACTCGGACCTGGTTGAGCTCGACGAATCGGCTTGGATCACTGCCTTTCACAAGTATCCCCACGCGCCTGGCGCGCTGTACAGGAACTTGGTGAACGCCGCCCTTTACGTGCTCGAGCGTGCCTCCTTGGAGCCGTTTCGCGACAAGCCGGGACCGCGCGACTTCTCCAAGCAGACGTTCCCCGCCATGCTGGCGGCCGGATCGAAGCTGCATGGCTACGTGTCCCTCGAATACATCAAGGACATCGGAACCCCGGCGCGCCTCGATCAGGCAGTCGCTGACCTCCGCAGCGGTCGGATTGCGCGGTCACGACACTCGAGCCTCAAGAAGGCGATCTTCCTTGACCGCGACGGAACGCTCAACGTTGAAGTCAATCGAGTTCGGCACCCTGACCAACTGCAGCTCCTGCCTGGAGTTGCCGCGGCGATCAGACGATTGAACCAAGGCGAGTATCGCTGCGTCATGGTCTCCAACCAACCGGTCATCGCGCGCGGCGACTGCACCGTGGCAGACCTGGCGCGCATCCATGCCAAGCTTGATACACTCTTGGGGCTGGAAGGAGCCTTCCTCGACGCAATCTATTTTTGCCCACACCATCCGGACGGCGGCTATCCCGGCGAGGTCGCAATTCTGAAGCGACAATGCGACTGCCGCAAACCGGAGACCGGCATGATCAAGCGAGCGGTCCTCGACATGAATATCGACCTTTCGCGGTCTTGGTTGGTCGGCGACACGACCTCCGATATCGAAACCGCGCGTCGCGCTGGTCTGCGCTCCATCCTGGTACATACCGGATACGGTGGCTCTGACGGCAAGTATGCGGCTGTAGCAGATTTTGAGGCGGCAGATCTGGCGGAAGCCGCACACATCGTCCTTCAGCAGCCTTGAGCATTCCGACAGCAATTGTTCGGAGCATCTCAAACGGACAATTGGAGGCAGCGTGATCATTAGTCGCACCCCCTTGCGGATGAGTTTTGTCGGTGGCGGCAGCGACCTGCCGGCCTTTTACCGCCGCTACGGAGGAGCGGTCGTCAGCACGGCGATCAACAAATATGTCTACGTCAACATCAACAAGAAATTCGACGGCGGAATTCGCATCGCATACTCACGCACTGAGGAAGTCGACAGCGTCGAAAAGATCGAGCATCGCCTGGTTCGGGCCACCTTCGAGATGCTGGGGTTGGCGGGAGGTGTCGAGATCACGACGATCGCCGACATCCCCTCACGCGGCACCGGCCTGGGCTCGTCCAGTTCGTTTACTGTTGGACTGATCAATGTGGCCTCTGCCTATATGAGCCGCTATGTGTCCCCCGACGAATTGGGCGCACTCAGCTGCGAGGTGGAGATTGAGCGTTGCGGCGAACCAATTGGCAAACAGGACCAGTATGCCGCAGCGCATGGCGGCTTCAACCTCATTCAATTCAACCCTGACGACAGCGTTGCAGTCACGCCCATCATCATGCCCAGCGAAAAGCGCGCCGAGCTGGAAGAGAATACCCTGGTCTTTTATACCGGTATTACGCGCAGTGCCTCCGCTATCCTGCAATCGCAGTCCGACGCAATTGTCGGCAATGCCACAGCACAGGCGGCGCAGCGCCGGATGGTACAACTCGCCTTTGACCTGACGAATGAGCTACGGCGCGGCAATCTCGACAGCTTCGGCGAAATACTGGAGGAAAACTGGCAGCTAAAGAAGAGCCTGGCCTCCGGCATCAGTACGGGTGAGATTGACAGTTGGTATGACGCCGCCAAAGCAGCCGGCGCCAGGGGTGGAAAAATTCTCGGCGCCGGCTCCGGAGGTTTCATGATTTTTTATGCGCCACGGGAGAGACATCAAGCGATCGAACAGGCGCTCGCAATGTTGCGGCGGGTAGACTTTAGTTTTGATCCACTGGGCAGCAGGATCGTCTTCTATAATCCGTCACAGTGACTTGGCAGAGGAATACCGCACCGCTGCGAGATGCATGCGGCCTCGAGCCTCAAGGCCCAGCAATGGCGGACTCAGCCGAGAGCTTACTTCAGCGGGTCGTGACCCCAGTTCATCAACGACTTCCGCCACCGCGTGTCTGTCACGTCTCCCTTCGGACGCTGTTTCATGTGTCGATGCACATAGCCCACCACTTTGCGCATCGCGGCGTAGTCTTCATCGCCCAGGTCAGCGGCCTTCTTTGCGAGCAACGAAAGAATGCGGCGGCCCATCTCGTGGCCTACAGCCTCTTGGCCTCCGGGCTGTACTACTTTTTTGCCGTCATGAGTCATGCCCACCTGTTGGCTGTCCGCAGTGTTCAGCCAAGAGCGGAGCGCTGATGGGGCCAAGTTCACTACCGCCCTGAACTCCCGAGCAACGGCGCGCTTTTCGTCGTCCAGTTCAGCCATGGTCGTGCACCGCTTTCTCCAATTGCGCCTTCTTCATCCTGGAGCGGCCTGCAATCTTCTTGTTGGCCGCTAGCTTCATTAATTCTGCTCGCGTGGTGTCGTGGCGTGTTTCGCGGTCGTGCGCCGTTTTGCTAGCCACGTCGTCAGGTTGCGCTGAAAATTGCTTGCCCTTTGCAGTGTCGGACCGCTTCTTCGCCGAGGTTCGCCTGTATTCGGCATCACTCAGGTGTTTTCTCGCTCGTTCGGGAAGATAACGCTCGCCTGTTTTGCCGCTCTCGGCGCCTGATTTCGTACCCCACTTCTCCTCGGTCCATTGCGCCAGATGGTTGTCAGCCGTCTTAGCACCCTTATAGCCACCGCCCTCCTTTTTATATTCCTGGACGGCTAGCTGCGCCTTCCGCGCCGACCATTGCCCCGCCTTGCCACCCTTCTCGCCCTTCCTGACATCACTCTTCACCTTTTCCCAAAGCTTTGGGGCTGTCTTCTCCGCTATGTTCGCCATTCGCTGCCTCCTCACAGCAAAACGCGACGTTTAGCGGTTGGTTTGTACGGCGAATGGCTGTCTGCGGTTTGCTATCGGAGATCTGATGCACATGTCGCGGAATCCTGGAGGGTAAAGGCGGCGAGCTTCATGAACACCGCGAAGGTCGAACTACACCAATCGCGCCTGCTGTACTGCGGCCGCTATGAAACCGGCGAACAGCGGATGCGGGTCGAACGGCTTCGACTTCAGCTCCGGATGGTACTGGACGCCGACGAACCACGGATGATCAGGCCGCTCAATGATCTCCGGCAGCACGCCGTCGGGCGACATGCCGGAGAACACCATGCCCGTACGCTCCAGGCACTCCTTGTAGCGCACGTTCACCTCGTAGCGGTGCCGGTGCCGTTCCTCGATTCGCGTGACACCCCCATACAGCTCGGAAACCAGCGTGCCTGCCGACAGCACCGCCGGGTAAGCACCCAGCCGCATTGTGCCGCCGAGATCGCCCCCTTCCATGCGCCGTTCGACCTCGTTGCCGCGGGCCCATTCGGTCAGCAGACCCACGACGGGTTCGTCGCACGGTCCAAACTCGGTGGATGAGGCGCAGCGCAGACCGCATAAGTTGCGCGCCGCCTCGATCACCGCCATCTGCATGCCGAAGCAGATACCGAAGAACGGCACATGCTTCTCTCGCGCGAACCGTACCGCCTCGATCTTGCCGCGCGTACCACGCTCGCCGAAGCCAGCCGCGACCAGGATGCCGTTGCAGTCCTCGAGCCGGTGCACCGCGCCGCCGTTCTCGAACACCTCGCTATCCACCCAGTCGAGGTGCACCTTCACGCGGTTGGCGATGCCGCCATGCGTCAGCGCCTCAGCCAGTGACTTGTACGCATCCAGCAGGTTGGTGTACTTGCCGACGACGGCAATGCGCACTTCGCCTTCCGGTGAGCGAACGGCCTCGACGATCTCCTTCCATCGCGACAGGTCGAGTCCGTCATCCGCCGGCAAATCGAAGTGTCGCAACACTTGGCGGTCCATGCCCTCGGTGTGGTAGCTGATTGGCACGGCGTAGATCGTATCGACATCGAGCGCCGCGATCACCGCCTGCGGGCGCACATTGCAGAACAACGCAATCTTGCGACGCTCGTTCTCCGGAATCGGCCGATCGCAGCGGCACAGCAGCATCTGCGGCTGGATGCCGACGTTCAGCAGCTCCTTCACCGAATGCTGCGTCGGCTTGGTCTTCAGCTCGCCAGCCGACGGAATATAAGGCACCAGCGTCAGGTGCACGAACATTGCGCGCTCCGGCCCCAGCTCATTGCCGAGCTGACGGATTGCCTCAAGGAACGGTAGGCTTTCGATATCGCCGACCGTGCCGCCGATCTCGACCAGTACGAAGTCGAAATCCTTGGTATCGCGGACAATGATCTCTTTGATCGCGTCGGTGATGTGCGGGATCACCTGGACGGTGGCACCGAGGTAGTCACCATGCCGCTCCTTGGCAATCACCTCGGAATAGATTCGCCCCGTCGTGGCATTGTCGGACCGCCTGGCGGGCACGCCGGTGAAGCGCTCGTAGTGCCCCAGGTCCAGGTCGGTCTCGGCGCCGTCGTCGGTGACGTAGACCTCGCCGTGCTGATAGGGGCTCATCGTCCCCGGATCGACATTCAGGTAGGGATCCAGCTTGCGCAGTCGGACAGAGAACCCGCGCGCCTGCAGCAGGGCACCCAGCGATGCCGAGGCGATGCCTTTGCCAAGGGAGGAGACCACGCCGCCGGTGATGAAGACATACCGCGTCATGGGCGCCCAGTATACGAACCCGAATCGGCAGCAGGGAAGCCCGTTCGTGCGGCGTCACACATGCGCCGAACGAGGGTCAGTTCGTCGGGACGCTGGGACCTTTCGGCGCGGGCGGCGGAGGAGCTGGAGCAGGCGTGGTCGGCGCGGGTGCCGTGGCCGGTGGCGGATTCTCCAACAGTGATCCTCCGACGCCGGAAGTACCACGATTCATCAGCGCCAGGACCAGCGATAGCGCCATGAACACCGTGGCGAGAATGGCCGTCGCGCGGGTCAGCAAGTTGGCGGTGCCACGACCGGACATGAACGCGCCCATGCCCTGCGAGCTGCCGATGCCGAGACCACCACCCTCGCTGCGCTGGATCAGCACAACGCCAATCAGCGCAAGCGTGACGAACAGGTGGATGATCAGCAGGACCGCGGTCATGCAAACTCCCTCGACAAGGGCGCGTCTACGCCGGCTTCGCCGCCCGGGCAATCGCCAGGAAGTCGTCCGCATTGAGGCTGGCGCCGCCGATCAGCCCGCCGCCAACATGCGGCACCGCCAGCAGCGAACCGGCATTCGCCGGGCGCATGGAACCGCCGTACAGGATGCGAATACCGTGCCCCGCGTCGCCGAACTGGCGAACCAGCTCTTCGCGAACAAAGGCGTGCATGGTTGCCACATCCTGATCAGTGGCGGTCTTGCCCGTGCCAATCGCCCAGACCGGCTCATAGGCCACCACCCCGGTAAATGGCTTCGGCAGGCTACCTGAGATCTGCCAGCCAACGACCTCGGTCTCCTGACCGGCCGCCCGCTGGTCCTCGGTCTCGCCTACACAAACGATGGGTGTGAGCCCTGCATCGACCGCCGCCAGCACTTTCTCGCGGACCAGCTCATCCGTTTCGCCGTGGTTCTGCCGCCGCTCGGAGTGCCCAATGATCACCCAGGTGGCACCGGCATCCCGCAACATGGCAGCCGCGACATCGCCGGTATGGGCGCCCTGCCCTTTGGCGTGGCAGTCCTGCCCACCGACCGCGACGCCCGAGCCCGCGAGCGCATTAGCCACCGGCTCGATTGCCGTGAATGGCGGACACACCAGCAGGTCACATGCCATTCCTTGCCCGCCATCGCGCACGCCGCGCGCCAGCTCCACCGCCGGTGCCCGCAGCATGTGCATTTTCCAGTTCCCGGCGATCAGTTGCCGCATTGCGATCTCCCGGCGTTATGCAGCGCTGGTAACCCAAAGGACCAGCGCTGGCAAAGCCCGGTCGCCGCTCGTATATGCTGCCGCCCTTGCCATTCGAGGCTTGCCTGCATGATCACTGCCTTCCGCCGCTACCTCGAGACTTGGTGGGTCCGCGGCTTCTTCCTGATCATGGTGTTCGCCTTCATCTCCTGGGGCGTCGGCGACGTGGTCCGCATGATCGGCCGGTCGACCTGGGCCGCCAAGGTCGGCGGCCAGACGATCGAAGCCGATCAGTTGCAGCAGGCATATCAACGCGAGATGGCGCAGCTGACACGGAACCTGCCAGCAGGGCAGGAACCGACACAGGCGATGCGCAGCGATGTTGCGCATCAGGCGCTGGACCGACTGATCGCACAGGCGGCAATGAGCCAGGAGCTGGAGCGGCTGCACGTCGTCACCCCCGACCAGGCGGTGCGCCAGACCATCTTCGCGATCCCGGCCTTTCGCGGCCCAAACGGCCAGTTCGACCAGTCGACGTTCCAGACGGTGCTGCGCAACAACGGACTGACCGAGCCACGCTTCATCGAGATGATGCGCTCGGACCTTGCGCAGCAGCAGGTGCTGACGGCGATCAGCGCCGGTGCGGCGACGCCGGACGTCTTGCTTCATCCACTGTTTCAAGGCCGGTTCGAGAAGCGCGCCGCGGACATGGTCGAATTTCCATTCGCCGCCGCGCCGGAGCCGCCTGCGCCGACCGATGCCGAACTGCAGCGCTGGTACGACAATCATCCAGATACGTATTCGTCGCCCGAATATCGCAAGATCAAGGCGATCGTTCTGTCACCGCAGACACTGGCGAAGGATATCCCGATCACCGACGCCGATCTTCAGGCGGCGTATCAGCAGCGCAAGTCACAGTACGTGACGCCGGCGAAGCGCACGGCGGAGGTCATCTCGGTGTCCGACGAGTCAAAGGCGAAGTCGCTGGCCGACCAATGGCGCACCGGTGCTAATTGGTCGGCAATGCAGAAGGCGGCGCAGGAGGCCGGCGGCTCGGCGATCACACTCGACGATGCGACAGAGCGCGAATTCCCCGATCCGGAGTTGGCGCGCATAGTATTCGCAGCAACACCCGATGCCGTGGCGGGTCCGGAAAAGGGCGCGCTGGGTTGGTACGCACTGCGCGTAACCAAGGTGACGCCAGGCGGCGAGCAGACGTTCGACCAGGTGAAGGACAAGCTGCGGGAAGAAGTGTTGGCCGAGAAGGCCGCGGACCTGATGTATGATCGAGCCAACAAGGTGGACAATGTCCTTGGCAGCGGCGCCGGTCTGGACGAGATGCCCAGCGATCTTGGGCTGGTCGGCGTCACCGGAACACTGGATGCAGAAGGCAACACGCCGGAGGGAACGCCGGCCCCCCTCCCGGGCCCAGCCGAATTGAGGGCTGCACTGATCAAGACAGCGTTTGACACGCAAAAGGGCGACGCGCTTCGCCTTGTCGAGGTGCAGACGCCTTCGACCGGCGGTTCCGCCTATTACGCGCTCATTATCGAAGAGATCACGCCGTCGGGCTTGAAGCCCTTCGACACCGTGAAGCAGGAGGTTGCCGCCGACTGGACCAATGACGCGAAGCGGCACGTGGAGGAACAGGCAGCCGCCCGGCTGCTAGCGGCCGTCAAGGGTGGTCAGTCGCTGGCCGACGCGGCGACGGTGGCCGGCGTAACGGTGCGGCGCACGCCCCTGGTGACCCGAGGCGCCTCGATGGAAGGTGTGCCACAGCAGCTTGAGGGACCACTGTTCGCATTGAAGCAGGGCGAGCCCACCATGGTGGAAACCCCCGAGGGATTCGTCGTGGCCGTGCCCGCGGAAATCGTCGAGGCTGACCCGAAGGCTGACCCTGCCGGTTACGCACAGGTGCGACAGGCTGTCGGACGCTCAATCGGCACCGACCTCGCCAGCGTTTTCGCCGACGCATTGCGCACGCGCGCCGCACCACGCATCAATCAACCTGTTGTCAACAACGTCAGCGGCCAAGGACAATGAACATCACCGTCCCACCCGGCTTTGCCAGCTTCCGATCAGCCTATGATGCGGGACGCGGCTCGCTGGTCTGGTGGCGGGGCGTCGCCGACCTGGAAACCCCAGTCGCCGCCTTTCTGAAGCTGGCGCACGGCAAGCCCAACTCGTTTCTGTTGGAGAGCGTCGAGGGCGGCGCAGCGCGCGGACGCTATTCGATCATCGGCATGGAGCCGGACCTGATCTGGCGTTGTCGCGACGGACGGGCCGAGGTGAATCGATACGCGCTCTCGGCGCCGCACGCTTTCGTCGCCGACCCACGGCCGGCGCTCGACAGTCTGCGCGCCATGATCGCCGAGACCCGACTCGACGTGCCCCCCACTCTCCCGCCAATGGCGGGCGGGCTGGTCGGCTATCTCGGCTACGACATGGTGCGCCTGATGGAGCGCCTGCCGCTGAAGAACCGCGACGTGGTCGGCGTCCCGGACGCGCTGATGCTGCGTCCGACGCTGTTCGCGATCTTCGACAACGTCAACGACGAACTTACGCTGGTGGCTCCGGTGTATCCGCAGGCCGACATCACCGCCGAAGCCGCCTGGGAACACGCGCACAAGCGACTGGAAGCGGCGGAGGCGGCTCTGGAGCGGCCATTGCCGCATCAACCTCCGCCCGTGATGCTGCCCGATCCCCCCGCGCCAGCGTCCAACTTCTCCAAGCCGGAGTTCCTTGCCGCCGTCGATCGCTGCAAGGAGTACATCGCCGCCGGCGATGCCTTCCAGATCGTCATCAGCCAGCGGTTCTCCGTGCCATTCGTGCTGCCGCCATTCTCGCTGTATCGCGCGTTGCGGCGGATCAACCCAGCGCCTTTCCTGTTCTTCCTGGATTTCGGCGGCTTCGCTGTTGTGGGATCGAGCCCCGAGGTGCTGGTGCGTCTGCGCGACGGCACCGTCACCCTGCGCCCGCTCGCCGGCACGCGTCGCCGTGGTACGACCTATGAGGAGGATCAGGCGCTGGAGACAGAGCTGCTGAACGATCCGAAGGAGCGGGCTGAGCACCTGATGCTCCTCGATCTGGGACGGAATGATGTGGGACGCGTCGCGGCACTTGGTTCGGTCAAGGTGACGGAGAGCTTCGTGATCGAGCGCTTCAGCCACGTCATGCACCTCTCGTCCAATGTCGAGGGGAAGTTGCGTGACGGACTGGATGCCCTCGATGCGCTGGCCGGTGGCTTTCCGGCCGGCACCTTGTCAGGGGCGCCGAAGGTGCGGGCGATGGAAATCATCGAGGAACTCGAACCGGATCGACGCAATATCTACGCCGGTTGCATCGGCTATTTCGCCGCAAACGGCACGATGGACACCTGCATCGGACTGCGCACGGCGCTGGTCAAGGATGGCGTGATGTATGTGCAGGCGGGGGCGGGCGTTGTCGCCGATTCCGAACGGGAGTTCGAGCATGAGGAATGCCGTCAGAAGGCGCGCGCGCTGATGCGGGCGGCCGAGGAGGCAGTCAGGTTCGCCGCCGGGAAGCCCGGCAACAACTCCTGACCATTTGGCGGTGCCGCGTAGGGCCGTGCGCTAGCTACTTTCCGGCGCAAAATTCATAGTCGGCCGAAGCGTCAGCGGCGTGACAGCACGCGTTTTTCGTCCCGCGGTGGTCTACCGACGGGACGTTCGTGACGGGTGATTTGATGAGTGCGACGGTACTGCTACGTGC
>JBKPSV010000140.1:0-22193 GCA_046735215.1 Pseudomonadota bacterium | reverse complement strand
CTGGTGAAACTTCCCGATTCGATCGATTTCAAGACCGCTGCGGCGATGATGCTGCAGGGCATGACGGCGCAATACCTGATCCGCCGTACCTATCGCGTGAAGGAAGGCGATACCATCGTGGCACATGCGGCCGCCGGCGGGGTCGGTCTTATTCTGTGCCAGTGGGCCAAACACCTGGGCGCCACGGTGATTGGCGTGGTGTCGACCGAGCAGAAGGCGGAGCTGGCTCGCGCGCACGGCGCGGCGCATACCGTCATCGGCCACACCAACCTGGCCGCCGAGGTCAAGCGCATCACCGGTGGAGCGATGGTGCCGGTGGTATACGACAGTGTCGGCAAGGATACCTGGAATGCGAGTCTCGACAGCCTGGCACCACTTGGCCTGATGGTGAGCTATGGCAACGCCTCCGGGCCGGTGCCGCCATTCGACATCGGCGTGTTGTCGGCAAAAGGCAGCCTGTATGTGACGCGGCCGAGCCTTGCGACGTATACGGCGAAACGGGAGGATCTGGAGAAGGTGGCGGGCGAGCTGTTCGACGTGGTGTCGAAGGGCGTCGTGAAGATCGAGGTGAACCAGACATTCCCGCTGAAAGATGCCGCGGCCGCACACATCGCCTTGGAGTCGCGCAAGACCACCGGCAGCACCGTGCTGCTGCCCTGACGATCAGACGTTCGATAGCGGCGCCCGTGAGCAGGAAGTGCCTGCAAGCGGGCTCCGAGTTTCCTCCGTCGGAGGACCGGTGCTACTGACCAGCGGGCCATGAGCGACGCTGCCCGCCCGCCCCGGATACGCACCAGCAGCCGAACCCGAACGACCGCCATGATCGTGGCCTGCGCCATGTTCATGCAGAACCTCGACTCGACGATCATCGCCACCGCGCTGCCCACGATGGCGAAGGCGTTCGGCGCCGAACCCGTGCACATGAATGTGGCGCTGACCTCTTATCTGCTGTCACTTGCGGTGTTCATCCCCGCCAGCGGTTGGATCGCCGATCGCTTCGGGGCGCGCACGGTGTTTCGCGCCGCAATCGCCGTCTTCACGATCGGCTCGGTGCTGTGTGGTCGCGCTGACAGCCTGGCTTTCCTGGTCGCCTCGCGCGTCCTGCAGGGCATTGGCGGTGCGATGATGGTGCCAGTAGGCCGCCTCGTGCTGCTGCGCACCGCGGCGAAACAAGAACTGGTCGCTGCGATGGCCTGGCTCACCGTTCCGGCGCTGCTTGGCCCGGTGCTTGGGCCCCCAGTCGGCGGTTTCATCGTCACCTACTTCAACTGGCGCTGGATTTTCGACATCAACGTGCCGATTGGCATCCTTGGCATCGTCCTGGTCAGCATTTTCGTCGAAGAAGTGCGCGAGCCACCGCGCGGCCGGTTCGATGTGATTGGGCTGGTCCTGTCCGGCGTCGCATTGTCGGCCCTGATGTTCGGCTTGGAAACGGCGGGCCGCGGCGTCGTGCCGCGCGAACTCACCCCGGCGATGATCGGCACCGGCCTGGTCGCGCTGATTGCGTATATGCTGCACGCGCGGCATCACCCAGCACCTCTGCTCGACCTGTCGCTGATGCGCCTTCCCTGCTTTGGTGTCGCACTGTCGGCAATGATGCCGTTCCGCATCGGGATCGGTGCCATTCCCTTCCTGCTGCCGCTCATGCTCCAGGTGGGATTCGGTGCTTCTGCCGTGCAGAGCGGCATGATTACCTTTGCAAGCTCTGCCGGCGCGCTGGTGATGAAGCCCGCAACCCAGCGTGCGCTGCGACTGTTCGGCTTTCGCGACACGCTGGTATGGAACGGGGTGATCTCGGCGGCAATGATTGCGATCTGCGCAGCGTTCCGCCCCACCTGGCCGGCGGCAGCGATTTACGCGGCGTTGCTGATCGGCGGCTTTTTCCGCTCGCTGCAATTCACCGCCTACAACACGCTTGCTTACGGTGACGTGCCGCGCTCGCGCATGAGCTCGGCGACCAGCCTCTATGTCACCGGCCAACAACTCGCCGCGGTTCTTGGCATTTCAGCCGGCGCGGTGTCGCTAGAAATCTCGATGGCACTGGCGGGACGATCGATCCCCGAGCCAGTCGATTTCAGCCACGCCTTCCTCGTTGTTGCACTTTTCACCTTGTGCGCCGCACCGATCGCGCTGTGGATGCCGCGCAATGCCGGCGACGAACTGACAGGGCGCCGGTCGGCGCCAGCGCAGACCGTGCGCGGCGCGGCGGATTAGGGACGCACAACCGCCACGGTTCCACTGCAGCAAATGCAGAAAGAAGGTTGAATCAGAGTAGGACACTGTCTGAGATCGTGCTCTTGGCCATGGGTGAAGGCGTCGGCTCGATCAGCGCTCGGTTTACTTGGCGGGCAACACTGCGTCGACGCCTTTCTTCTTCAGCATAACCACGAGGAACTTTGCGGGCTTCGTGGCGCTTGCGTTGCGCCCGACCGTATGCACATCGTTAGGGCCTTCGTAGAAAGTCTGTCCTGGCGTCAGGGTGACCTCGCTGCCGCCTCTGACCTGCTCGATGATCGATCCTTCCAGCACGTAGACAAAGGCGTACGCATCGTGCCGATGGATGGTTTCCACAGCTCCCGGCGGATACTCGACGGAGAGCATAAGCATCTCCCTTCCGGGCACGTCAGCGACATCTTTCTGCATGATTGGAACCACAATTGGCTGCGGCGCGGCGTGCGCAGGCGCCGTGAGCTGAGCGCCTGCTGCGAGAACAAGCGCCATTCCAAGAGTTCGACGATATGACATGGCTGCCTCTGCTGGCGATTAGAGGAAAAGAGAGATCAGGCTTTCTGTGAGTGGCGCAGCCATTCATCGAAACCGATGCGACCAAGGCGCGCCTCGCCCAGCGGCACCAGCGAACGCTCCTCGACGAGGCCGCCGAAGTATCGGGCCCCAGGGTCCCCTACGACTTCACGCGCGTCGCCGACCGCCTTTAAATAGCGTGCGACGATTTCGTTGAATGGTGCCCGTTCCGGACCGGCGATCTCGACGATGCCGTTTCGTGGCGCTGCGACCGCCACGTCGGCAACGTTGGCAGCAACGTCGTCCGCTGCGATCGGCTGGAACATGCCGGTCGCAATCCTAACCTTGTTTCCCTCCGTACCTGAATCCGCAATGCCCCGCAGGAATTCCAGGAACTGGGTCGAGCGGATGATGGTGTAGGGCACGCCGGAAGCGACGATCAGTTTCTCCTGCGCGACCTTGGCGCGGAAATAGCCATTGTCCGATCGGTCGATGCCGACGATGGAGAGCGCGACATGGTGCCGGACACCCGCCGCGGTCTCCGCCGCGAGAAGATTGCGGCCCGAAGTCTCGAAGAAATCCAGCACCGCCTTGTCTTCGAATGAGGGAGAGTTGGCG
The DNA here is from genome assembly GCA_046735215.1 of Pseudomonadota bacterium. Lineage (GTDB taxonomy): Bacteria > Pseudomonadota > Alphaproteobacteria > Acetobacterales > Acetobacteraceae > JAMXLO01. The sequence goes on along the minus strand of JBKPSV010000140.1, from coordinate 18,833 downwards.
AGGTCGATCACCACATCCGCGCCGGTCAGTGCCTCTTTTAGCCCCGCACCGGTGATGGTGTTGACGCCGCTTTGGGGCGAGGCAGCAGCCACGTCGTGGCCGCCCTGGCGCAGGATGGCGACGCTCTTCGAGCCGATCAGGCCGGTGCCGCCTATGACAACGATCTTCATGGTTCATCCTTCCTTTGTTGATGACAGGAAGCCGCACAGCTACTGGGCGAGAGTGGCGTCTTACAACACGTCAAACGCGCATGCGGTCAGCGTCCCTCTCTGGCGTCCCAGATCAGACGAAGGGCTCCAGCGATCATCGCAACACGGCGCATCTCTTCCTCCGTCGGGCCGCGCGGCATCGGATCGAACATCCTAAGGAAGGAATTAGCAACCGGTGGCCGCCTTGCACCGCACAACGCTTGCTGGGATGTGGGACCTGGATCTTTGTGTTACATTACGTCCTGATGGGGAAAGTCATGTATCGGTGGATGATCGCTTCGGCCGTTGCGTTGGTCGCGGTGCTCGGCGCAAACGGACCGTCATTCGCGCGGGAAGTGCAATCTGGGGACGCTGCGGTTGCGGCGAAGGCGATGCCCGCCGTGGTGAACATCGCGACCTGGAAGGTGCGTCCACCGACCGAGGCGGGAGGTCCACCTCGCCGGGTGAAGTCCTCCGGCTCAGGCTTCATCATCGACTCTGCAGGGATCATCATCACCAACCGACACGTTATCGACGGCGCGTTCCATGTGAAGGTGATCTTCCATAATGGCGACGAGGCGAACGCGGATGTGGTTGCGGTCGCACCCATGATCGATCTGGCAGTGCTGAAGGTAAATGTCGGCACCCCGCTGATTGCACTGAAATGGGCGGACAGCCGCGAGCTTCGCGTAGGGGACGCGGTGTTGGCTATCGGCAACCCACTCGGCTTCGGCATGTCTGTTTCAGCAGGAATCATCAGCGCGCTGAACAAAGACGCGCAGGATACGCCTTTCGACAATTACATTCAGACCGACGCCGCGATCAATCGCGGGAATTCTGGCGGCCCATTGGTGAACCTCGACGCCGAGGTGGTGGGCGTCGATACAGCGCTCATCAATCCCGACGATGCAGGAGGTTTCATCGGCATCGCGCTGGCGATCCCGGCGGAAACCGCGAAGTTCGTGGTGCACCATCTGCTTGATCCCAACAAACCCAAGCCGGGTTGGATCGGGGTGAAGCTGCAGGATCTGACGCCGGACCTCGCGAAGGCCGCGGGGATTCCTGGCACGAGAGGCTCAATCATTGCAGCGGTAGATTCAGGCGGACCGGCCAGTATCGCATCGCTGCGGCCCGGAGACGTATTGTCGGCTATTGGCCAAACCAAACTGACCGACTCGCGCGCATTCATGCGCACGATCCTGCAGATGCCGGTCGGCGAGCCCATCCGCCTGACTGTCTGGCGTGACGGCAAGGAGCAGACCGTCAATGCCACCGTCGCAGTATGGCCGCATGTCATGCCGGAAGGCGGTACTGCGACCAATATGGCCAAGGTGATGGACCAGGAGGCACCCGATCCCGGTCTACAGCTCGCACCGATCACCGATGCGGCGCGCAAGCAATACGGTCTGGACGAGAAGCTGACCGGTGCGCTTGTGGCGTCGGTGGAGTCCAACTGCGAAGCACGTGATCTGGGCATTGCAGCAGGTGATGTCATCACCGCTACATTGCAGGCACCTGTCACGACCCCGGATGATGTGCGCGGTGCCATACAAACCGCGCACCAACAACACCGACCGTTCCTGGCCCTGTTGATCCAAGGTCAGAGCGGCATGCGTTGGGTGTCACTATCGATCGATCCGTCCAGCTGACAGCGGATCGACGCTCCGCCCCACGTCATCCCGGGCGGCGGAGCGGACCCGGGATCCAGCGCCGACACCCAGCCTTGTCAATGAATGCGGATCGATGCAATGCGCCGACCGGCATGACGGGAAAGGTCCGGATCAGCCGTCGCTCCGCTTCGCCTTGGCCATCGCCTCGCTCAGCCCCATTAGGCCACCGAGGCTGCTCGCCATGTCGGTGGGGATCAGCACGGTCGTGCCGCGATCCTTGTTCATTTCATACAACAGGTTCATCTGCCGCAGCTTCAATGCGTTTGCGTTCTGCCCATACAGCGCCGCGGCCGCCAGCACCTGGCGCGCAATTTCTTGCTCCGCTGATGCCAGCGTGACACGGGCATCCTTTTCTCGCTCCGCCTGTGCCTGGCGGCTCATCGCATCCTGCAACTCACGCGGGATGCTCACGTCCTTGATCTCGACGCTGCGGGCGAGCACTCCCCAGTGAGTGGTCTTTGCGCTGATCGTCCGCTGCAGTTCCTCATCGGCGGTCTTGCGATCCGAGAGCAGGCGAGACAGATCGGTGGCGCCGATCATCTCGCGCAGGCTGGTCTGCGCCACGCGCTCGATCGCCTCGCTATAGTTGGCGATGTTGACGGCGGCAGCCTGCGCATCATTGACCTGCCAGAACACGATGGCGTCTACCCCAACGGCGACCGTATCACGCGTCAGTGCCTGCTCGGCCGTGATGGTCGTCGTCTGGATGCGCAGATCGACCACCTGCGCCACACTGTCGATGATCGGGAATACCAGGTAGAGCCCGGGCCCCTTCACCTTGTGGAAGCGCCCCAATCGCAGCACCACGGCGCGCTGCCATTCAGAGGCGATGCGCAGGGACCGCGCAACGACTAGCAGCAGGATGACGATAACGACGATCAAAACGATCTGCAGTGGCATGAGGCCTCGACGGCGCATGTCAGGCAGAACGTATAGCAGGCGGGAGCGGCAGCAGCGCCATCGTGCTCGCCGGCCTTGCATTTGGCTCGCGGTCGTGCGATTGCAAATCAGTCGCAATCGTTTGGACGGAGAACAATGCCATTCAGATTAGCTTTGTTGACCTTCCTCTTCGCCGCATCCACGGCGGTCGCCGAGACTCCCACGGCCAATGTGACGATCCGCAACCGTGTCTTCGAACCGAAGGAAGTGAGCGTGCCGGCCAACCAAAAGGTCGAATTGCGGGTGCGCAACGAGGATGCCGCTGCCGCGGAATTCGAGAGCCACGAACTGCGTCGAGAGAAGGTTGTGCCGGCCGGACAGGAGGTCGTCCTCAACATCGGGCCGCTGAAAGCGGGCAGATACGAGTTCTACGATGACTTCAATCCGAAATCCCGCGGCCATATCGTCGCCAAGTAATCCGCACCCGATCCTGGCCGACTGCATCGCGCAAATAGCTTGCTGGGCCCGCGCTGGCAAAGCAATCTGTTGATGCAACGCGCAAATGAGCTGGCCAGGACGGCACCATGTCTCAACCTCCGCGCAGGATCGCCTTTGTGCTTGCCGGCACCGACCACGGTACGCTGATTGTCAACCGATTCGATTATCGCATGGTGGATGCCACCACCGGCTATGGCGTCGGCTACACGCTGTTGGAGACCTCCGGCTACGACGCGCAAGAGGGCTCCGTCGCCATGCAGCTCCTCGGGTTGCGGCGACAGCATTTCGGTGACGGGGTCGTCGCCGTTGACTGCGGCGCCAACATCGGCGTGCGCACCGTCGAGTGGGCCAGGGGAATGACCGCATGGGGCAGCGTTGTTGCCATCGAGGCACAAGAGCGGATCTATTACGCTCTCGCAGGTAACATCACGATCAACAACTGTTTCAACGCCCAGGCGATACATGCAGCGGCTGGAGCGGCGCCAGGGATGCTGCGTATCCCAGTACCCGACTACAGGCTGCCGGCGACGTTCGGGAGCCTGGAGCTGCGCAAGTCTTCCTCCAATGAGTTCATCGGGCAGACGATCGACTATTCCGAGGAGAAGTTGGCGCTGGTGCGGATGATCACCATCGACGAGCTGAACCTTGCACGGCTTGACCTGATAAAGATCGACGTCGAGGGAATGGAACTGGAAGTGCTGCAGGGTGCCAGCGCCACGCTCGGGCGACTGCGGCCAATCATCATCGTGGAGCGGTTGAAAGCGCCGGAGGAACAGATCGCCGCAGTACTGTCCTCCTACGGGTATCACCGGTTCCCTTTCGGTCTCAACTTTCTCGCTGTCCACCCCTCCGATCCGACCCGTCAGGCGATCAAACTCACTTCACCTGCCCCGGAGACAACGGCCTAACGGCGCGGATCCAGTCGCAGCGTCGTTGGCACGTTCTCGTCCGAGACCATCACCCGAGCATAAGGGCTGGTCGCGTACTTCGCCAGGATCGCCTGGCTGACGGCAGCCACGGCGGCAGGATCGGTTGCCGGCGTCACGCGCACAGGCAACTCCTGCTGCCCGATGATCAGGGTCGCTTCACCATCCGCTCGCGCCGCGAGGTACCACTTGCCTTGCGGGCCGCGCACGGAGCGCACAAAGACAGCGTCCTGCACGACGACGATCCAGATCGTGACCGGACGCTGATTTCGACTGGTGCGAATGCCAACTTCCGCGGCACCGCGCAGCGTATCGAGAACCCCAGCATCAAACGCTGCATGCTCTGACAATTCGCATCTCCTGATTGCCCATCGGTTCCTACATCCACTCAGCGAGGCAGTGGCGGCACGGGCTCGTCGGTGGCAAAGCGGAACATTGTCGAGGAGCGAAACTCCAGCCCCGGCTTCAACTCGGTGCTGGGAAAGCTGGGCTGGTTCGGGCTATCGGGAAAATGCTGTGTTTCCAGGGTAAACCCTTCTGTCTGGCGATACGTCGTGCCGGATGAACCGACCACCGACCCATTCAGATAGTTGCTGGTGTAGATCTGCACCAGGTTCGGTGGTGAAGCAGTCAAGTACACGACCCGACCTCGGATCGTAGGCGCGCGCGGCAAACGTCATACTGTCGCCGACCTCGCGGTTCAGCACGAAGTTGTGGTCATAGCCACGCGCATAAACCATCTGCTGATGGGCGCTGTGCAGTCGGGCACCGATCGGCATCATCTGACGGAAGTCGAATGGCGTGCCCTCCACATCAGCCAACGCGCCGGTCGGAATCTGATCAGAACCGGTCGGTGTATATTGCCGGGCATTGATCAACAGCATCTGGTGCTCGACCGAACCCGATCCATTACCCGCCAGATTGAAGTAGGAATGGTTGGTGAAGTTGACGACCGTGTCCCTATCGGTCGTGGCCCGGTAGTCGATCCGCAATTCATTATCATTGGTCAGCATATAGGTCACATGCGTCGTCAGCGTGCCGGGGGAAGTTCTGCTCGCCATCCTTGCTGACATAGGTGAGCGTGGCGGCGACGCCATTTGCCGCCGGCGTCGGCGATACCGCCCACACTTGCTTGTCTAGCGCATTCGGTCCGCCATGCAGCGAATTAGCGCCGTTGTTGGCGATCAGGCGGTAGGTTTGACCATTCAGGGTGAACTGAGCATTGGCGATGCGGTTGGCATAGCGGCCGGTGATTGCACCGTAATGCCCGCTGAGCGTCTCGTAGTCGCGCAGGTTGCGCAGCCCAAGCACGATGTTGCTGAGTTGGCCCGTACGATCCGGCACCACGATCTCGGTGATGATCCCGCCGTAGCTGAGGAACCGCACGTGCAGGCCACGCTGATTGGTCATGGTAAAGATTTCGACCGCCTGGCCGGCCAGCGTTGTGCCGTATGGCGCGCGATCGAGCGTGGCCGCGGCATTGGCCGTTCCGGTGACGGCGCCGGCCAGCGTCGCTGTGATGGCGAAGCCGCGCATATTTGTCGCTCCTTGTTTGCGACTCCCGACCGATCAGAATCGGGTGCGATACGTCCCGGATGTCAGTACGTGGCTCTTCCCGCTCACCTCCAGCGGCATGGCCTCGCCCTTGACGAGCAAGACACTCAATTCCCGCACTGACTGGTCGATGTCGACTCTCACCAGGCGTCCACGCCAGTGTACGCAGAATCCGAGCCGCTGCCACCCGGGTGGCAGATGCGGATTGATGCCAAGTGACTCGCGATGCAGTGACACTCCGGCGAAGCCGAACACGGCCGCCTGCCACAGGCCGCCGAGTGCCGCGATGTGTATGCCGCCGCCAACGCTGTCGCTGGCGCCATGCAGATCGATGGCCGCCGTTTCGCGGAAGTATCTGAGCGCACTGTCCATATCGCCCAGTTGCGCGGCAGCCAGAGCATGCATCCCCTTGCTCAGCGAACTGCCGTGCGCGCAGCGCTTCGCGTAAAAACGAAAATTCGTGGACCGGGCCTTGGCATCGCATTCGTCAGGCAGCATCGCGAGCAGAGCGACAACGTCGGCTTGCTTGACGATCTGCGCGCCCTGCACCCGCTCGCGTCCGAGCACAACGTCCAGCGGCAACGTGTGGCCGGCATACTGTGCCAGATCGACCTCCTCGAGTGCGAAGAAGCCGGTGAACTGCTCGAACAGTCCGCTGTTCGGATCAAAGTTGATGAACAGCGTATCGGCAACCTCCGCCCAATGCCTCAGCTCGAGGTCGTCGCAGCCAAGTTTGCCCGCAAGCTGTTCCCAGCGGTCGCTCCAGCGTTCACGCAACATCGTGGCGATGTCGATCCCACGTCGGATATTCCAGCGCGCCAGGACATTGGTATATGCGCTGTCGTCGATGGATTCGTGATATTCGTCGGGGCCGATCACGTCGCGGATGTGGCGCTTGCCGTCCTGCTCCAGCACTGCGCGGCTGGCCCAGAACCGCGCGGTTTCCAGCATTATCTCGGCGCCGGCGTCGAGCATGAAGCGATCATCGCCGGTCGCCTCCCAGTACTGCCAGACAGCGTAAGCGACGTCGGCGGTAATGTGCTGTTCCTGAATGCCGCACAACACACGGATCGTCGCTCCCCTGGGGTCAAGGACACGCTCCGGCGTGGTTTCCTCGCCGGTATCGGCAGATTCCCAGGCGTACATCGCGCCACGCCAACCCATCCGCGCAGCCTTGCCGCGAGCGGCCGGCAGCGTGTGATAGCGGTACATCAACAGGGCACGTGCCGCTTCCGGCCAGGTCGCGATATAGAACGGCAGCACATACGTCTCAGTGTCCCAGAACACGTGCCCGAGATATGCGTCGCCCGTCAGTGCACGAGCGCCGATCGAGACCCTCTCGTCGTGCGGATTGGCAGCGCCGTTGAGATGATAGATGGCGAACCGCAAAGCCTCTCTCGCAGCGCTGTCTCCGACGACTTCGATATCGCTGAGCTGCCACCGCTCTGCCCATGCCGTCTCGTGTTGCGCGAGCACGTCCCTCCAGCCGCCCCGCTTCGCCCGATCGAGCGCATTCAGCGCCTCGCGTGACGGATCACTTTCGGGCCCGTCGCCGCGCGCTACCGCGATCATCCGTTGAAACGACGCGGCCAACCCGGCCTCTGATGTCCAATGCCAGGACCAATGGAACGGACTGGGCGCGCGCCCGGGCAATTCCGTGCCATCCAGTTGCAGCGAAGCCGAGCAGGCGATCGCCAGGCTCTTACCCGACTGTTCGGTGCACCATACGCCCAGATCCTGCTCCAGCCGGTCGGCATCGAGCCCGCCCCCCATCTGGCCGAACCGAGCCTCCAGGCTGATCTCATGCGCCGCCTCATCCTCGACCTCCAGACGGACAAGCTGGAGGCCCAGCCGGCGATCGGCCAAGGATACGGCACGGTATGTCGACACCTTCACCACCACGCCGCTGGGATGCCGGTGTCGCCATTGCGTCAGCAATGCTCCCCGTCGCATGTCCAGAATACGCTGGTGGTGCAGCTTCTCTCCCAGGTGCTGCAGCACCGGTTCTCCGTCGAGCTGCACGCGCACCCGTAGCCAGTCGGGCGCGGGCACCAGGGCCGGCACAGGTGGGTCGATATTAGGGGTATCGAACAACCCGGCGATGAAGGTACGCGGCCAGGATGCCCACTTCAGATGCTGCAGCCACGACACCCAGGTCGGGCCGCGACTGACGGCGCGGGCTCCGCGAACGCCGAGAAAGCCGTTGCTGACGCTAAACCGGGATTCGATGCTGACCTCACGCACCGGGTCATAGCCTTGCTCGATCAGCAGCCAGTCAGAGTCGGCGGTTGGCTCGAGCGCCTGAAGCATGTCCATGCCGTCTTGATTCCTCCGCGCGGCGGACGGCCTTGGTTCAGCGCGCCCTCGTCCACGTCCTCTAAAACATTCAACCAATGCGTGTAGACCTTACCTACCTTAATTAGGAAACGACTGGAACGCTGACATCGGCCTCCTCGCCGGCTCGCGTCGATGTATACTCAGCTGTTCCATGACCCCTATGTCGGCCACCACCATCCCTGATCCCACGTCGGCCGAGCTGATCGCCGGACGGCCTCATCTCGCCATGCATGCCATGGACGGGCTGCTGATCGACGACGTGCCGCTGAATGCCATCGCCGACGCCATTGGCACGCCCGTATGGGTCTACTCCGCCTCGGCTATCCGGCGTCGCTACCGCACTTTGGACAGTGCGCTGTCCGATGCCGGCGTGGATGCGCACATCCACTATGCGGTTAAGGCGAATGACCGGCTCGCCGTGCTGCGGCTGCTCGCTGCGGAAGGCGCCGGAGCTGACGTGGTCAGCGAAGGCGAACTCCGGCGTGCGCGCGAGGCGGGCATCCCTGCCGAAAAGATCGTCTTTTCGGGCGTCGGCAAGACCGAGCGCGAACTCCGTCTGGCGCTCGCCGAGGACATTGCTCAGATCAATGTGGAAAGCGCCGAAGAGCTTGAGATGCTTTCTGCGATCGCGACGGCGGTGGGCGGCACCGCGCGGGTCGCGCTGCGAATCAACCCCGATGTGGATGCAGGCACGCACGCCAAGATCACGACCGGGCGCGCGCAGGACAAGTTCGGCATTCCCTACGTCGATGCCGCCGCGCTGTACGGACAGGCCGCGGCATTGCCCGGGATTCAGCCGATCGGTCTCGCGGCACATATCGGCAGCCAGATCCTCTCAGTCGCCCCATACCGCACTGCGTTCGGACGGCTGGCCGAACTTGCCCGCGCCCTGCGTGCCGATGGCCTGCCGGTTGGCGTCATCGACTGTGGCGGTGGGCTGGGCATCCCATATCGCGACGAGCCAGCCCCCCTGCCGGCCGCGTTGGCCGGTGCAATACGCGGCGCATTGCGCGATCTGGACGTCGACATTCTGATCGAGCCCGGTCGCTGGCTCGTCGGGCCCGCCGGCGTCCTGCTGTCAAGCGTCATTCTGGCCAAGAACACGCAGGACAGCCGCTTCATCGTGCTGGACGCGGCGATGAATGACCTGGTCCGCCCCGCCATGTACGATGCGTGGCACGGCATCGTCCCTGTCTCGGCGGTCGATGCTGTCGCTGATACTGCCCCGGCCGACGTGGTCGGTCCGGTGTGCGAGTCCGGCGATACATTCGCGCGCGCTCGCCTGCTGCCACCACTCGGCCCCGGCGCGCGCGTCGCGATACTCGACGCCGGTGCCTATGGCTCGGTGATGAGTTCATCCTACAATGCTCGCCTGGCCGCGGCCGAGGTGGTGGTAGACGGCGGCAACTGGTCAGTGATTCGCGAGCGAGAAAGCATTGCCGACTTGTGGCGAAGCGAGCGGGTGCCAAATTGGCTGAAATGAACGCTCCGGGCGGGGATAACGAGCGCCTGTTCCGCCGCCTGGCCGGGCGTCGAGCCTTGGCACGCAGCGCCATCCTGTTCGAGCGCATCTGGCCCGCCCTGTGGCCCCCTCTGGGTGTGGCTGGCCTGTTCGTCTGCGCCGCCCTGCTGGACCTGCCGCGGTTCCTGCCGCCGTGGCTGCACATCGCGTTGTTGCTGATCGCGCCGCTGCTGATTCTTGCGTTGCTGGCCCATGGCTTGTGGAACCTCGTTGCGCCGGACGACAGGGCGGCGGATCGGCGGCTCGAGGTTGCATCGGGGCTCGCGCATCGACCGCTGTCGGTGCTGACGGACCGGCCATCGGGTGGTCCGGACAGCACGTCTCTCGCGCTATGGCAGGCGCATGTCATACGTGCGGTGCGGTCGGTGCGACAATTGCGGGTCGGGTTGCCGCGACCTGGGCTGGCCCGGCGCGATCCGCGTGCACTGCGCGCGGCGCTGTTGTTGGCGCTGGTCAGCGCCATCGCCATCGCCGGCGACGATGCGCCCTCACGACTGGCGATTGCCCTGCAGCCGACGCTGTCGCGGGAAGCACCACCGCCGACAACCGAGCTTCAGGCGTGGATCACCCCGCCTTCCTATACCCGTCTGGCGCCGGTTTTTCTGCGGCCGGACACCGGCGCGGTTTCAGTGCCCGCCGGCTCCCGGCTGACCGTCAGCGTCACCGGAGGAGCCGACGCCCCCACGCTTATGCTGGCTGGTCGGTCGGACGCGTTTCGGGCGCTGGACAAGACGAGCTTTCAAGCCGACCGCGACCTGACGCAGGGAGGCCATCTCACTGTTCGCCGTGACGGCCATCAGCTTGCCGCCTGGGATTTGGCCGTGGTCGCGGATCAACGACCCACAGCCGAGTGGAGCGAGAACCCTGGCCGGGCGGCCGGCAGCCAACAGACTCGGCTGCCCTGGCGTGCTTCGGATGACTATGGGGTGGTGTCCCTCCAGGCCGAACTGCGATTGCGCGATCGGGCGAACGCGTCGCCTCTGGTAGTCAGCATTCCTCTGCCGGGCGGCACGGCGAAATCGGCCCGCGGGACCAGTCAGCAGGATTTGACTGCGCATCCCTGGGCTGGGCTTCCGGTAATCGGCAAGCTGGTTGCGCGGGACGCGATAAACCAGCCGGGCGAAAGCGCGGATGCCGAGTTCATCCTGCCGGAACGTCCATTCCAGCATCCCGTGGCGCGCGCGCTCATGGCGATCCGCCGAGGGCTGAGCATTCATCCCGAGGATCGGGACCCCGCGGTGAACGGTCTCGACGCGCTGCTCACCAAGCCTCAGGCGCTCGCGAGCGACTATGGGGCGTATCTGAACCTCGGCGCGATCTACTATCTGCTCCAGCGCAACAAAGCTGACGAGGTGATAGGCGAGGCGCAGCGGCAAATGTGGGAACTCGCGCTTCATCTGGAGGAAGGCCAGACCGAACGGACTGCTCATGCATTGGAAGAGGCGCGTCAGGCGGCCCGGGATGCGCTCGACAAGGCGGTCCGCGAGCCGACCGACGTCAACCGGCAGGCGCTCGAGCAGCGACTGAAGGAACTGGAAGAGGCGATCGAACGTCATTTGCAAGCGCTCGCCGAGGATGCCCGGCGCAACAATTCGGAGATGCCGTACGATCCGAACGCGCAGCACCTGACCAATCGCGACCTCGATAAGCTGGCGGACCAGGCGCGCGAGGCTGCGCGTGAAGGTCGCATGCAGGACGCACAGCAGCGCATGGCCGAACTGGAGCGAATGCTCGACAAGTTGCGCAACGCGCGCGCCGAACATGGTCGTGAGGGCGAGCGCGCCGAGGCACAGCGCCGTCGCGGGCGCCAGCAAATGGGCGCGGTGCAGGACATGATCGGCCGGCAGGGTAAGCTGCTCGATCATTCGCAGAGCCGTGCCGAACAGGGCACGCGGTTCCGCGGGAATCAGCCTCCTTCCCAGCCGTCGGACGAAGCTGCGCAGCGCGAAGCGGACCGCCGTGTGCAGCAGGCTTTGCGGCGTTCACTTGGTGAGTTGATGCAGCAGTTTGGCGACCTGACCGGGCAGGTGCCGCCCAGTCTGGGCGAGGCTGACACCGCGATGCGCGACGCTGGCCGGCAATTGGCGGAAGGCAACGACGCCGGGGCCGGCGAGTCAGAGCAGAAGGCGATCGAGTCGCTGCAGAAGGGTGGCCGCGAAATGGGCCAGGCGATGGCCAAGCAGTTTGGCCAGCAGAACGGCCAGGACGGCAGCGAGCAGGAAGGCGATGGCGACGGCCCGATGGGACTGACACTGCGCGACGGGCAGGGCGACGACCAAAGCCATGGCTATCGGCCGGGTCCGCCGCCCGGGCGCGCGCAAAGTGGCCGCGATCCGCTCGGCCGTCGCTATGGCCAGGGCAGTTCCGGCGCCGACGAGAGTGCGGATGTGACCGTGCCCGAGGAGCGGGAGCGGCAGCGTACGCAGGCGATCCAGGAGGAACTGCGTCATCGTGGCGCCAACCGCGAGCGGCCGCAGATGGAACTGGACTATATCGAGCGTCTGTTGAAGCAGTTCTGAGCGACCTTCCTTTCTTTATCCCGTGCTGCCAAAGTCGCTACCGGCCAGTAGGGAGAGCCATCCGATGGACCTGCGCTTCACACCAGACGAAGCGGCGTTCCGCGACGAGGTGCGCGCCTTTATCCACGACAATCTGCCCGCCGACATCCGCGAACGGATGCGCCTGGGCTATGGGCCCCGCAAGGAGGACACTGTCCGGTGGCAGCGCATTCTGAACGAGCGCGGCTGGGCGGCGATCTCTTGGCCGGAGGAATACGGCGGCCCGGGATGGACGGCGATTCAGAAGATGATCTTTCTGGAAGAGAACCAGGTTGCGCCCGCGCCAGAGTTGTCCTCGTTCAACATCACCATGCTGGGCCCGGTGCTGATCCAGTTCGGCACCGACCAGCAGAAGAAGCGTTTTCTTCCCCGCGCCGCCAACCTGGACGACTGGTGGTGCCAGGGCTTCTCGGAACCCGGTGCGGGATCGGACCTCGCCTCGCTGAAGACGGCGGCAAAGCGCGATGGCGACCACTACGTCGTGAACGGCCAGAAAATCTGGACCTCAACCGCGCATCACGCTGATTGGTGCTTTCTGTTGGTGCGCACCAACGCCAATGCAGCCAAGCGTCAGGAAGGCATCTCCTTCCTGCTGGTCGACATGAAGACACCTGGCATCACTGTGCGGCCGATCATCTCGATCGACGGCAGCCATCACTTGAATGAGGTGTTCTTCGACGACGTGCGGGTACCGGTCGAGAATCGCGTCTATGAAGAGAACAAGGGCTGGGATGTCGCCAAGTTCCTGCTGGGCAACGAGCGCACTGGCATCGCACGCCTGGGCAAGTCAAAGGAGCGGGTACGCTCGGCCAAAGAAATGGCGCGCACGGTACGCGAGGGGGGCAAACCTCTGATCGAAGATGTCGCCTTCCGACAGCGCATCGCGCAGCTTGAGGTCGATATGAAGGCGCTGGAGATCACGCAGTACCGCGTGGTCTCGGCGTATGACAAACAGCGCGACGGCCGCCCGGATCCGCTGTCTTCGGTGCTGAAGGTGAAGGGCACCGAGCTGCTGCAATCGACGACCGAGCTGGCGATGGATGTCGGCGGCCCGATGTCGATGCCGATTTGGGCCGAAGAACTTGCGGCGCTGTCGAATGAGCCCGATGTCGGGCCTGAGTGGGCAACGCAGGCGACCGGCAGCTATCTGTTCCTGCGCGCGGCCTCGATCTATGGCGGCACGAACGAGATCCAGAAGAACATCCTGACCAAGGCCGTGCTGCGGCTCTGATCGCCCTTCCCGTCATGGCCGGCCCAGTGCCGGCCATCAGTCATGGCACAATGCCGCTAGGGATGGCCTGGACGCTGCCCGGCCATGACGCGGTCAACTTGATCGGAAGCGTCAAATGGACTTCACCCTCACGGAAGAACAACGCCTGCTGAAGGACAGCGTCGATCGGCTGATGACCGAGCGCTACGCCTTCGATCAGCGTAAGAACTACGCCAAAGAGCCGGGCGGCTGGAGTGCGGCGCTTTGGTCGCAATACGCCGAACTGGGACTGCTTGGGCTGCCGTTTGCCGAGCAATACGGCGGCTTCGGTGGCGGCGCAGTCGAGATCATGCTGGTGATGGAAGCGTTCGGTCGAGGGCTGATTCTGGAGCCGTTCGTCGCCAGCGTCGTCCTTGGCGGCACTTCGTTGCGTCTCGGTGGCAGCGAGCAACAGAAGTCGCGGGTGCTGCCGGCGGTCGCCGATGGCAGCATGAAGTTGGCCTTCGCACATGGCGAACGCCAGGCGCGCTACGACGTCACCGACGTCATGACAACCGCCCGCAAGGATGGTTCCGGCTGGGTGCTGGATGGCGCCAAGAGCGTCGTCACGCATGGCGATTGCGCCGATGCGCTGGTGGTCAGCGCGCGCACCTCCGGAGAACGCGATGATCCCAACGGCATCACGCTGTTCCTGGTCGATGCCGGCGCTAGCGGCGTGGCTCGTCGGGGATACGCGGTACGAGATGAACAACGTGCGGCAGAAGTGTCGCTGTCGGGCGTCCGGGTGGACGGTGACGCCGTGCTGGGCGAAGTCGGTAATGGATTGCCACTGATCGAACGGGTGATCGAGGCTGGCATTGCGGCGACGGCAGCCGAGTGCGTCGGCTGCATGGAGGCAATGCACAGCATGACGTTGGAGTACAGCCGCACGCGCGAGCAGTTCGGGCGAACCATCGGGTCGAATCAGGTGGTGCAGCACCGGTTGGCCGACATGCTGATGTCCCTGGAACAGGGGCGGTCGATGGCGATGCTTGCGGCGATGACGGTGGACGAACCAGACGCCGCCGAACGGGCGCACAACATCGCCATGGCGAAGGTCGGTGTCGGTCAGGCCGGGCGCTTCGTCTCGCAGAACGCCGTGCAGCTGCACGGCGGTATCGGCATGACGGAGGAATTGGCCGTCGGCCACTACTTCCGCCGCTGCATGGTCATCGAACGCCTGTTCGGCGACACCGCGCATTACCTCGCAAAACTGGCCGTAGCAGTGGAATAGTTCCCTCGGAGCAGGGTCCCGCAGCCGGGACACGCTTGAGCCACAACAAACCGTCGCGCACACTCACCGCATGTCACGATCGATCAGCGTCGCGGGCGTTTCTTTGGAGCTAGAGGAGCGCGGCTCGGGACCGCCGCTGCTATTCCTGCATCCAGGTGAGGGCCTTCAGCCCCACAGGGAGTGGCTCAATCTGCTGGGCGAGCACTTCCGGGTGATCGCCCCCCATCATCCCGGCTGGGGCACTTCGGCGCTCCCGGACTGGCTGATGACCGTCGATGACCTGGCCTATCTGTACCTCGACCTCGCTGCATCAGAGGGGCTGGAGGATGCGATTCTGGTCGGCGCCTGCTTCGGCGGTTGGATCGCTGCGGAGATGGCGGTGCGCAACACCCTGCGGTTCGCGCAACTGGTCCTGCTCGATCCTCTCGGCATCAAAGTCAGCGGTATAACCGAACGCGATATTGCCGACATGCACGCGATCTCGCCCGAGGATTACGTGCGGCTTGCCTGGGCCGACGCCGCTAAGGGCGAGCGCGATCTTATGCAATTGCCGGACACGGATCTTGCGGGAATAGCCCGTGGTCGGGAGGCATTCACCCGGTTCGGCTGGAAGCCCTATATGCATAACCCGCGCCTGAGGCACTGGCTGCACCGTATCGATCTTCCCACGCTGCTGCTGTGGGGCGAGCAGGACGGTATCGTCTCGACCAGCTATGGACGGGCGTGGCAAAACGCAATCCCCGCCGCACGAATGGAGATCGTTCCGCACGCCGGCCACTTCCCGCACTGGGAACAGCCAAAGGACTTCGTCGATCGGCTCGTGCGTTTCGTCAAAACCAACTGAGGAGCGCGGCAGATGCGCTGCTGGTATTTCTCCGAAATGGCCTATCATCCGGCATGGGAAGCCGGTCTCGCACGCGGCACACTGCGCGTGGTGCTGCCCTCCAGCAACTTTGATCCGCCAACCGCACATGGCCTGCTGAACCGCTACCTCGATGAATTCGCACTGTGCGACGAGGCAGGGCTCGACATCATGGTGAACGAGCACCATAGCACCGCAACGTGCATGACCGTTTCGGTGCCGATGGCCCTGGCGATCATTGCACGGGAAACCAAGCGCGCGCGCCTGCTCTCGCTGGGCACGCCGATCGCCAACCGGCCCGATCCGGTGCGCGTGGCGGAAGAGATGGCATGGCTCGACGTGCTGTCCGGCGGCCGGCTGGAGATGGGCCTCGTGAAGGGCGCGCCCTACGAGATCCAGCCAGCGAATTCCAATCCAGCGACGCTGATGCGGCGATACTGGGAGGCGCACGACCTGATCCTGAAGGCGCTGTCCACGCACGACGGCCCGTTCAATTGGGAAGGCGAGTTCTTCCACTACCGCAGCGTCAACATCTGGCCGAAGCCGATCCAGAAGCCGACGCCGCCGGTGTGGATGACCGGCATGAGCGTTGATACCGGCAAGCTTGCGGCCGAGCGCGGACACGTCGTCGGCACTCTCCTCTCAGGCGGCACGGCGAAGCCGATGTACGACGCCTATCGGCAACGGGCGCATGAGCTAGGCTGGGAAGCGGGGCCGGATCGCATGGCCTACGCTGCCGTGGTTGGCGTCGGCGCCAGGCGTGAGGAAGGCCTGCGGCGCGCCGATCAGATTGCCGACTATGTGCGCACCGCGCCGGTGGTCGCCGAGCCCTTCACCAATCCACCAGGCTACAATTCGATTGGCGCCAATGTCGCAATCATGAAGGCTGGGCCGCGCGCGCATCGAATCGTGAAGGACCGGCAGGGCAATCCGATTGACCATCGCCGCGCGACGGTGCAGCAGTTCATGGACACCGACACGGTATTTGCCGGCACGCCGGACGATGTCTTCCAACAGATCAGGGATTTTTCCATCCGCATGGGCGGCATCGGCCATCTATTGTTCTTCGGCCAGGGCGGCCATCTCGGCCACCAGGATACCGCAGAGAACATAGCGTTGTTCGGGCGCGAGGTCGCGCCGCGGTTGCGCGAACTGACGGTCGAGCCGGCGGCCGCGGCGGCAGAGTAACGGATACGGAGATCACTGCATGAGCGGTACCAGCGACCACGATGTCGAAAGCCTGATCGAAGCGGCGCGAAATTTTGGCACCGACGACCCCGAGCAGGAGATCGAGGCACTGCAGGACCTGCTGCGCGCGGCATGGAACCTGATGACCGAGCGTCAGCAGGCGTCGCTGCTGCAAAGCGACGAGGCGCTGACCGTACTTGAGGCGGAGGAGGGCTCGGACGAAGACGAGGACGATTGATGAGGTCTATGGCCACCGCACCTCGGGCGGCAGGCTCATGAGGATTGCCTCGACATTGCCGCCTGTCTTCAGACCGAACAGCGTCCCCCTATCGTAGATCAGGTTGAATTCTACATAGCGACCGCGCCGCACCAGTTGGTGCTCACGCTCCTCCGGCGTCCAGCGCTCGTGCATCCGACGGCGCACCATGCGGGGGAAGACATCAAGAAATGCCAGTCCTACGTCGCGCGTGAAGGCGAAATCTGCGTCGGCATCGCCGCTGAAGTGATGGTCGTAGAAGATGCCGCCAGCACCCCTCGGCTCGTTCCGGTGCGGCAGGAAGAAGTAGCGGTCGCACCAGGCCTTGAACTCGGGATAGTAGCCCTGGTTATGGCGGTCGCAGGCGGCCTTGAAGGCCGTGTGGAAATCGGCGGCGTCCTCTTTCGCTTCCGGCGTATCGAGCCGCATCGGCGTCAGGTCGCCGCCACCGCCGAACCAACCCTTGGTGGTGACCAGCATGCGCGTGTTGAAGTGCGCCGCCGGCACGCGCGGGCTGCGCATATGCGCCACCAGGCTGATGCCGCTGGCCCAGAAGCGCGGATCCTGCTCGGCACCTGGAATCTGCCCGCGGAACTCCGGGCTGAACTCACCCCATACGGTAGAGACGTTGACGCCGACCTTCTCGAACACCCGGCCGCGCATCACGCTCATCACGCCACTGCCGCCACCTTCCCGTGGCCATGGCGTACGCACGAAGCGTCCAGAAGACTGGTCGGACGGCAACGCGTCCTCGATGGCCTCGAATGCGCTGCATAAGCGATCGCGCAGTTCTTCGAACCATGCCTGGGCGGCGACTTTCAACGCAACATGTGGCGGCGGAGCATCGGGGTGCGGCATGGGACTTGTCCTTGGCTCAGCAGTAGGTTAGCCCCTCGCCACGGTGTGTTGCAGGGGTATGGGAGCGCTCCTAGTATGCGCGCCGCCCGCGGCCGGGAGCGGCCGCGAGTACGAAATCCGGGCAGGCCCTGGGGTCCGTCCGCGGTTTGGCGTGCGCTGCGCCAAGCCGGAAGTACCTTTGTATTGAGGGGCAAATGGCTGACTCGTCTAGCGTCGCTGTTCACCACACAGGCCACCCCGATGTTACCAAACGCGATTTTCTGAAGCTGATTACCGGCGCTGCTGCCGGGATCGGCACGGCGGCGGTCGCTTGGGCCTTCATAGACTACATGAACCCTGCAAAGGACGTGCTGGCACTGTCATCGGTTGAGGTGGATGTGACCCCCATCGTCGCCGGCCAGGGCATCACCGTACTCTGGCAAGGCAAGCCGATTTTCGTGCGCCATCGCACCGAGAAGGAAATCAAGGAAGCTGAGGACGTGCAGATGTCCCAGCTTATTCAGCCGCAGCCTGACTCCCAACGGGTGAAGCCCGGGCACGCACAGTGGATCGTGCTGGTCGGCATCTGCACCCATCTTGGTTGCGTACCTCTCGGGAACAAACCGACCGATCCGCGTGGCGAGTGGGGCGGTTGGTTCTGTCCTTGCCACGGCAGCCAGTACGACACGTCTGGACGCGTGCGGCACGGGCCGGCGCCCGCCAATCTCGCCCTCCCGCCCTACGCGTTCGAGTCCGACACTAAAGTCAAGCTCGGCTGACCAAGGAACCGATGATGGCCGAAGCCCACAAGAGCGAATTCAGCAATCCGCTGGTCAACTGGATCGACACGCGTCTGCCCATCTTCACGATGATGCAGAAGGAGTACGGGACTTTCCCGACACCGAAGAACTTCAACTACTTTTGGAACTTCGGTGCTCTGGCGATGGTGACCATGCTGATCATGATCGCCACCGGCATCTTTCTGGCGATGAACTACCAGCCGAACGCGGAACTGGCCTTCGACTCCATTCAGCACATAATGCGTGACGTCAATTACGGGTGGCTGCTTCGATAC
>JBKPSV010000139.1:0-7963 GCA_046735215.1 Pseudomonadota bacterium | reverse complement strand
CGGAAGGCCGCAGCCCGATCCGTGACGGCCACTTGGCGAGGCATTGGTCGACTTCTCAAGCAGTTCACTCCGGCCGAGTGCGCCAACTACCTCGTCAATGCCGGTTATCCATCAACCTAAAGCGATCATGCTTTAGGCGCTGACCATCGATCCGGTGGAACCCCAAGTAGTGTTTGCCGGCACGTGCCCTGCCGGGGTCTATCGCTCGCGCGACAGTGGACGGCACTGGGAGAAGTTAGCGATAGACATCGCCCCCGAATGTTCGATTGGCACTCCCTTCGTCACCAGCATCCTCGTTGACTCTGAGGATCATCGTATCGTTTGGGCCGGAGTGGAGATCGATGGCGTGTTCCGCAGCTTGGACGGCGGGGACAGCTGGACGCATCTTGAGACGGGTTTATGTGATCCCGACGTACACGCCGTGACGATCGCACCGACGCAGCCCAGACGTCTCTATGCAAGCACGGCGCGTGAGATGTTTGTCAGCCAGGATCTGGGCGATACTTGGCTGCCCCTGGGCATCAAGGATAAGTGGCCGCTGCCTTACGCCCGCGGCATGGCGGTCAAGGCCAACGATCCCACTGTGCTGTTCGCAGGGTGCGGCGAGACCACGACCGGCGAAAAGGGGCACGTGCTCCGCACCACAAACTTCGGCGAGACCTGGGAGGTTCTGTCGCTGCCCGCCAAGCCTAACGCCACGATCTGGGGGCTCGCCACTCATCCCGCGAATGCCGATCGTATTGTCGCATTCAGCCTGTTCGGCGAGGTCTACATCACCGAGGATTCCGGTGCGTCGTGGCGCAAGATTCCGCGCGAATTCGGCGAGATCAGGGCCGCGGCCTGGCTCCCGAACTAAGATGTGATCTCGGAAGTCACACCGTTCGGAACCCGCCATCTGCCATGATGATGCAGCCGGTCACGTAGGCAGACAGATCCGACGCAAGAAAGATGGCCGGCCCTGCAATATCCTCTGGCTTGCCGGCACGGTTCAACGGCGTATGCCGGATGGCGGCAGCGACCATATCAGGGTTCTTGGCCCGCGCTTCGGCATTGATCTTCGTCTCGATCAGTCCAGGCCCGATGGCATTGACGCGTACACCATCCTTGCCGAGCTCGGCGGCGAGAGCTCGCGTGAAGCCCAAGACGCCATGTTTAGACGTCGTGTAGGCGGCGGAGTTCGGCCAGTTCACATGCACGAAGGACTGGATGGAGCCGATGTTGATGATCCGCCCTTTGGTCGCCCGAAGCTGATCAAGGAAGGCATGCGTGACGTTGAACATGCCGTCCAGGTTGATCGAGAGAATATCGTCCCAGTCCTGCGCCACCGCCACTGGATCGCCGGTGATGTGATTACGCCGATTGATCCCGGCGTTGTTGACAAGGATGGAGATGTTTCCAATTTCAGCAATCTTCGCGGCCACTTGCCTGCACGCGGTGCGGTTGGCCACATCAAGCAGCATAGGGGTCGCCGCACCACCGGCTTTGACGATCAAATCCGCAGTTGCGTTTGCACCGTCGATGTTTACGTCGAGCACAAGAAGACGTGCGCCCTCCTTGGCGTAGGCTTGGCATATGCCCTGTCCAATACCGGATCCTCCACCGGTCACGGCGGCGAGGTGTCCTTCCAGAAGTCCTGCCATTTACGCCTTCCGTTTGAGAAAGAATCGCCCCTGCCTGGCCTCCGGTCAGTGCGCTCTGATAAGACCAGTCATCCGAGCACCGCAACGCCGGCGACGGGAACTCCCGAAGCGCCAGACCGCCGAGCATTGATGAGAGACCGAGCTTCCTCAAGCCTGCCGGCCTCCAGATATGCCTTCAACAAGGTGAACTCGATCAGGTCATGCTGAGCACGACTGCCGCCGATTCGCTCGTTATCTCCGGTCAATGGCGCGAACGCCTCTATCGCGGCGGCAAAATCTCCGCGTTCGAACGCCACGAAGCCGCGCGACAATGCTGGTAGGTAAGAGCCGGAAGGATAGCGTGACTCGCGGGCCAGATGCTCTATCTGGGCCGCGCGGGAATCGAGAGCGATGCTGTCATTGCCGACGACGGCTTGTGCCAGAACAACGTGCAAGTCTGCGAGGCCGCTGCCAGGCTGCGGCAGCGCACTGTTGGCGTAGCTATGCATCTCCTGCCAGGCATCGACATCGCGCGGATGGCCAGCGAGCTCGGAGCGCCACAAGAACGCCGTCGCATCCGACATCTTCTGTTGTGGACCACCGCTGTGTTGGTCCAGCGTTATAGCGTCCCGATACAAGTGTAGCGCCTGGGTCCAATTGGCCGCCTGTAGCTCGCACAGCGAGAGATGCCAGCTCAGGTGACCATAGAAGAAGCCATCGCGCGGATACGTGGTAAGCCAAGGGGAGAGATAATCACGAGCCGTGTCAGGATCGCCGCTCTCGTAGCAGATGTGCGCAAATCCGTGCGCGCCATGTGCGTTATTCGGTTTCATCGCCACGGACCGCTCGATCTTCCGCCGGGCAACCGCGAGCTGTCCGTCTTCCGACAGAGCCATCGCGTGATATGCCATGAACCACGGGTCGTCACCGTAATGTGGGGCAAGCCAGTCCATCAACTCTGAGATCTGGTGCTTCTGCCCGATGCGCCCCGACGCGCCGATAAGGCCGTTGGGGTTTGCGGCACTGGCGACCACCAAGGCATCGCGCGGCCATGCTGATAGATGCTCGTGCAGCGCGGCGATCGCCACATCAGTCTTACCCGCGAAAACCAGATCGAAGAATGCGATGTGGCTAGCCTCGCGCGCAGGAAGATGTGGCGCCAAACGCGCGGCCTCTGCCAAGGCTGACCGAGCCGCCGTCACATTGCCCTCGCGCATAAGGACCTGGGTCTTGCCAGCATGGGCCATGGCGAAACCTGGATCGGCAGCGATGGCCCGATCAAAGGCCTGGACAGCGCCTGGGTAGAGAGTCAGTGCCAGATCACAGCCTTGGATGTAGGCATCACGCGCGGTCACGGAACTGGTCGACAGAGACAGATCGTATCGATCGGCGAGCATGGCGGTTCCTCGCAGCGGCGGCCTGTAATTTACCGCCACCTATCAGCCCTGACAAAGGCCAGTCGAGGCGACGATGCGCTTTCATGCGAATTATCCCCTCGCCTGATCGGCCACCGCAAGCCGCGGACATCCCTTGATCAGATTTTTGCAGATCGCGGCCCATACGGGTAAAGGGTCGGAACTCTCGATCAGATGGAGACCATCTGCGGTGTCACTCGATATCAAGACTCACATCGATGAACCTGCGCAATCCGCGCTGACCATCGAATTTTGGCAAGACAATAAGTGCATTGGTCGCTCCGAATTGGATGCCGACGGTCTGGATCAGCTGATCACGCATCTGGCTCAGCAACGCGAGAAGCTCGCCAAGAAGATTCCTATGACGCTGGAAAATGGCGAAAGGATCAGAGGGCATAGGGAACCAGAGTGGATGTGTGTTTTCGCGACGGAGACAGATGATCAAGTACTGGCCTTACGTCATTC
Organism: Pseudomonadota bacterium; assembly: GCA_046735215.1. GTDB lineage: Bacteria > Pseudomonadota > Alphaproteobacteria > Acetobacterales > Acetobacteraceae > JAMXLO01. The sequence goes on along the minus strand of JBKPSV010000139.1, from coordinate 4,464 downwards.
GGGTTTTGGATGGTTGGGGTTTCAGCTTTCGGCAAAGTCAGCACGAGCGATGGCAACGGCGTTGCTGAATGGCACTTCCCGCAAACTTGGTGACATTCTTGAACGACGGCGTCTGCACTGATCAGGACCTCCGTAGCGCCGCATGAAGCTGGAGGCAGACTGCAGTTCAATCGATTATTCGGTCGCAGGACCGGTGGCAAGCATTGGGTGATCCTTGTCGTCCTCTCGAGCTTCCTTGGCCTTGGTCTGGAGGCCGTTCGCCTGCCTGCCGCCGTGAAGCGGCCGTAGTGATGTCAGCGACCCAGGCGATCGGTTCTCTTGCGCCAATATGCGGTATCTTCGTCGGCGGCCGGTCACACCGGATATACCAGAGACGTCGGCAGTATGTTGGAGTCGTAGATGCATAACCTCTCGGAGAACCGTAGCTCCCCAGTATCCTCGACCACTCGATCTTGACAACGGCCGCAGAGAAACAGCTCTGATGGCTGATCCGGCATCGTCTGAAAGACTGCGAAGTCCGCTGTCAGGTGAAAGCCGCCCGCTTCAATCGTCCGCAGACAGATGCCACCGGTGATACGGCGCGCGATGCGCGGCGCGTAGAGCGCGGTTTCGCGCAGTGCCGTCACGCGGTCCCTCAGCATGTCGCGGCTTTCGCAGTAGATCAGCGCGACCGGGAGTCCCTGCTCAAGGTTCTCACGCGGGATCACTTTGTACACGCAGGTCTCGGTGAACAACTCCGGCCAATGCTCCAGCTCGTTGCTATTCAGCGCGGTATCGTAAGCGCAATACAGATCGGCTAAGCGCGCCCGCAGTTCGAGCCCGGGTGCCAGTCCGGGCACCGCGGCAATCACAGCTCCATAACCGAGCGATAGTGCTGATAAAAGCCGCGGATCGCCGTCTCCGTCACCATGTGCGGCTCGTTGGTCACCTCGCGGCCGCCCATCTGCATCAGGCATGCTTCGTCGCTGTTTTGATCGATGCCGGCCTGCGACAGCAGCATGGCCTCGCTGTCGTCCAGCGATACGAGACCCGCCGGCCCCATCAGGTTCGCTTGGCGCAATCGGCGTTGCCGCATCTCCGCTGTGTCGTCAGCATAACCGAAGAAGGTCCAGGCCAAGTCGAAACTGCGCGGGCTAAGGGGCACGATCTGCCGCATCGCCAGCGTGTTTGACTGCTGCTGCACGATCAAGTTGGGCCACAGCGTCTGCATCACCACGGTCGCATCGCCGGGAAACTCGCGTACCGGATCCAGCAAACGCTTGTCACGCAACGCGAAGTCACGCTTGAAGGCGCGCATCTGCGCGGTGGCGTCGTTCGCCTCCTGTGCGCCGCGACGACTGACCAGAACGGCATGCCGGCCGGTTTCGTCCATCTCGACCGACGACCGCTGATCCAGTCGGAACAGGCCGAACGTCACCAGAAACACATGCAGCAGGCTGGCATGATATGGGTCCTTGATGTTTTCGAACATCAACTTCCAGTTGCTCGGAATGCGCTGACGCATGTAGCCCAGCAAGACGAGTTCGCGTCCGTCGAACACGCGGTCGAAGTAACCCAGCATGCGCTCACCGAGATAGTTCTCAAGCGGTTCGTTCGGCGCGCCAAAGCTTGCAAATACCACACCGTGCCGCGTCGTCACAGCAAGCCGCCGCAGCCCATGTTCCTCGGGGCGGAAGTCGGCTGGCATGCCGCCCTGGCCGCGATACCCGCGGTGAAACGGGAGACCAAGCAGATTCCCGGCAAGATCGTAGGTCCACTGGTGATAGGGACAGACAAGCTCCTTTGCTGATCCGCGGTTCGCCGTGCAGACTTGCATGCTGCGATGCGCGCAGCGGTTCACCAGCACGTTGATCGCGCCGTCGTTCCCACGCACTGCGATGACATCACGACTGCCGAGCTGGCTGCGTTTGAAATGGCCAGGGTTTGGAACCTCGGCTTCCAGGCAGACATAGAGCCAGTCATTTGCGCCGAAAATGCGTTCAACTTCGCGACTGAAGATCGCAGCGTCGGTATAGACCCAATTCGGCACAGATGATGTTCCGCCATCCGGCCAGGCACGGGGTGCAGAATCTGCCATATGCGCATCCTCCAACACCAAAAGCTACCACGCCGGCCGTTACGCGCACAGGTGCTTGGCCTCTGGTCGCTTTCTACCTCATCTCCCCTACCGTATGCCCCCGTACGATGTACTTCTGCGCCATCAAACTCAGCACCAGTTGTGTACCGCTGCGACCGTTGCCGCCGCCATCTGCCCCCACAGCACTTGCTCATGCGAGATGAACTGGATCGTCCCACCGTCGCCGATATGCCCGGCATGCTCAGCGGCAGCCAGCCAGAACAGCCGTCGATCTTTGTTGCCTCCTGAATTCCCAGCGGTATTGGAAGAAGCTGCGCAGCACGCCGGCTGATCTTCGCGTATCAGCTTATCACCCTGCCGTTCACCATCTGGATGCTTTTCAGCGACATCAGCAAGATCCACGGAACACCGTCCACAGCAACAGCTCCGTAGCTGACACGATGAACGCGATTTTCGACGGGTGCCCACCGGCGCAGCATCATTGTGTCTTGCGCTCTGCCGCACGGAGAGCTCCATCATTATCGATAGACCAGACGTATCAGCAGAAACGCAGCAAGGGACCTGGCCAGCGGCGCGCTCTTACCGACCGCTGCGTGAACCACGCGCTAGTTTACGCTGCCGCGAGCCGCGGGTCGCATCCGTTGGTCCTCGGAGAATCCAGCCCCCAATCGACAGGATCGCATCCACTGCATGCTCGCGGGGCACCGATGCAGCTATTTTGCAGCGACAGCGTGCGCTTGCTTTGCCGCGAAATGCGGGATGACCTGCTCGCCCAGAAGCCGAATAGTGTGCATGACCTCCTGGTGCGTCGCCGGTCCGACCGCGCACAGCAGGATCACTTCTTCGATGCCCATCGCTTGATAAGCCTCAATGAAGCGGATGCATTCCTCGGGGGTCCCGACGCAGAACTTGGTGCCCTCTTCGCGCACCTCCGCAGGGGTCGGCTCACCCGGATAAGAGCCGGCGGCAAGCCGCTGGTCGCGCGTGTAATATCCCTGGTAATCGGCAGGTACACTGTTGGGGTCGTAGTCGCGCCAGACGAGGCGCGCCCTTTCGCGTTGCTGCTCAATGTACCAGCCGACCAGTTCGGTACCGCGCGAACGCACGACCTGCGGGTCTTCGTGGCAAAACCCTGCTGTCATCAGCGCGGCGCGAGGCCGCGCGGCAGCCGGCAAAGCGTCGCGATAGATTTCCATCAACTGGCGGACACGGTCGGGGCCACCCTCGCTGCCGAACAGGCCTCCCATTGCAAGATTGCCGGTCTGAACCGCCGTCTCATCGCTGCCACAGGCCGACCATAATGGAGGGTGCGGCTTCTGCAGCGGTTTCGGCAGCACCTCGCGGCGCGGAATCTTGAAATACTCACCATCGTAGGTGATCTCCTCTTGCGTCCAGATACGGGGCAAAATGTCTGCGAACTCCTGCCACATGCCACGCGTGTCGCGCAGGTCGGAGCCGTAAGGGGTCAATTGATAGGGATAGCCGGTGCGGCCGAGTCCGACGTCGACGCGCCCACGACTCAAGATGTCGAGCGTCGCCATGCGCTGCGCGATGTGCAGGGGATGGTGAATTGGCGCCAACACGACCCCGATGCCGAGCCGGATGCTCTCGGTGCGTTGGCTGACGGCGGCCAATGTCAGGTCGGGTGCGCTATTGTGCGACCATACCGGGCGGAAATGGTGTTCGGAAAACCAGACGCCGGAGAAGCCCTTTTGCTCGGCGAACGGTATCTGCTCGAGCGCCTCATAGATGCGCTCCGCCTCGCTTTGCGCGGTCCAAGGTTTGGGTACCTGGATCTGGTAGAATAGACTGAGTCTCATTGGGCTCTCTGTTCGGCTTGTGGGTAGCTCGAGCCTCGCCGCGGTGGGCGAAACCACCATGACACTGCAATCGATCTCATCTCAAGACATGGTCACCGGGACCGGCACCTCGGCGCCGTTCGAAGCACGCGAACGACGGATCCAGCGGGCGATGCGCAAGCCTCGGTTGTTATAGATCGGGCCGCTACATCCATAACGCCGGCCCTGCCCCCGGATATAGGGCCGCCCATTCGACTTCTATAGAAGACAAACGTTTTTGATTGAGGTAATCCCGCGCGTCATGTAACGTATTGTCGCCATCGCCTCGGAGGAACTGTGCCTGCACCGGCAGCTGCCAGCGAAGAGAACCGATCGCGGCGACCCGCTCCCACCAAGTCCGCCGAGATCGCGCAGATCGGGCCGCTCGGGAAATCCGTCGGTGCGGTCGTCGCCGCGGCCAAAGTTCTCCGCGCGCTGCATGCGTCCGAGCGTCCGCTGAACGCGAGCGAGGTGGCGCGCGCAGCGGACATGCATCGCGGGACGGCGTACAACATCCTTCGGACGCTGCAGGCGGAGAGCTTTGTCGGA
>JBKPSV010000138.1:0-4842 GCA_046735215.1 Pseudomonadota bacterium | reverse complement strand
CCGATCATGCCGCCGACTTCATGCAGTGCGGCAAGGCGGCCCTGGAATGCGGTCGCCGTGGCTGCGATGGCAATCGAGGCAAGAACCACGATGGTGGAGTGCCCCAGCGAGAAGAAGAAGCCGGCGGCGTAAGGCGCCTTGCGCTGCTGCATCAATTTGCGGACCACGTTGTCGATCGCAGCGATATGGTCGGCGTCGAACGCGTGCCGCAGACCGAACACGTAGGCGAGCAGCGCGATGCCCAGCACGGCCGGCCGGTCGGCGAAGGCGTTCCAGGCCCACAGCCAGCCAGCGAGGTTGCCGACCAACAATACGCCGTATGTCATCGCCAGCTTGGTAGGTGCCCGCGATGGTTGGTCGTCGAACGGATTGGGTGGCATTCAGCCGGCTTCGAACACGGCAAATGCCTTGGGCGCAGCATAGATGTAGGTTTCCGCAAGATCGGTCCACACCGGCCGCCGCCGGAGTTCCGTCATCGCGCCGGCCAGGCACACCCAGTTCAGCAACTCCTGCTGCCCGGCATCTTCCAACTGCGCCGTGGTCAAGGTGCGCCAAAGATCTAGCTGGCCGTCGCGCAGTTCCTCGAAACGCGCCCGGTCGGATGCAAGGTCGGGATAGAGATAATGGTGCTTCGCGGTCAGGAAAGAATGCGACCAACTGGACGAGGCCATGACAGCGACGCGCCACGGCGAGGCGCGCAGAGCGCGTGCCGTGGCGGCGCCCAGATCGAAGCAGCGCTCCGGCGATGGACCAGGAGGATCGGGTTCGTCCGATCCGCTGCCATCGATATGTGCAAAGGCGCCACGCTTGGCGATCGCCGACGTGCCGTAGCAGTTGATGTGGAACGGCACGATCGGCCAGGGCAGTCCCCGACGGTCATTGTCGAGAAGCAGCAGCGCGTTGATGAAGGCGTGCGGCAGGCCGGCTTCATGCCGCATCGTATAGGCGTAGCTGATATCGAACCCCTGTTCGATCAGCGAGCGTGCCAGATAGCGGCCTCCGGCGCGATGTCCGATGTGTCGCATGACAGTATCCGCAGGCTCGCCCCAGGCATTTGCCGCGCCGGTGCGGTGGTACGGGTGCGATTCGATGGTGTCGAGCGCGAACACGCAGAATGGCGCCACGCCGTCTTCGCGGAAGTTTTCATACTGGTCGTCGCCGAAGATCAGCAGGAAGTCCGGGTTGAACGCATCGAGTGCGGCACGCACGGCGCGGAACCCGTCCATTGCGCGCCGCCGATGTGCTGGTGCGGCCGCGCCGGACTGATGCGCGGCCCATTCCTGCTGCATCGCCGCGGGCCAGTTGGCGGGATCGGTGGCGGCAGGCGGCACGCGCGGGTTCTGCCGCAGGCGTTCGAAGATCGCCGCCATACGGGCATCGTTGCCGACCAATAGCGGCGAATGGGTTGCACCCAGTCCCAGAATTTCCGCCACCGGCGCGTCTCCCCTGGTTCGGTTCTGCCGTTATCAGCCTACCACCGGCGGCGGGCCGGGCAGAAGTGGCCGGCACGGCTCTCTGGGCGCGACCGGCCGCGCGTGGAATATTCGAATGCGATGCAACGAACGGTGCATGGAATGATCACACGACGAGGCGCGGCTGTCGGGCTTGGAGCTGTGTTGCTGGCGCGACGCGCCCTGGCGCAGGAGATGCCGAAGCCGGGCAAGCGTGACTGGGCGAAGGAAATCCCGGTGATGCGCATCGGGCTGCTCGGCGGCGAGAACGACGCTGATCGCCTGGCGCGTGTCGATGGCTACAAGAAACTGATGGAGAGCACATTCGAGGTGCCGGTGAAGCTGCTGGTGGCGGCCGACTATGCCGGGGTGATCCAGGCGTTTGCGGCCAGGCAGCTGGAGACGGCCTATATGAGTCCTGCGGCCTATGCCTCGGCCTGGCTGGAGAGCGGCGGCGACGTGGTGCCGCTGGTGGTGACGCAGGAACAGGACGGCAGCAACTCGTATGTGGCGGTGATGTATACACGCGCCGACAGCGGCATCACCTCGCTTGCCGACATGAAGGGGCATTCGCTGGCCTGGTCGGATCCAAACAGCGCCTCCGGGTATCTTATCCCGCGCGCCGAGTTCCGTGCGCAGGGAATCGATCCGGAGTCAGGCAAGTATTTCGGCCGCACTGGCTTTGCCGGCGGACATGAACAGGCCGTGGTGGCGGTGCTCAATCACCAGTATGACGCCGGCGTTGCTTGGACCTCCAGCGTCGGCGATCCGGCACAGGGATACACGCGCGGCGCGCTGCGAATGATGGTCGACAAGCACATGCTGGACATGAAGGACCTGCGCATCATCTGGAAGTCGCGGCCGATCCTGAACGGGCCGCTGACCGTGCGAAAGAGCACCCCGGCGAGCTATCAGGCCGACATGCTGGCATTCCACCTGGCGATGCCGACCGCATATCCGGACGTTTACCACACCTTTGACATGGGCAGCGGCAAAGGCTGGGTGCCGGTGAAGCATGCGGACTTCCAGGTGTTCATCGACATGCTGCAACAGGAGGCGGCGCAGCGACGGCATCGGTGAGCGACGTCGCCACAGTCGAACTGGCATTCCAAGAGCGTCGCCGGGCGCGGATCGTCAGCGGGCTCGGTGCTGCAGCGGTCGTGTGCGTGGCACTGGTGCTGTCGGCGTGGGTATCGGAAGCTTATCCGTCGTCGCTGCTCGCCGGCGCGCCGCGCATCGGCGAGTATTTCGCCAAGCTGGTTCCCGATCTGCGCCCGCCGGTGCTGTTCGCCGGCACCGCGACGCAAGGGTCATTCGCCTACTGGATGTACCGGCTCGACATCTGGCTGTGGCTGCTGTTCGAGACCAGCCAGATGGCGGCCCTGGCGACGCTTGGTGGCGCAGCGATGGCACTGCTGCTGTGCTTCCCGGCGGCGCGCAATCTGGCGCCAAATCGGGCGGTGTATTTCGCGTTCAGACGCCTGCTTGAACTGTTCCGCTCGGTGCCGGACATCGTCTATGCACTGATCCTGGTTTGGACATTTGGGGTCGGTCCACTGGCCGGCATCCTGGCGATTGCCCTGCATACGGTGGGGGCACTCGGCAAGCTGTTCGCCGAGGTGGTGGAGAATGCCGAGATGGGGCCGTGGGACGCGATGCGCGGCGTCGGTGCCAACTGGGCGAAGAGCGTGCGCTTCGGCATTCTTCCGCAGATATTGCCGAATTTTCTCTCGTACGTGCTGCTGCGATTCGAGATCAATGTACGTGGCGCCACGGTCATCGGATTTGTCGGTGCGGGCGGGATCGGGCAGGAGCTCTATTCGGTGATCAGCTTCAACTATTATCAGGAGATCGGCGCGATCATCGTGCTGATCATCCTGACGGTGAGTGCGATCGACCTGACGTCAGAGCGGCTGCGACGTACGGCGATGCGCGGCCGAATATAGAAGATGGATGCGCCAATAGACATTGCTGCCATGCACGCGCGCTTCCCGCGTGCATTCGCCCCTGCGCCACTGACGCGTGTCCTGCGGTGGGTCGGTGGGCTGCTGTTCATTGCATGGCTGGTCGCGCTCTTCGTCTGGTTCGATATCACGCCGGCGCGGCTGTCGCGCGGCGTGTCAGGGTTGTTCGTCATCCTGCGCCAGATGGTTCCGCCGAGCCCGGGCGCGCAGTGGCAGGACATTCTGCAAGGGCTGGCGCAGAGCGTGGCGATGGCGTTTCTCGGGACGTTCGTCGCTGCGGTGATTGCGCTGCCGCTGGGCTTCCTTGGTGCACGCAACGTGGTGGTCAACGCTTTGGCGCATTTCTCAATCCGCCGGGTGTTCGACGGGTTCCGTGGAGTGGATCAGCTCATCTGGGCGTTGGCGTTCGTGCGCGCAGTCGGGTTGGGACCATTGGCCGGGGTGATGGCGATCGCCGCGGCAGATATTTGCGTCCTGGCGAAGTTGTTTGCCGAGGCGATCGAAAATGCGGATCTTCGGCAAACCGACGCGGTGAAGGCGGCCGGCGGCACACGGCTGTTGGAGATCCGCTTCGGCTTGTTTCCACAAGTACTGCCGGTACTGCTGGCGCAGGTGCTCTATTTATTTGAGAGCAATACGCGCAGCGCGGCGATACTTGGTGTGGTCGGGGCGGGCGGGATCGGGCTGCAGATCGCTGAAAGGATCAAGGTGCGATATTGGGACGAGGTCTCGTTCATCATCATTCTGATCCTACTGACGGTCGCGGTGATCGATCAGGTGTCGGCAGGGGTAAGGCGACGACTTATCGGCTGAGCGCCTACGATGGGCGTGCATTGTATTTCAGTTGAAACCAGATTTCCGTGGCCTGAAATCAACGGGCAACCTTGCGCCTCCACGTTCAACCGCCTGTCGCTGGGCCGGAAACCGGCAGCGGGCAGGTCGGCCTGCCGCACCAACCCATCGCAAGCAGGACGCATGAAAAGCAGAGTGAGGCTTTCATTATGTCTCAGCGAGGGCCGGCGGTCGCCACACTGATGAATTCAGCTTATCGCGGCGGCGCAGCGCGGGGGGCACAGGGTGACCCCGCTCGTAATGTCGCCACCGTTTCATCTTTAGGGAGAGAACGATGTCAGACCCGGCTTGGGCCGCTGCAAACCATGCGCTTGAGACGGCAAGTTGGCTATCAACTCGTTGCCCGGTCTCGGCACGTGCCTACGCCTTGGCGATGCATGAAATCGTCGCATGGGGGTATGATGACGACGCAATCGAACACTGGCGGAAGGTTCTAGAGCATTTTCATGCGTGCTGGAATCATAGGGTCTTCCGAAACGGGGCGGGCATGTGATTCCTGGGTCGCCGGTATGACGAACCGGAGGCGATTGTGCTGTATCAACAAGGCAAGGCTTATTCGCAGGATCTGCGCGAGC
>JBKPSV010000137.1:0-7761 GCA_046735215.1 Pseudomonadota bacterium | reverse complement strand
AGGTCATGCTCCGGATCGATCCAGGTTATGTTCCCTCCTGCCCCCGTCGCGAAGAAGCTCGCCGCGCTCGCACTTGGATATCGCGTGCGGCCGGTGTTCAGCCACCACAGCAGCCCATAGTTCGGATGCAGCGGGCAAGGCCGTAGCGACTCCTCAATCCAGCTTTCCGATAACAGGCGCCGACCATTCCACACGCCACGATGCAGCATCAGCACGCCGATGCGTGCCTGGTCCTCGGCGTGAATCGCTATACCGCCGCCCCAGTGGCTGCCGCCGGACACCGACTCCATCTGCTGCCCGTCGATCTCGACCTGCGACGTGCGATAGCCATGCCAGCTCCACGCATGCGACGCACCGACCGGATGCATGATCCGTTCGGCGAACACGTCCGGCAGCGGCCGACGAAACCGGCGCAGCAACGCCAGTGCCAGCCGGTTCACCCGCACGTCGTTGTATTCCCAGAAGGTGCCTGGCGGGCGCAGGGGGCGCGCGTCGCCCTTCCGCGCCTTCCCTTCCACCGCAAGGTTCCGATTGCGATCGATGACGTCGGACTTGCCGAACAGCGTCCCTTCCCATTCCGACGTCTGCTGCAGCAGGTGTCGCCAGGTGATGGTGCCGTTGTGCGGGCCCTCGAACCCGCCGTCGTTGATAGTCCGCGCCACCGGCTCATCCAGTTCCGTGATCAGCCCATCGGCAGTCGCGAAGCCGGCCAGCAGGCTCAGATAGCTCTTGGCAACGGAGAACGTGAAATCGACCTGCTGCGTGTCGCCCCAGCGCGCCAGCACCGAACCCCTTCGTAAGATCAACCCATTTGGACCACCGCGCGGGCGGATCGTACCAAGGATCTCGTTGTGCGGCGGTGGCTCGAAGAATCCCGCCTCGAGATGCGCCCGCAGGTCGCGCGGCCATGGCGTCTCGTGCGCCAGGGCATAGAGAACCGCATCGTCCAGCGCCGACATCACGCCTCCTTGTCCACCATGAGCGCGGGATACCACATCCGTAACAGGACGCGCATACTGGCCCCGGGAATCGCCCAGAGCAGACACAACCGCCGGGCGGGCATCGGGTACCGGGAGACGCACGTGGCCAGGCTAGAACGCGACGGCAAACGTGAAGCCCTGTTGGGCAGCCAGCTCTTTGCCGCTATGCAGCCAGCGGAGCTGGATGAAATTCTTAAGTTCGCCTCCGAGCGACGTTATCGTCGCGGGCAGACGATCTTCCAGCGGGGCGACAACGCCTCGTCGATGATGGTGGTCCTTCAGGGCCGGGTTCGCATCAGCACGGTGTCCGCCGAGGGGAAGGAAGTCACGCTGAATGTCATCAACCCTGGCGAGATCACCGGGGAACTCGCCCTGCTCGATGGCAAGCCGCGCAGTGCGGATGGCACGGCGACCGAGGACTCACTGCTGCTGGTCGTGGAGCGCCGTCAGTTCCTGCCATTCCTCGCGCAGAACCACGATCTCGCGCTGCGGGTGATCGCCGTGCTGTGCGACCGGGTCCGCCGCACCAGCATGGCGCTGGAAGAGATCGCTCTGTTCGACCTTCCCGAGCGTTTGGCGCGGGTCCTGTTGAAGCTGGCAGAGGACTACGGTCGGGTGGGCTCCGCCGGAACACGCATCGATCTCCGCCTGTCGCAGCGCGATCTCAGCAACCTCGTGGCCTCCTCGCGGGAGAGCGTGAACAAGCAGCTGCGGATCTGGCGTGAGGACGGAATCACGGACATCGAGGAAGGCTTCATCGTGCTGCGCCGTCCTGCGGAGTTGCGGCACCTTACCGAGCCAAGGTGACCGCACAACCGAATGACGTTGACACGGCGCGGCGCAACTTTGTGTTGTGCGTCCATGCGCGTCGCCGCCGCCTTCCTGGCCATTCTGGCGCTGGCCTCCTTCCGTGCGGCAGCTGCACAGGAGGCGCCGCAGAGCCGCTATTTCCTCACCAGCGACGGCGTGCGGCTGCACTACCTTGAGTCAGGACCGCCTACCGGCCACACCATCGTCTTTGTCCCCGGCTGGACGATGCCGGCCTGGATTTGGCAGCCGCAGCTTCGCGCCTTTGCGCCACGCTATCACGTCGTGGCGTTCGACCCGCGTGGGCAGGGCGACTCCGACGCGCCGAGCAGGGGATATGAACCGAGGAGGCGCAGCCAGGATATCGCTGAATTGGTCGCCGGCCTGGCGCCGGTGCCGGTGCTGCTGGTCGGGTGGTCGCTGGGGGTACTGGACACGCTGGCCTATGTGCGCGCACATGGCGACCTGATGGTCGCGGGACTGGTGCTGGTAGACAATTCGGTGGGCGAGGAACCGCCCCCTCCGCCAAAGCTGCATCGCCCCGGACCAATGATCCCGCACGCGATCGCCATGCACCGCTTCGTCACCGGGATGTTCCTGCGCCGGCAGAGTGACGCGTATCTCGATCGCCTTACCGAGGCCACCCTGCGGACGCCAGAAGCAGCAAGCCGCGCGCTGCTGGCCTATCCGGTGCCACGTACCTATTGGCGGGACGCGATCTACTCGACGGATAAGCCGGTGCTGTATGTCGTCCGTCCGGGCTGGCTGGCCGAGCAGGCCGCCAACCTCGCGCATAACCGCCCCGGCACGCAGATCGCGGTGTTCCAGGGTGCCGGTCACGCGCTGTTTGTCGACGACGCGGCGCGGTTCAATGCCTTGCTCGCGGGATTCATGACACGGACTGTATGGCCGTGACGCAACGTGCCGCGCTGGAGCGTGATGACCGAAGGCCGGACAGCCGAAGGTTTGAGTCAAGCGACAATAAATTCAGTCTGGTACCGCTGTTTCTGATCTCGATGGCGGCAGTGGGATACGAGACCGCCCTCACCCGCTATTTCGCCGTCGCGAAGTGGTCCGAATACGGCTACTGGGTGATCTCTATCGTTATGGTCGGCTTCGCCTTCAGCGGTGTGCTGCTGGCGCTATGCCGCGACAGAGCAGCGCGTCATGGCGAGACGCTGCTCGCCGTGCTGCCGGCACTGTTGGTTGTCGCGGCAGCGATCGGCTTTCACCTCACCACGATCAATCCATTCAATCCGCTGCAATTGCAAAACCCGACGACGTGGCAGCCGCAGCTGTGGAACATCGCCGGCTATTATGCGTGCCTGCTGCCCTTTTTCTTTTTGACCGGGCTGTTCATCAGCCTGACCTTCATCCTGCACGCCGACCGAATAGGCCATGTCTACGGCTACGACCTGACCGGCGCAGGTGCAGGCGCAGCCTTCGTGCTGGCAACGATGTTTGTGGTGCATGCCTTCTTTCTGGTGCCGGTGCTGCTGCTACCATTGGCGGCAAGTGCGTGGTTTGCGGTGGGACGCTGGCGCTGGGCCAGTATCGCCGCGGCGGGAGCAGCTTTGGTTGGCGCCGAGGCGTTGCTGCTGCTGGACAATCAGGCGCGGTTCAACGACTTCAAGGCGATTTACGCGCCCCTGCACACGCAGGATGCGCGCATCGCGGCGACCATACTGTCGCCGCGCGGCGATTACACGTTGCTCGACGATTTCACCGAGCGTGTGGACACAGACATCTCCAACAACGCAAGTATGCTCGGTGTGCCGGGGCCGCCACAGACCTTCGGTCTGTACCGCGACGGCAATCGGATCGCCGCTTTGCCAAAGCCGGGCGGCATCGATGTGGGTTACGCGCCCGCATCGCTGGACGCACTGCCGTATCAACTGATACCGCAGGCGAATGTGTTGCTGGTCGGCGCATCGGGTGGCTTTCGGGTGGAGCAACTCCTTGCGTTGGGCGCCGGACATGTGGCCGTGCTGGAGCCGGAGCCGGTTCTGCTGCGGTCGCTGGAACAAGGCCTGGGCCCATCGCCGCCCTGGAAGCAGGACCAGCGCGCGCGCCTGTCCGGTGGTGGACCAATTGCTGCGGTCCTGGGCGGTGCCCGATACGACATCATCGATATCTCGGCCGACTTCCTCGACGCGGCGGAGGCCAACGCGACCGCCTTCACCGCGCAAGCCCTCGCGGATGACCTGCGGGCGCTGACGCCGGGCGGCATCGTCTCCATCCCGGTGTCGATCAGGGACTTTCCGGTATACGCACTGCGCGTAATCGCAACCGCACGCGCCGCGCTGGCGGCCGCCGATATCGCCGACCCAGGGGCGCACGTGGTGGTGTATCGCTCGGCCTGGAGCGCGCGGGTCCTGTTGTCCAATCGCCCCTGGGATGCAGCGCGCATCGCGACTGTCCGAAAATTCTGCGATGATCGCTCGTTCGATGTCTCGTGGTATCCGGGTCTCGATCCCACCGTTGCGCGTGCCGGCATCTACAACGATCTGCCCGCCGTCTCTTTCGCCAGCGGCGAGGTCACCTCCGACGGCCCGGCCGATTCGATCGCTGACGAGGCGCGAGCGATGCTGGAGGATCGCGCGACGCCGTCGAGCGCGGCCTTCAACCTGACGCCCCTCACCATGGACCGGCCGTTCTTTTACGCGGTGCTGCGGCTGGATCAGTTGGGCACGATCCTGAAACGGCTGGAAATCCTGCCGCAGGCCGAGATCGGGGCACTGGTCAATCTCGCCGTGCTGGCCCAGGCGGTGGTGATCGCAATCTTGGTCCTGTTGGTCCCGCTGGTCGCGCGACGGCAATTGCGGTTGACGGAAACCGGCGTGCTACGGCCGATCGTATACTTCCCGGCGCTTGGCCTCGGCTTCCTGTTAATCGAGATCTTTATGATCGAGAAGGCGAGCCTCTGGCTGAACGATCGCACCTCGGGCTTCGCGTTGGTGCTCACCGGCATGCTGGTGTTCTCCGGTCTCGGCAGCATGTTGGCTGACCGGGCTGGCCGGCGCCCTGCCATCGTGATTCCGTGCCTCGTCATCGTGGCGTGGTGCGCTATCGCGCTGGTCGGGCTGCAACCAGCGATCCAGGCGACCCTCGATCTTCCCGGGATCGTTCGCGCAGTCCTGGTGCTGGTCGCATTGGCGCCCGTGTCGGTGGCGCTTGGACTGCCATTCCCGTTGGGCCTTGCGCGCACCGGCTCGGGTTCCTTGCTGCCCTGGGCGTGGGGTCTGAACGGCGCCTTTTCTGTAGTGGCAACGCCACTCGCGAACCTTATTGCGCGCGAGGCCGGCTTCAGCCGGGTTCTGCTATCTGCCGCGCTGCTGTATGTGCTGGCCCTGATATCGTTCCCCGCAGCAAGAAAGAGCCCGGTTTGGCAGCACATATCAGTAGGATCACGCGCCGCGGAGTGATGGCAGCGGCTGGGGCGCTGGGCTTCGCGCGCCGCGCGCCGGCAGCAGCATGGACGCTCGCCGCGTACGAGAGGGCAACGCGAGAGTCCGGTCGCCCGGTGAGCCTGACCGATGCACAGTTCGAAGCGATCCAGAAGCGCAAGCCCGCCGCCCTGCATCTCATCGAGACTTATCTGAAGGCCCATCTCGGCGCCGCCGACGCCGCTGTGATGGCCGCGTTCGAAGCGGTCCCACGGGAATACTTCCACTACATCTATTCCGAGCACCGAGCGACGCCAGGTGAGGCGTACGAGTCGGACCCCAAGCCGTGGGGACTGGGTTACGGCTCGGCCTTATCGGACTACCTTGGCCAAGCCTACATGACGCAGGTCTGCAAGCCGAAGGCAGAGGACGTGACGCTGGAGATCGGCACCGGCAGCGGCTTTCAGAGCGCGTTGCTCTCACGCATTGTCAAGCAGGCCTACTCGATCGAGATCATCGAGCCGCTTGGCAAGGCGGTCGGCAAGATCTTCGCACCCCTGGGTTATCGCAATGTCCATACGCGCGTGGGTGACGGCTATTACGGCTGGTCGGAGGTGCAAGGCGGATTCGATATCATCATCGTAACCTGCGCCGCCCAGTATGCACCGCCAGATCTGTTCAAGCAGTTGAAACCAGGCGGGCGGATGGTCATTCCGATCGGTCAGCCATTCAAACGCGGCCAAGTGCTGTACGTCTACACCAAGGACGACGAGGGTAAGGTTCATTCGAAGCGCGATATCGGCGTGTTTTTCATTCCGATGACCGGCGCCATCGCCAAGACGCCGGCGCCGCGCACGGCCTCCGCGACCCAGCCCGCGCCCGCATCGCAACCGGAAAAACCGTCGAGCGACTAGTCCGCGTAAGCTCGGTTGGCAACTGTAACTAGTTGGCATCGCCCTGGCAAGAACTGGCATGCAATTTATAAGCTCTTCCCCCGCCACACGGTTGATTGGGACACCTCCGTAAGCGGACGAATACCGCCGGAGAGGTGTCGGATGGATCAGCAGCAGAACATCGAAGCGAGGCCGGGCGACGCGGAGCGACCGCAAGAGACCGGCGCAGCGTCGCCCGACCGGGGATGTCGCGGCAACGGAGAAGAGCAGCGGTGTTGCGGTTGTTGCGAGGCGAAGACCTTGAGACCGTCTCTCGCGGTCTGGCCGTCACGGCGGCGACGCTGAGCGCGTGGCGCGATGCATTTCTTGCCGCCGGCGAGGCAGCCCTGGCGAGGAAGTCAGCGACGGGCGTGAACTGGAGAGCGAAGGCCAAATTCGGCGCGGCGCTGATCGAGCGCGATCTGCTGCACGAGAAGATCGCTATGCTGGAGGCCAACCGCCCTTTGTCGCGACGGACGTTCAGGCCATGAGCAAGGTGGCTTCGCCGGTAACCGGCAAACCCTACGGGCTGGCGGCGGCCTGCCGTGCCTGGCGCATCGCATTTACCGCCATCGCATGCCGCCGTCCTCGGCACCGCGACGGCATGGGCCGATGGGCGCGTTGTCGATGCCGCGCTGGCCGCAGCGATCAAGGCCGTGCTCGCCGCCAGCCCGTTCCATGGTGAGGCCCATCGCAAGGTCTGGGCGCGGTTGCGCTACGTCGGCATACGGACCTCGTTGCGCCGGGTGCTTCGCCTGATGCGCGAGCACGACCTGCTGGCGCCTGGTCGGGACGGCTCACCGCGCGGCCCACGCAGCCACGACGGCACCATCGTTCCGGACACCATCGACACCATGTGGGGCACCGACCTTACCACCACCTTCACAGGTGAAGGGCCGGCGGCGGTATTCATTGCAGTCAATCATTGTTCCGCTGAGTGCGTCGGCATTCACGCCCATGCGCGAGCCACACGCTTCGAGGCTCTGGAACCGATCCGCCAGGGCGTGCGCCGTTACTCCGGCGGCTTCGCGGCCAACGTCGCGCACGGTCTCGCGGTTCGACACGACCACGGCTCGCAATATATGTCGGACCACTTCCAGAGGGAGATCGCGTTCCTCGGCATCGCAAGCTCACCGGCCTTTGTCCGTGCGCCCGAGGCAAACGGTTGTGCCGAGCGCTTCATCCGAACTTTGAAGGAGAACCTGTTGTGTGTTCGGCACTTCGAAACGATTGGGGGACTGCGGCAGGCACTGCTCGAATTCCATGAGACCTACAACGCCCTTGGCTGATCGAGCGGCACGGGTTCATGTCGCCGGCTGATTTTCGGCAGAGACAGCTTCAACCAGTCGCCGAGGCGGCAGGCTTCAACTCGGCCTCCCGTCAACTGCGGGCGCTGCAGGTTCGGATAGTAGACTCGTCGTCTGTCTGATGTGTTCCGCCAGGCAGCGCGCGGCGTGTTCGATGCCCGGACCACCCATCATAGCGGCTAGCGAGTCGCAGTGCGCCGCGCGATGATCGAGTGCATCTTTGGCTGGGGCGACCCCACCATCCTCGCCAGCGCATACCTGTCCTCATCCCACACTCTCAGGCGCATGATCAGTGGCCAGCTCTCAGGTTTTTCAGCAGACTGCTAGTCTAGTTGGACTCAGCTTGATC
>JBKPSV010000136.1:0-8176 GCA_046735215.1 Pseudomonadota bacterium | reverse complement strand
AGGTCGAAGTAAAGGAAGCCGCTCTGGGCGCTGGCATAGAGGCTGTAGCCGGTGATGTCGCCGAAATCGATCCGCTCAGAGGCGACCCAGTCGGAGAAAGTGCCGTCGACTTTGATAACGGGCTTGGGAGCGATTGCCACCCGATCGGCTTTCCGCGGCTACTTCCACGCGGCGAGGCGCGGCGCTGGGATCTAAAATGCAGGACTAAAATCGCTTTTTGAAGTCATCCTTAATGTCGTGGCTCGCCTGGACGTTGTGCTGATTAGGGCTCCTGCACCAAGCCCGGATTTCAGCGGCGGCGGTAACAATAGGCGGTCGGTAGCGACCGCTGCCACGGCGGGGACAGTGGCTGCGCACAATATGGCACACCATGAACCCGTCAGCGGCGCCCTTATGCTCAAGCGAGCGGTTGCGCGGGCATGCAGGGAGACCTCATGCAAGCGAACTCGGCAGTCGATCGGTCAGCCAACTCTGCAGGGTTGGCGGGGCCAGGAGTCTTCGGCCGCCTGCCACCTATTGACCAACCTTCATGAGCGCTCGCCGGTGGCTGACGCCGGTTGTGCGCTTACCTCGACCCTCTCTAATTGGCGGTCGGTCTCAGAATGAGTGGTTTCGCAGCCTTGATGCCCTTGCTCACAACTGTTGCTGTGGTGATCCTCGCATTGCTGACGCTTTCCGGGTGCGCTGGACCGACTGAGAGGCAGGCGCGGGACGGTACGGTCGGTGGCGTGACGGGGAACGATGAAGGCAAGGCTCGCTGCCGTCTCGCCAAAGTCCCTGCGCCGAGAGACCGGGCAAACGTCACCTTCTCGGACGATTTCGCTGAACTCAAGAACTGGACATTGGTCGCGCCTGATACGCCAGGTGGCCGAGGCGGTCCGAACTACAATGAAGCAGGTGATCAATGGTGGACCAATCCGACTAACCCGAACACGCCCAACGCCGACCTCTACCTATTCGGGGATGGGCTCAAGTTAGGCCTGAAGCCAACACCCCCCAGCCAGCAGGCTTATATTGACGCCGGCGCGGGCGCTCACATGCGCTTCGTCGGCGCGTTGCTCTCGAGCTATCCCGTCAACTACCAGCGATATGGAAGATGGGAGATCACTGCTTCTGTCCCTGCCGTACCCGGCACATCGTTCCAGGCCGATGCGGAAAACGTGCAGGTCACAGGCACTTGGCCCCCCGAAATCGACCTGCGTATCTCGACCGATGGCTCCGGTGTGCAGACGGTTCTGTTTGCCGTCGCCAGCAAGTCTGGCACTCAGAAATGGTCAACATCCAGCAGTCGAGGCTTCTATGCCGCCGTGTCACATACCTATGCATGGGATTGGGAGCCTGACACCATCGCCTTCTACATCGACAATTGTCAGGTCTGGCAGACGCCCACACCACAGGACGGCAGCTACACCAGCAACCCGATGTTTCTCTTCCTATTGACGGGCGCCAACTATATCGGCAATGGCGATCCCGATCCGCGCGCGCTGACTGGCTACCACGCGCTCGTGACCAACGTAACCGTCTATGCTGCGGTTCCACATTGACAGGACATCCGTGCCAGCGAACTGGGCGCGTGAGCTAGCGGGAAAGCATAGGCGTCTCACTATTGGTCTCCCCGGCGCTCACGATGGTGCGTGGCTTTATGCGCCACTTCGTTACACGCCAGCATTCGCCTTTAGTCTATAGGCGCTATCGTGGCTGCTATCTTCGCCAACCAGGCTCGATCGAATTCATAAGGAAGAAGCGATCATGGATGGGATAAACAGGCGCAGTCTGTTAGCGATTGCGGCGATGGTAATCAGTGTGCCTATGGCGGTGGGGCAGTCTCCCCAGATCGACCGTCCTGGTTACGAAACTCTGCCGCCGGGGCAGGTATTCGGGATCGTCGGACGGAACGTCACAGGTTCTGATGGAGCGGATGCCGGGCGCCTATGGGACGTTCTGATCGACAGGGATGGCGAACCTAGGGCTGTGGTCATCGACTATGGTGGAGTGCTGGGTGTGGGTCGGCGCAAGATCGCCATCGCTTGGAAGGCAGTGAGCTTCGCACCGGATGATGCGGCGCACCCCGTTCGTCTGATGTTGACACGAAGGCAGATGGGCGCGGTACCAAGTTTTGCCTACGGCTCCGTCCCCGTTACGCTCGGAGATGGTCGCTGACACATGTCTCGATCCCGTAGCCTGCACGGTCTCGACTGGTTGAACTTTTTCGTCGCCAACGTGCAGACGGGCTTTGGCCCATTCATTGCCGTCTATCTGACAGAAAATCGATGGACCGCGGCAGAAGTAGGATTTGCCCTCAGCATCGGCACCATTTGTAGCCTGGTCAGTCAAGTACCTGCAGGAGCCATTGTCGATACCCTCCGCGACAAACGTCAAGCGGTCTGGTTCGGGATCCTTGCCATCAGCGGCACGGCGCTGATGTATGCGCTATCGCCAACGCAAGCTTCCGTTTATCTCGCCGAAGTGTTGCATGGTTTGGCCAGTTCGGTCATGAGCCCGGCGATTGCCGCTGTCACGCTGGCTCTGGTCGGACGCGCTGCACTTGGTGAGCGCGTCGGACACAATGCGCGTTTTGCGGCGATCGGCAACGGTCTGGCGGCTGGTGCCATGGGCGCGGTTGGCTCCATGGTGTCCGCCAGCTCTGTGTTCTGGCTTACCGCAGCACTCGGGGTGCCGGCGATCATGGCTTTGCGCATGATCGGTCAAGAGGCCGCCGGCTTCCCGCAGCCGCCTGGAAGCGATAACAAGGAGGCGAAGATCACCCTCGCCGGGTTGAAGGAGTTATTCTCGGATCGCCGTCTGCTGATCTTTGCCGTCTGCGTCGGATTGTTCTTCCTCTCGAACGCGGCCATGCTTCCGCTGGCGTCCACACAGATCACCAGAAGCCATCCCGATCTGGCCGATATCCTCATCGCACTCACGATCATTGTCCCCCAGATCATTACAGCGGCACTGTCACCATGGGTCGGCCGCAGCTCCGATCGATTGGGTCGCCGTCCGATCATGTTGCTTGGTTGGAGCATGCTGCCGCTTCAAGGGCTGTTATACGCCACCGCATTCAGCCCCTTCCTGTTGCTCGTCTGCCAGATGCTTGCCGGCGTTAGCGCAGCGGTGTTCGGCGTCACAATGACACTGGTTGCGGCAGATCTGACCCGTGATTCGGGCCGCTTCAACTTGACGCTTGGTTCGCTGGGTGTAGCCATCGCGGCAGGTGCATCAGTCAGCACGACATTGGCTGGCATCACGGCCAGTTGGTTTGGCGACAGCGCCGCATTCCTCCTGCTGGCAATTGCCGGCTTTGCTGGGGTGGCACTGCTCGGCTTTGTCATGCCCGAGACGAGCGAACGTGTATCAGAGTTGCCGTTGCATAGCGCACCGGCATGAGCTGCGCTTGCCATCGCCGACCCATCGGCGGACCATTAGCCTACGAGACCTAGGAGCCGCCGATGGAATATGTTCCGCCACCGCACGTCACCCAGCATTGGCAGCTCAGTAAGCCGTCGGCGACTGGTCGTCGCGGCATGGTGGTGGCCCAGGCGAAGGGCGCGGCGGACGCGGGCGTCGCTGTCCTGGACGCCGGCGGCAATGCGATGGACGCCGCGGTTGTGACTGCACTCGCGCTTGCCACGCATGAACCGTGGAACTCGGGCCTTGGCGGCATTGGTTTCGCTGTGGTGCATCGCGCGGGACAGCCGCATGCCGAGGTGGTGGATTTCGGTCCGCGCGCGCCTGCCGCGACCGATCCCAAGCGCTATAGGCTGACTGGTCGTATGACCGCCGACCTGTTTGCCTGGCCGGAGGTCGAGAACGACATCAACATCCACGGTCCTCTCTCGGTAGCTATTCCTGCTTCTGTCGCCGGGTATGAGTATATCCATCGTCAATGGGGCAGACTGCCGCTGGCCGATGTGATCGCTCCCGCCGTTGCGCTGGCCAAGCGCGGTTTGCCGCAGGATTGGTACACCGCACTCAAGGTCGTGACCTCTGCCCCGGCGATAAGGCGTTATCCGCACACTGCTGCGGTCTATCTGCCGGATGGCCTCCCGCCGGCGCCGCCGTACCAAGGCAAACCCGGCTTCTTCCGCCAAGGCAACCTGCCGGAGACACTGGAGCGTATCGGCCGTGCCGGCCTGCGCGACTTCTACGAAGGCGAGATTGCTGCCTCCATCGCTGCCGACGTCAAGGCGTTGGGCGGCGTGCTGTCACGCGAGGACCTGAGGAATTGCCAGGTTCGCACCTGGAAAGCGAAACAGGTCGGCTGGCGCGGCCGGACGCTACAGCTTACCGGTGGCCTCACTGCAGCGCCGACCCTGCAGCGCGTCCTGGAGGGCATGGCAGATGCACCGTACTCAGGCAAGGCGCCATCCGCAGAGTGGTACCGCGCGCTGGCCCGGGTAATGAAGGCGGCCTATGCGGAACGGCTGGCAGGTCTCGGCGAATCGGAGCCTCTGGCAGCGGAAAGCTGCACGACTCACCTCACCACCTGCGATGCCGAAGGCAACACGGTGGCGATGACCACAACGCTGATGTCCTCGTTCGGCAGCCGCGTGCTGCTGCCGCAGTCGGGCGTGCTGCTCAACAACGGCATGATGTGGTTCGATCCGCGCCCCGGTGTGCCGAATTCGATCGCGCCGGGCAAGCGCGCACTGTGCAATATGCTGCCGATCATCCTCGCGGAGAACGGCCGGCCGTTCATTGCCGGCGGCGCCTCCGGTGGAAGGCGCATCCTGGCGTCAGTGTTCCAGCTGATGACCTTCATCGCCGACTTCGGCATGGACGTGGATGTCGCGGCGCATCACCCGCGGATCGACGTGTCCAGCGCCGACGGTGCAAGTGCAGATGCGCGCCTGCCCGCCGCGGTGCTGGATGCGCTGGCCGCGGACGGTCCGCTGCAGGTGGTCGAGCATAACGCCGTGCCCATCAACTTTGCCTGCCCCAATGTCATCGTGCAGGCAGCGGATGGCACGCGCACCGGCATCAGCGACGCAGCGTCACCGTGGTCGGGCGCAGTGGCACAGGCTTAATACCCTTCTGGATCCCTGTCCCAGTGCTGCGCAGTGAGCGATGGCGGAAGCTGAGTCCCGGCTCCCTGCCATATCGCGAAAGGCGATCGGAAGGCATGCCCATATCCTTTGGACCCATCGCGCACCAGACCCACCGCCGCGTTAAGCTCTATAGTCAGGCGCGCTCGCGATCCTCCTTCTGGAAGACGCTGGAGTAGTTTGATGCCCCGGCGTAAATGACTGTCAGCCTCACGATAGGCGGCTACCCGGATGCACGTAACCCGGCGGCCAACCAGTGCCGAACTGCTGGCTCGATCATTTCGGCGAACGTGTAGTGGTACGCGAGGATCTCGGGCGCCGACTCCTCCCGACCTTCCTTGGGGCATCGCTGCAACGCAGCCGCCACCCTTCCGTGCAACCGCCTCCGCTGGTCTCGCAGCAGCATACTATGAGCAACGTCCCGGATCAGGGCATGTCTGAACGCATAGCCCTCTGGACTATCCTTACCAGTCGGCACGAGCAGACCTGCTTCGCAAAGACAGGCTACAGCATCCTGCAAAGCACCTTCCGCGACATTGGAAACGGCCGCCAGTATTTCGAGGGTAAACTGCCGGCCGATAACGGCGGCAACTTGAATCATGTCCCGCAAGGAAGGCAGTCGATCAAGGCGCGCTGCGACTGACGCATAAAGCGCTGGCGGCACGGTAGCCCCCTGCATGTTCGGAGAATGCGCAGTTGCTCTGGGGTTACCCTCGTGCCAATCCCCATCAACCGCCGCTCGGGTCAACTCCTCTATGAATAGCGGGACACCCTCGGCTCGCGAGATGATTTGCCCTATTACCGGTGGTGGCAACATGACCGGAGCTGCTGTCTGTCTGGCCAGCGCTACTGATTCAAGTTTCTGCAGACCGCTCAGAGGCAGCGTAGAAATGTGTGGTGACGTTGCCCAAGGCGGGCAGAATCCAGGTCGACAGGACATCAGCAGCAGCACCGGAAGGTAACGGATGCACGGCACCATGACACTCAGTAGTTCAAGGCTCGTATGGTCGATCCATTGCACGTCCTCGAAGAGGATGAGGACTGGATGCCTTGCTGCCAAATCCGTGAGCTGAGTGACCAAGTCGCCAAGCAAGCGCTCCCTTAGTTTCTGGGCGCTGGGGCCTGGCGAGGAAGAACTCTGAGTATCCGTCTCGATCGATCTGGCGACGAGAACCGCGTCTTCGGAATGGTCCCGGCCTTTCTTCTTGCTCTCCGATAGAACGGCTTCCGGCGCCGAGCACCCGTTTATGTGCCCAGCGCGCTCCATCTGAGCAATGATCGGGAAAAGCGGACTATCCTGATGCTGTTGCGAGCAAACCAATTGAAGTTTCGCGTGCGGCTCTCCGCTGAGCCGTTTTATCAGGTCGGCGGCCAATCGTGATTTTCCGATGCCTGGCTCCCCGGGCAGCAACGCTACACGTCCATCTCTCCGTTTTGCGTCGGACCACAATTGTAAAAGGGTATTGAGTTCCTCGTCCCGTCCAACCAGTGGCGGCAAATCCTTCGCCGAAAGCAGTGCTTCCGAGCGGCTCCGTCGCATGGCTCGTGTAACCTGCCAGGCGGTGATGTTGTCTGGCAGCCCTTTCAGAACTACCGAGCCGAGCCCCCGGCATTCAAATAGACGGCCGACCTGCTGAAAGGTTGCATCGTCGATCACGACGCAGCCAGGTTTCGCGATGTCCTGCAGGCGGGCCGCAAGGTTGGGGGTCCTGCCTATCGCCATTTGTTGTCGCGGCTCTCCCGCACCGATCAGTTCACCCACGACTACCAGTCCGGTTGCAATCCCGATGCGAACCTGAAGACGCTCTGCCTGAATATGCTGTTCGCCAACCGAATCGATCACCGCGAGGGCGGCACGAACGGCTTGCTCGGTGTCCGCTTCATCAGCGACAGGCCAACCGAAATAAGCCAATACGCCGTCCCCAAAGTAGCGGGCGACAAAGCCCCCGAAGCACCTTACCGTGGCGGTCACGCGAGACTGATAGCCGAGGATTACTGCGCTTAAATCTTCCGGATCCAGGCGAGACGATAAAGGCGTCGACCCCACCAGATCGCAGAACATCACACTGAGCTGCCGCCGCTCCGCTGTTGGCCCAAAAGTGTGAATGCCTGGCTCCAGATTGAACTCCTAAGGTTTGCGGACCTCTACGTAATAGATCCGCCCAATGGTAATTGGTGCACGGCGCGTCTGTCCATCAACACGTATGTTAGTGCAACGTTATCCTCTGGTGTGGTTCATGGTTCCGAAAGTCCACCATGGAATCCCCCGCAGGGTGACAGACTTCGGAACACCACACAGACCGGCGCCGGCTTACCCGTTGTCTTTGCACCACCGCGCCACCTGTTCATGAGTGGCGAACCAGCATTTGCCGCGCGCCTTCATGTGCTTGATGAGCCGCGCGAGCACAGGCATGCGCGAACGATGGCCAGTGATATGCGGATGCATGGTGAGTAGGAAAAGCCCGCCTTCGTCCCATGCGCCGTCGAACTCAGCGGTGAAGATCTCTTCGACCGCTGAGGGCGGTGTATAGGGCCGCAGCGACGAAAAACGGACGAAGTTGTAATAAACAGCGTCGTCGCGGATCCATTCCGGCGGCAGCTCGACGATGCCGGTCGGCACGCCGGCATCGACAAGTTCATACGGATCGTCGTCCGCCATCAGCGAGCTGTCGTACAGAAGTCCGAGTTCGCGGACGATGTCGAGCGTGTTGACTGAAAAGTCCCAGCTGGCGGTGCGCATGCCCACTGGATTGCGCCCCGCGATCCGCCCTAGCGTTTCGGCGGCGCGGAACGTCAGGTCGCGTTCCGCCTCCCGCGGCAGCGAGGTGTTGGCCTCGTGTATCCACGAATGTATACCGATCTCGTGCCCGTCATCGGCGAGCGCACGCACTTCCTCAGGGTGCAGCAAGGCTGAGACTGCAGGGTAGAAGAATGAAGCCGGAATGGATTCGCGTTCCAGCAGATGGCGGATGCGCGGCGTGGCTTGGCGATTGCCGTACTGACCCTGGCTGATCCGCATCGGGCTCTCATCGGCATCGCGCAGCGGGATGGTTTCGTGATCCGCATCGAAGCTGATGGCCACGGCACAGCGTGCGCCCTCGGGCCAAGCCTTTGGTTTCAGGCTGCGCCCG
>JBKPSV010000135.1:0-9362 GCA_046735215.1 Pseudomonadota bacterium | reverse complement strand
TCGAGCAACTGTCGGACCTCGAGACGATCCTGCTGCAGAAGATCGGTCCTGCCTCGGTGGCGGCGCACAATGCCTATCAGATGTGCCTTGCCCTGCCGCAGGTTGCTTTCCTGGCGATGGAGGCGCGGCACTGCGCCGGGGCCGAGATGCAGGACATGATGGGCTACGCCGCCTCGGTCGGCAGCGAAGCGGCGAGGCGTGAAGGCGCCAAGGGGTTCATCGGCAATGCCAATGACGGCACGGCGCATTGGTTCGGCACGCCGCGCGGCTTCGGCACGATGCCGCATTCGCTGATCGGCTATGCCGGATCGACGCTGCGTGCGGCGGAGATGTTCCGCGAGACGTTTCCGGACGAGCCGATGACGGTGCTGTGCGACTATTTTGGTCGCGAGATCACCGACACTCTTGCGGTGTGCGCGCGCTTCCCGGACCTCGCGACTGCTGGTCGGCTATCATTTCGGCTTGACACTCACGGCGGCCGCTTCATGGAAAGTCTTGATCCGGCGGTGAGTTATGCGGTGCTGGAGCGACACGCGCCCGGTGCAATCCGTCGGTATCGAAGTGAGACGGAACTGCGGTTCCTGGTCGGCACCGGCGTCTCCGCGGCTGCCATTTGGCGTATGCGCGAGGCGCTGGATGATGCCGGCTACCCCAATGTCCGCATCGTCGCCTCATCCGGCTTCGGCGTGGAGAAGTGCCGCGTCATGGCGGATGCCAAGGCGCCGATCAACGTCGTGGGTACCGGCAGCTTCATCCCGGATGCCTGGCACGAGACGTATGCAACCGCCGATATCGTCCAATATGATGGTGTGCCACTGGTCAAAGTAGGGCGTGAGTTCCTGCTGCGGAAGAGTGGTGCAAGGAAGCCCGAAGAGAGAGCCGGCACCACGTTGACTCCGCGGATTTCCCCAACCTAACGTCAGCCGGCGGCAGCCGGGGCGCCGCTGCAAAAGACACCTCGGCATCGGCAGGGAGTTTGGGATGGCCTCTATTATTCGGGCGGCGTCGCGTCGCGATGTACTGAGGATCGCGGGGGTCGGCGGTGCGGGCGCATTATTGGGCGTTGGATCTGGTCGCGCCGCGACGAAGAACCTCAGCTTCATGCACGAAAGTTCGTTCATCCAAACTTACGATGATTTTTTCAAGAAGACACTCGTCCCCGAATACGCGAAGGCCACCGGTATCTCAGTCGACTACCAGTTGATCAGCGTCGGCAGTCTGCAGACTCGGATGGCCACTGCGGCGGAGACTGGCAACGGGCCCGACATGACGTTGACGTTCTTCAACTGGCCATTTTTGTTCGACGAAAAGCTGGCCGACGTCAGCGATATTGCTGATGAAATCGGCAAGAAGAACGGCGGCTGGTATGACTCCGCGAAGGAAGCCGTCATCGTGAACGGCAAATGGAAGGCGATCCCGTTCGGTAACGTTGGCCAGATCATGAACTGGCGTAGTGACTGGTTTGAGGAAGCTGGCGTCAAGGAGTTCCCGGACACGTGGGACGCCTTTCTGGAAGCCGGCACCAAGCTGAAAAAGGCAGGCCATCCATTCGGCCTGGAACTGGGCCACGGCTTCGGTGACAATCATGGATGGCTCTATCCGCTGCTATGGTCATTTGGCGGGCGCGAGGTCGAACCGGACGGCAAGACGATTGTGATCGACTCCGACGAGACCGCACGCGCCGTCGACTATTGCCGCAAACTGTTCCAAGCTGCGATCCTGGAAGACTGCCTTGGCTGGACAGACGTCAATAACAACAAGGCGTGGATGAGCGAACAGATCTCGTGCACCAACAACGCCGAGAGCATTCTGTGGTTCGCCAAGAAGCAGTTTCCGGACATCGCCGAGGTGACGCAGCAATCACTCAATCCGCAGGGGCCAAAGGGTCGGTTCCACATTCTCGCCCCATGGAGCCACGCGATCTACAATTTCTCACCCAACCAAAAGGAATCGAAGGACTTTCTGGTCTGGCTGATGGACCCGAAGCAGGTCGAGCGCTGGTATGCCGCAGCTGACAGCTATTATGCGCCCTACCTGCAAGCCTATGACGACGCGCCACTGTGGCATGTCGAAAAGCGCAATCTGCCTTATCGTGACTCCCTGAAGACCTCGCATCTGCCTGGCTGGCCGGCGCCGATCAGCCGCCAGTCGTCGGAAAGTGTCGCTAAGTACGTGGTTGTGGATATGTTTGCCAAGGCTTGCACCGGCAAATCCACCAAGGACGTCATTGCCGAAGCCAAGGCGCAGCTGCAGCAAATATACAAGCAGACCTGATGGCGTCGGCTCACACTCAGGCACTGCCACGTCCGACGCTGCGTCGCCGCCCCTCGTTCAGCATGCGGCGCTGGACCGAGCGAGAGGGCGTCTTCAGCTGGCTGATGGTCATCCCGCCGGCATTGTTCCTAGCCGCGCTGGTGGGTTACCCGTTTGTCTATGGCATCTGGCTCAGCCTGCAGGATCGTCCGGTTGCCAGGGCCGGCGAGTTCGTCGGGCTGGCCAATTTCATAACTGATTTTCACGACCCAGTATTCTGGCGCGTGGCGCAGAACACCTTCGTCTATACGTTTGCGGCGACAGCGCTGAAGATGGTGGGCGGGCTTGCGCTGGCGCTGGTGATGAACCAGGAATTCAAGTTCAAGAACCTGATCCGGGCAATGATGCTCCTGCCGTTCATCGTGCCGACGGTGCTGTCGACCATCGCCTGGATGTGGATCCTCGACCCCTCGTTCAGCGTGATCAACTGGTTTCTGGTCCACTGGGGGATAACCAAGCCCGGTCCGTCGTGGCTGGGGAATCCGGGCTGGGCGATGTTCTCGCTGATCATGGTCAATACTTGGCGTGGCCTGCCGTTCTACGCGATCACCCTGCTTGCGGGTTTGCAGACCATTTCTCCGGAGCTTTATGAAGCGGCCACCATCGACGGTGCGTCCACGTTCGCGCGGTTCCGCTACGTGACAGTGCCGCTCCTGAAGCCGGTGATCTTCATCGTGACGATGTTCTCGGTGATCTTCACTTTCTCGGACTTCCAGCTTGTGTACGTGTTGACCCGCGGCGGTCCTGCCAATGCGACACACCTGTTTGCCACATACGCATTCGACGTGGCGATGAGCGGCGGCCAGTTCGGTCTCGGCGCATCGATCGCGCTGTCGATGTTGCCTCCGCTGGCATTGTTGATCGCCGGCATGGCCTGGTACATGCGGAGCGAGAAGACATGATCGTCGAGAAGCGCGGCTTTCGTGCCCGATCGCTGAAGCTGTGGCTGCCGCTTGGCTTCTTCATGATCTTCAACCTGTTTCCGTTCTACTGGATGGCGATCACCTCACTGAAGCCCAACAGCGAGCTGTACAGCCGCAAGATCATGCCGCTGCTCGTCTATCACCCCACGCTCAAGCATTTTGCCGATCTGCTCAGCGAAACCAATTTTCTTCTCTGGACCTACAACACGATGCTGGTGGCGGTGGTCTCGACCGCCATTTCGCTGATTTTCGGCGTGATGCTCGCCTATCCGCTCGCCCGGATGCAGTTCCCTGGGGCGGCCTTGATCTCGTTCGCGGTGGCGGCGACCTATCTTGTACCGCAACCGCTACTTTTCATTCCATTGGCCGATATCATCAACCGTCTTGGTCTTGGCGATACGCTGACGTCGGTCATCCTTACCTATCCGACGCTTCTGGTGCCGTTCTGTGCCTGGCTGCTGATGGGTTACTTCAAGTCGGTGCCGCACGAACTGGAAGACGCCGCGCGCATCGATGGCGCGACCCGGCTGCAGACCATGTTCCGCATTTTCCTGCCACTATGTATTCCGGGGTTCATCTCGGCCGGAATCTTTGCCTTTACGTTGGCGCAGAACGAATTTCTTTATGCTTTGATCTTCCTGACGAAGACCGATGTACGCACGGTTCCGGTCGGTGCGATCGCCGAACTGGTGCGCGGCGACGTGTTCTACTGGGGCCAGTTGATGGCAGCCGCACTGCTTGGGTCGATCCCGGTCGCGATCATCTATTCGTTCTTCGTGGAACACTACGTCGCAGGTCTGACATCGGGGGGTGTTAAGGCGTAGACCGATCTCGGTTGATTCCTGCGCATCGCCTGCCTAGCTTGCTCGCATGAGTGATCTTTTCGCCCCCAATGGTGGTTGGCGTGTGCGGATCCTCGACCTGTCGGGGGGCGCGCAGGATAACGTCGTGGAGGAGGTCGGCGGATTTGAAACGCTGATGCAGGCCAATGCCTTCGCCCGGCGGTATGTGCGGGACTCGGTGGAGCGCTGTCGCGTGCCTGGTATGACTGCGAAGGAAGTGCTGGAGAGCTGGTTTGCCTACGGCGAGGACGCAGAGGTGATCGACGCCGGTGATACGGGCTGGCGCAGTGCGACGGAACTCGGCGATTTCGTCGACCACCCTGCGGCGGCAGAAGATCGTGACTGGCGCATGCTGGATCCGCGCCGGATCGATGACGATGACGAGGATGATTAGCAGCGAGGTCTCCTATGCCGACGTATGAGTTCGTCACCGTCGATGTGTTCACAGATGAGCGCTTCGGCGGCAATCCGTTGGCAGTATTCCCCGATGCGCGTGGACTGAGCGACGAGCAGATGCAGGCGCTGGCGATGGAATTCAATCTGTCAGAGACCACGTTCGTGCTGCCGCCGGACAACCCGCAGCACCACGCGAAGGTGCGCATCTTCACGCCGCGCGCTGAATTGCCGTTCGCCGGCCATCCCAATGTCGGGACCGGCTACGTGCTGGCGGTGCGCGATGCCGATCCACCCGAGCACTATGTGTTCGAAGAGCTTGCCGGGTTGGTGCGCGTGCACGTGCAGCGTGATCGTACGGGCGCTGTCGCATCTGTTCGCATAGCAGCGCCACGCGCGCTGTCGATCGACATCAGCATTCCGGAAGATATTGTTGCGGCTTGTGCCGGCCTGACTGAGGCGGATATTGCCACTAGGTCGCATACGCCTCTGGTGGCTTCGGTGGGAACACCGTTCGTCATTGCCGAGGTCGCCAGCGAGGCGGCGCTATCGCGTGCTAGTCCGGACATTGGCGCCTTCCGTAGGGCAGCGGATCGATTTCCGGAGGTGGCTACGCGTTTCTCGCTGCATCTCTACGCGCGGCGCGCCGGAGACGCGACGCGGCTCGCGGCAAGGATGTTCGCCCCACTCGGGGGCGTGCTGGAGGATCCGGCGACGGGCAGTGCCAACGCTGCGCTTGCCGCGCTGCTTACCTCCCTCGCACCCGGCGAGAACGCGGATCTCTCCTATGAGATCCTGCAGGGCATCGAGATGGGGCGCCGGAGGGTTGCCGTCAGGCCACGGGATAATCCCGGTTCAGAAGATCGTGTTCGGTCTGAGACATGCGTCAGGGAACTGAAGGCATCGCCATTGCCTTCACGGCGTATGAGAACCCAATCGCCTGAACGGCCGCAGCCCAGTCCGCAGCCGCCTCCCGGCCCGGGTCCGGAGCAGCCGCCGCGGCCCGGTCCGGACATCGTGCCGCCCGCTCCTGGTCCTGATATCCAACCCCCAATTGGTCCGGACACGACCACGCCGAGCCGTGGTCCAGATATCCCACCAGTCGCGCCGCCTGGACCCCGCGATATGCCGCCACCAGTCGCCGGCCTTTCCCTTCGTGAGGGGAGCTGAACGTGTCGAATAATCCGCTTGAGATGACGCCTGAGCGCGAAGCTCACATCAGGGAGCGAGCCTATCACCTGTGGGAAGAGGAGGGCCGGCCGGAGGGGCGCGATGCGGAGTTTTGGGAACGGGCGAAAGAACTGATCGGCATGGAAGAGAACGCCGACGCCGGGTTGTTACCAAACCCAATGACGCAGAGCAGCCACACAGAAAGCCCGATCGAGGAGGCGGAGATCCAGGAAAATTACGGCGAGTTTCCCAACCGGTTCACCGATCAGGGTGATCGACAGCAGACACCCCGGGCGCCTGCACGCAAGAGAAGGTGAACCAGGTGCCGCGGTTGTTGGCGAAGGCCGAAGATCGGTTTCAAGAGGAGGGTTGAGGCGGCTGCTTTACAGATGTGCGTGCGGTCCCGAAACTGCAGTCCAACCACTCGTGGAGGAACGCAGTCTGATGATCCGGCGCCGCACCCTTCTGGCTGGTGTCACTGCTTCATTGGCGGCACCCGCAATATCACGCGGCGCAGGAAGTGGGCCTTTGAAGTTCATCCCGCAGTCGGACCTTACGATCGTCGACCCGATTGTTACAACCGTTTATACCGCCCGTAATCATGGGATGATGGTGTTCGATACGCTGTTCGGCATGGACGGCCGGTTTCAGATCCAACCCCAGATGGTCGATCGTGTGGCCGTCGAAGATGACGGCAAGCGTTGGCAGCTTACCTTGCGGGATGGCCTTCTCTGGCACGATGGCGAGAAAGTGCTGGCACGGGACTGCGTTGCGTCGATACGCCGTTGGGCAGCGCGCGACGGCATTGGCGGCCTGTTGATGGCGCGGACCGATGAACTGGCCGCGATCGACGACAGAACCATCCAGTTTCGCCTCAAGAAGCCGTTCCGTATCCTGCCGTATGCATTGGGCAAGATCTCCACACCCATGTGCGCGATGATGCCGGAGCGGCTCGCATCGGGTGACCCGTTCAAGGCTGTGAAGGAAGTGGTCGGCAGCGGCCCGTTTCGGTTCAAGGCGGATGAGTGGGTGTCAGGCTCGCTCGCCGTATATACGAAATTCGAGCGCTACGTACCACGTGAGGATAAGACCACCGGCTGGACCGCCGGCGGCAAGGTCGTGCATTTCGAGCGGGTGGAGTGGCATACCAGCCCGGACGATGCCACGTCCGCGGCGGCGATGCAGTCGGGTGAGATGGACTGGTGGGAACTGCCGACTCCCGATCTGCTGCCGCTGCTGAAACGCTCCGGCCGCATCCGTGTGGAGATCAAGGACCACAACGGCACGCTCGGCTTCATGAAGATGAACAACCTGCAGCCACCGTTCAACAACGCCGAGATCCGGCGTGCCATGCTGGGTGCGGTGGTGCAATCCGACTACATGATCGCGATCGCTGGCGAGGACCGCAGCATGTGGCGTGATGGCATCGGTATTTTCACGCCGGGCACCGACATGGCGACCGACGCGGGTATGGAGGTGCTGACCGGGCCGCGCGACATCGCCAAGGTGAAGGCGGCGATCAAGGCGGCCGGCTACAACAACGAAAGGACGGTGCTGCTGGCGCCCTCTGATCCGCACTATCGCAAGGCGATGGCGGATGTGGGTGCCGGCATGCTCACCGAATCCGTCTTTAACCTCGATATTCAGGCGGTGGATTGGGGCACGGCAATTGTGCGGCGGGAGAACAAGCAACCGGTGGACAAGGGAGGCTGGAGTGCGTTGTTCACCACGGCAAACGGCCTCGACATGCAGACACCCTTGCTGCATTTCCTGAAGACAACGGGCGAGACAGCATGGTTCGGTTGGACCAAGAGCCCGCGCATCGAGGAACTGCGCGCCGCCTGGGTCGATGCGCCCGACCTCGCAGCGCAGAAGCAGATCGCTGCCGATATCCAGCGGCAATGCTGGATCGATGTTCCCCATCTGCCGGTCGGCATCTGGTACCAGCCAATGGCGTGGCAGAACACGGTCGACGGCATTCCCGACGGGTTTCCGCTGTTCTGGGGTGCGCGGCGGGTGTGATGCGAGCCTCCGCGCTGGCAGCCATCCTGTTGCTCAGCGGATGCATTGCCCAGACCTGCAACCGCCTCGGCGGCACACCTATGGTGGAATACCAACTGTTCTTCGGCCGCTCCAATGTTTCGGACGGGGCGTGGGCCAAGTTCGCCGCGCAGGTCATCACGCCCAGCTTGCCTTCGGGCTATACCGAACTCGACGCGGAGGGTCAGTGGATGCGTCCGGAGACGCATCAGATCAGCCGGGAGCGCAGCCGGCTGATCATCGTCGCGGTGCCTGATACTCCCGTTACTCAGTCGGCCATTGCGCAAATCAAGGACGAATACCGCCAGTGGTTTGCGCAGCTTGTGGTAGGAACCGTGGTTCACCCAGTCTGCGCTGCGTTCTGACTACGCCGGCAACTGATATCCGATCGCCGATTCGATCTCGATTGTCTTCATGACGGCCGGTCGCGCCATCATCCGATCATAGTGTGCCGACAGATGGGGAAACTCATCCGCAGCAGGGCTGAGCCAGCCGCGAAAACGCCAGAACAGCCGAAACAGGTGAATATCGGCAATGGAATATTGTCCGACCGCCCAATTTCGCCCGCCCAGGCGTTGGTCGGCGATGCTGTATACGGCTCGTGCGTGTTCGGGACCTTGGCGCCGTGCCGGATGCACAGCTGCGGCAATGAACGACATCCACGACACCACCTGCGCCTCGGCCTCGACATCTCCGCTTGGGAACAGCTTGGCTTCCGCGAACCGGCGCGCAAGGTAGAACAGAATGCCGGCAACCTCGGTCAGCAGCCGGCCGTCTATCAGCAAGGTCGGCACCTTGCCTTCAGGGTTGATCGCCAGAAACGCCGAATCGCGGTTCTCCTTCAGGTGGAATGACAGTGGCCGGCTTTCGAATGGTATGCCGATCTCATGCAGCGCGATGTGTGGTGCCATCGAGCTGGAGCCAGGTGCGAAGTATAGAGTCAGAATGACCATTCTCCTTGCTGGAAAAGCCGTAGATTTTGGGCTGCGGCAATCTATTGGGCGGCTCGCGCATCTCCACGACGAGCTCGGGTATCGCGGCTAGCGCACGATGACAGGCATCCAGTTCATGGCACGCCTTGCCAGGCGTACGTCCGTCGCCTCGCCGTCATAGTCGGGCGCAATCGGCGGCTGAGTAAAAGCGGCGCGGTCGTCCAGACAGTTGGTATTGATCACGGCACGCAAGCCTGATTTGGTTTCGCAGATCGCACCGACGTAGACGCCGCAGCGGCGGCATAGCACATAGTCCGCGGTGCGCGATCCAAACTGATACTTTTCGGCCAGCGACCAGTCGGCGACGGTGATTTCCGCTTGGCCATCGCGGTCGGACAATGTGCGCGTACCATGCGCGCGGCAGAACGAGCACGAACACGAGCGCAGCGGCATTTGATCCGGCGCGCGCGACAGATCCAGTTGCACGCTGATGTTGCCGCAGTGACAGCCGCCGGAGTGACGCATGCTGGCCCTCGCCATAAAGTCAGCACGCTATGCGCTCGCGAGGGCAGGGGCTAGCCTGAGTCGAACAGGCGCGGAGGATATGGCGATGCTGCGCAAGGAACAGAACGATCTGCTGACACTGACCGGCCCCGGCACGCCGATGGGCGCACTGTTCCGCCGCTACTGGATCCCGGCGCTGTTGTCCGAGGAACTCCCGGAGAACGACTGTCCGCCGGTCCGTGTGC
>JBKPSV010000134.1:0-20876 GCA_046735215.1 Pseudomonadota bacterium | reverse complement strand
GAAAGGTGTATTGCCACCCTGCCGCAGATACCCGGAAGTGATCCAGCGGCAGCTCAGAATCGTCGAGCCACCCAACAATCATCAGGCCGCCTGCATCGGACAACAGCGCCGCCTCGACAGTAAGTTGCAGCTGAATCGTCTCTTTGCGCCGAACCGGCGGGTTCGCCGGCCCTCCGACTAACCTGTTGTCTGCGGCGCTATGCAGTTCAGAGAGCGGTCGCTTCTCCTGCCATCCGACAGTTTGATAATGGAAGTGCCCAGAACGATAGAGGCCGCTTCTTACCGCAGCCGCGACATCGGGATTAGCAGTCAAATACGCATCTTCGTCGAACTCTTCGATAGCTGGGACGGCAGAGGTTTGTTGTTTCTCCGAAGGGAATTTCGTTGGACGAGACTGGAGCATTGAGCCCTGGCTTCCGTCCGGCTTCCGCGTAGTAGGATGGCTCTTGCGCACCGACTTCAAATCTAATCAATCCTCTGCCTAAGCATGCAGCGCACTTCCTCCTTCCGCAGGTGTGCTGTCAAACGTGCATAACGCCACTTTGGGCCGTCGATGATCGTAGGGCTCGGCTAGAAGCCGGAACCTTACCACTCAATTGGACAGCACTTGCCGAGCTCAGGCGGAAATCAGGATAAGGTAAGCGGCCTTCGCGAAAACCTTGCAGGTCAAAGTGCGCCTGGCCGGACGCGAAATGTTGCCTTCCGATGGCATCACCGACATCTGGGTATTGCGCGAGGTACCACGGTTCATCAACCGTGATACGGTACGGCATGCGGTGCTCATAGAAGCCAAAACGGCAATAATGAGACTGAGGGTCCGTTAAGATTCCGTTCTGTATTGCTTCCTGAACATCGGGGTAAGCACGAAGGTACCATGCTTCGTCCACCTTGATGCTTTGCAGTATTGGCAGCATACAATTAATGAAGAAATACAAATCTACACGCACATAATTGGTCTGTGCCTCAGGAACTAAAATCTTCCGGTTGGTCAATTCGGCATAAGTGCCAATTTCCATTACGTTCCCCTTCTGGCGTCAGCGGCATGTCCCTCCCCGAAGCCCACTCCAATGTGTGTAGCGAGTTGCAGTGATCACGACAGTTCCCGCCTCACTCGAAGCTCTCACATCTATTTCTAACTACGATGGCGAATTATCACTCGCTCACCCAGTTTGCAATCTCGGATTGACGCTCTGCCCGCATTCTCTCCCGCTCATTCCGCCGTGCGTATGACATGGTCCACGAAGCTGGGCGGCCCTGCGACCAGCGCTGCTACGAGATTTGCTCGGGAGGACCATTCCCGAGGGAGAACCAAGCCCGACACCGGACGAACCAGGTCGCGCTGTCAACCTTGGAGGGCGCAGCCGTGTGCTGCTAAGTGCCACAACAAGGGTTGGTGAGAAGCGCGAGGCCGTGACGAACAAGGATGATTGAGACCGCTACAGCCGAATTCAGCAACGGCCCGACATAATCCAGCCGCTGCCATCCACCGCTGGCCCACGACGGCCGACTTCCGCTACTAGTCGGTCAGAAGAGCCATGGCGACGGCAGTGTCAAGGGGCTGCAATAAAGCAAGATCCCTGATCGGTTCTCGCCCTGCGGCCCGCTTCCCTGTGCTGCCGAGTCATCTCCGGCATAGCAGGGAAGACTCGGCGTTGCTCGCGGGGATCGACACTGGCCTCACGTCGGACCCGCCATCTTGGCACTAACGCGCTTCACCGGACGTGTGCCAGCAGCGCGGCTCCGCATTACCGCCGCGAGGCGACCGTATCGCTCTTGCGTCTGCGGAGTGCCCGCGGCCGGCACTGAGCGAACCCGCTTTTAGAAAAGCAATGACATTCTCAATTAATATTCCACATGGGTATTGGCCTTGCTTTTGTATGAAGCCAGGATTAAGAGGCAAGCTAGTCATGATGAGAGCCTAGCTGTTCGCGATGTGCCAGCTAGAACGGCCGGATAAATCGCGATACCGGACCTGCACGGGAGCAGACGCGTGATACATGGCGTCACCTACTGATATGAGCGCAAACACGGCGAGCTGACTTTGCTGATTGTCAATGGGGGCATAATGGCAATACATGTTCGAGGCGCGACGATCGACTCAATCACCGCTGACACGGGCAGTTCGGCGACGGATTTCATCACCTCCGATCGGACACTGACACTGGCCGGCAGCATAACCCGAACTGTCGGAAGCGGTGCGGCTGGTACCCTTAATATTTTTCTGGTCGGCGGCGTGTTCGGGACAGGGAGAGGAACGCTGGTCGGAAGCGTTTCCGTTTCCGGCACTGGCAGCTGGACGTTCAACCTTGCGGCGTCGACCGATATCAATGCCCAAAGCCTGGCGGACGGCACCTATACGATCCGCCTCGCCGACAGCGGCTTCCGGAGCAGAAGCCTGACCACACAAGCGCTCGCGATCGACAACACGGCACCAGCCGCACCGGAGATCACCTCGGTGACGGACAACGTAGCGCCTGGAACCGGGATCGTGCCCAACGGCGACAGCACCAACGATACCACGCCAACCGTGAACAGCATGGCTGTGGCGACTGATACCGTCACGATCTTCGACGGGGACACCCAACTCGGCACCGTGCCCGCCGACGGTGGCGGTGCATCGACATTCACGACCCCGACACTGCCGCCAATCGGGACATTCAGTTTAACCGCGAGGGCGACGGATGCCGCCGGCAACGTCAGCGCACCGTCGGACGCCTACACGATTGTCGAGAATCCCAGCGCGGTTTGCTACGTGGCTGGTACCCGCATCCTGACTGGAACCGGCGAGCGACGGATTGAAAGCCTGATGCCAGGCGACCTGGTCCTTACGTTAGCCGGCGATGAACTAATCCCGCGCCCCGTCAAGTGGCTCGGTCGGCGGCGGATCGACCTGGCCACGCATCCGCGCCCCGAAGTGGCAGCCCCGATTCGCATCCGGCGCGGGGCAATTGCGGGCAATACACCGCACAGCGATCTGCTCATATCTCCCGATCATGCGATCTTTATTGACAGCAAACTGATCTGCGCTCGCCAGCTGATCAATGGCACGACGATCTGCCAAGAGACTGGCCTCTCCTCGGTCGAGTATCTGCATGTCGAACTGGACACGCACGCCATCGTGGTCGCCGAAGGTTTGACGTCTGAAAGTTATCTGAACACCACCAATACCCGTCGCTTCTTCGTCAACGCCGATGGGCCGGTTGCGCTGCATCCGGAACTGACGGACGGGACGGACTATCCGACGCGCGAAGCAGGATCTTGTAGACCCTTCGTGTGGGATGAGGCGAATGTGCGTCCGGTATGGCTGCGCCTGGCGGAACGTGCTGCCGCACTCGGCCAACCGTTACCGAACGCCGATACGACCACGGATCCGGCGCTGCGCATCGTGGCAAACGGCCAGGAACTCCCGCCATTGTCTGCCGAGAACGGTTTATACGTTTTCTTGCTGCCAAACGGCACGGCCGAAGTCAGCCTGGTCTCACGTGCCGGCCAACTGACAGACACCCGACCGTGGCTGGAGGATCGTCGCTGCTTTGGGGTGTATATCGATCGAATATCGCTGCGCGGAACAGGAGGGGTACGACAGATTCCGCTCGACGATCCGAATTTGTCGCACGGCTGGTGGGCCGTCGAGCGATACGGCGCCGTGCTGCACCGGTGGACGAACGGCAACGCAGTGTTGCCTCTGCCTGCACTGGGTGGTTCAGCGGTGCTTGAAATTCGTGCCAGCCGAGGAGGCATGACCTACGTCACCAGAGCCGATCGGCAGCGCGCCGTTGCCTGATGAGGGCTGGCCGGCCGTAAGCCGCACAACCGGCTTCACCGGTCCATCAAGCAAACAAGCAGCCGGCGACGTAGGCGCGCATTCCGACCTATGCCGCGGCTGATCTGCATCAGGCGACGGTCTGGGTAGTCGTCGGAGATCCGAACCCCATGCCGTCACCGGGCGAAACGCTCATTCCTGTTCAGCAACGCGCCGCTCGATGGGTCGAGTTCGACGTGCACTGGTATCGGAAGACATACTCGATCGATTTGAGTGTAGAAGATCCGCTCGCAGACTATCTGGCAGAAGGCCAGCGTCTGGGCCGCTCGCCAAACGCGTTCTTCGATGAGGCGTTCTATCTGCGACGCTACCCAGACGTTGCGCAATCGGTACGGGAAGGCTGCTACCGATCGGGGTTTGACCATTATTGCCGCGACGGCTTATCGATGTGTTCGCCCCACTGGCTGTTCAGCCCGGAGTTCTATCGGCTTCAATTTCCAGGCGGCCCGGCAACAGGTCCATATGCCAATGGCTACGATCATTTTCTCTGCGTGGGGTGTGGCAATGGACTGACGGGCCATCCGCTGTTCGATCCGGCATTCTTCAGCATCGCCGCCAAACGGCGAGGTAATGCAGTCCCTGCAACCTTGGCCGATGCATACGCTCGCTTTGTGTACCAGCTTCACGAACAACATGCGGACGCGGACACTTCGCTCTATTTCGATAATGCATGGTATCTCGCCCGCTATCCGTCTGTGGCGCACGCGATTGCCGCCGGCCAGTTCGTGTGCGCGCTTCAGCACTATCTTTGCAATGACAGTCCGACCGCATTCGACCCATTGGCCGAATTCTCGGAAGCCCACTACCTCAGCCGCTACGCCGACGTCGCAGAGGCGGTGACGAACGGCACGTTCCTGAACGGCTATATGCACTTTCTACAAGTAGGGGTATTCGAGCTACGCAGTCCATCACGCCACATCGATCTCCGCTCCTATTGGACCCACAACGATTCCGCCCGACGAGCGGTGCATTCAAAGACCGTGCGAGACGCCTTTGCGCACGTGCTCGCCAAAGGCTGGGTCCAGGGCCTGACGAATGCCGACAGCGCCCCCATCCCGAACAACGCGCGCGCGCTTTTCGCGACGCAGGCCCGAAACTTGCTGCCGCTCTACGGACGGCAGCCGGTTGATTTCACCATGTCCGGGCCGCCGATCTGCAGCGCAATCGTGGTTCTGATGGATGGGCTGCACCTGGCGCTGCAGGCGATCGCCTCACTGCGGCAGAACCATCCGGGCGACATCGAGTTGATATTGGTTGATCCTGGCTCTGCCGACGATGTGCGACAGGTGGAACGCTATGTCAGCGGCGCCAGTCTGCTGCACTTCAGGGACGATATCGGCCTGGTGACGGCCTGCAACGTCGCGCTCGGGTCTGCGACCGCCGACCGGCTGCTGTATCTCGCGAGCGATGCGCGGCTTGCCGCGGGCGCAGTTGCCGCAGCCATGGCGCGCCTTGACCGGGATCCAAGCACTGGTGCCGTTGGCGGCAAGATTATCGGCAGTGATGAGATGGTGCGAGAGGCCGGTGGCATCATTTGGCGCGACGGCACCACTGCCAGTTACATGAGCGGCGCGGCGCCCCTCCGTCCGGAAGCGGAATTCGTACGAGACGTGGATTTCTGCTCCATAGCCTGCCTCATGGTCCGCACTGCGCTGGTGCGTCGCCTTGGCGGTCTGGACGTCGCTATCGCGTCCGAGCACCTGGCAGCAGCCGACCTTGGCTTGCGCATCCATCAGTCAGGATATCGTGTGGTCTATGACCCTTCCGTAGTGCTGCATCGATATGGCGATGCCGATGCGGACAATTTCGAAGACTTGCGAGATCAGGAGAGTGGCCGGCGGACAGTCCTGCTTGACAAGCACGCGGCGACGTTGCGCATGCACTACGCCGGCTCCACGGCAGCTTTGGCGTTCGCCCGCGCAGCCGACCGACATCACCGGCGCGTCCTGTTCATCGAGGACACGGTGCCACTCCGTGTGCCCGGCTCGAGCACCCTGCGAGCCAACGATATTATCGGGATCATATGCGCACTGGACTATCAGGTGACGGTGTTCCCGATGCAGGCGACGGAAGCGGACCCTGCTGCCATGGCCGCTGATTTCCCCGATACGGCAGAGATCCTGCATGACCACTCGCACGAAGACTTCAGGGCCTTCCTGGCGGGCCGTCCGGGCTACTATGATGCGATCTGGGTATCACGCACTGCCAACCTGGAGCTTATTCGTTCGGTACTTGACGATGCCGCGCTGGTGCCGGCCAGCACGCGGATCATTCTAGACATTGAAGCACTCGCAGCCACGCAGGAGATGGTGAGCGCGCGGGCTACGGGTCAGCCCGCCACGGATTCTCTGTTGGAGTCGCTTAAGCGCAAACTCCACAACGCGCTTGGTTGCCACGAGCTGCTGGTCGCCAGCGAGCAGGAGTCGCGTCTGCTTTCCGACGTTGGGCTGCCAGGCGTGCATGTACTCAGCGCCATGCGCGACGTGACGCCGACGCTGCAGCCGTGGGAGGAGCGGTCGGCCCTTCTGTTCGTTGGTGACTTAAGTGGGGAGACGCCGGATCTTGACGGGCTGTGCTGGTTCGTCGACGAAGTCTTGCCGCTGATTGAAGCAGAGCTAGGCCACGAGACTCAGGTGACGGTGGCGAGTGACCTGTCCCCCTGGGTGACGCTGGAGCGGATCGCGGAGAATTCGCGCGTAGTGCTGACGGGGCCAATATTCAAGCTGACGCCGCTCTACAACAGTCACCGAGTGATGGTGGCACCGGCACGCTTCTCAGAGGGTCTTCCATACAAAATTTACGAGGCAGCGTCTTTCGGAGTGCCGATAGTAACCACCTCGCTGCTATGTGAGCAGATGGGGTGGACGGATGATAGCGAATTGTTGGCAGCCGACACAGATGACGCGCCCGGCTTCGCCGCCAGGGTAGTTGCACTATACCGCTCAGAAGTTCTGTGGGAACGGCTACGACAGGCCGCTATGGCAAGGTTGCGGCGTGACAACGCAAGGGATGCCTATGCCCAAAAGATCCGCGCGGTGCTGCCGGCGCACGACTCAGGCGATCATGGCGGCGTGCCTCTGACGCCACACCGACTGCAGCCGGCCCGGCGCGAAAGCGCTAACTGATATGAGTGCTTGCTGCGGTCGGTCACGTCCCGGGCGGGCAGAACAAAACACCGAGCGTGTGCCACTCACCTTCAGCGCTCGCGCCGCCATCGCCGTATCAATGGTGCGGACGGGGCCGACCCGCTCGCCGATCTGATTTTGGTTCCGGCGTATGAGGGACTTGCTGCTGCTTTGGTTTCAGTCGTGCCGACCGCGCGGCCTTTCTGCCGCAGCGGCCGGGCGTCTGTGCGCGGCGCCGCGTCGGCGGCATCATGCGAGAGACGTGACCTCAGCACAGTCCCTGCGGGATTGGCGCATCGCTTATCGACTGCGCTCGAGGTTCACGTCCCGCGGATCGCGTGCCAGTCTCCCTTCAATGACGGACCCCTCGCGCCAGACGTCGGCCCCGACCGGGTCGTCGCATGAAGAGATCGCGCTGGAGCGCCACTGGCGGGTCACCCTGTGGTCCATGGTCGGCATCCAGTTCATTATGACCATGGCATTCAGCTTTCTCAGCCCAATCATGCCGCTGTTTCTGCCGGAACTCGGCGTGACCACCGAGGTAGGTATCGACCTGTGGTCCGGCATCCTCAACGGCTCGACCTCTTTCGTCGCCGCCTTTGCCTCGCCGCTCTGGGGAAGGCTGGCGGACAATTACGGCCGCAAGCCAATGCTGATCCGATCGAGCTGCGCCATCGCGCTATTCACTGCGCTGATGGGGCTGTCACTGAACGTATGGCAGTTCTTTGGTGCGCGTGCACTGATGGGCGTGTTCGCCGGCTTTTCTTCCACCGCGATGGCGCTGGTCGCCAGCCAAGTGCCTGAGCAGCGTCTGGGCTACGCGCTCGGATGGCTCAGCACCGGTCAGCTGGTGGGTTCCCTGGTCGGACCGGTCATCGGCGGCATTCTTGCGGACCTCACCGGCAGCTATCGCATCCCGTTCTACTGCACGTCCGCAATCACCTTTGCGGCGATGTTCCTGGTCTGGCGCGGCGTCCCCGAGCGTTTTGTGCGCCCTGAAGGGGGCCGCCGATCACGAGGAGGCCTGCGCGGACTGGCGCTGTTGATCGGCGCGACTGGCGTGCTGCCGCTGTTCTTCGTGCTGCTGATGGCGCAATTCAGTACTCGCGCCGTGCAGCCGGTGGTAACGCTGTTCGTGCAGGAACTGACTGGTCCGCGCCCAGACCTTGCCACCCTCGGCGGCGTTGCCTTTTCCGTCACCGGCCTTGCGGGAATGATCGCGGTGCCGCTCCTTGGCAAGCACAGCGACGAGATCGGCTACCGTCGCGTGTTGTTGATCTGCCTCTTGGGCGCCACGCTGACCAGTCTTCCGCAAGGCTTCGCGCAGAGCTACTGGGTCTTCGCGCTGGAGCGATTCGGCGTCGGCCTGTTCATCGGCGGCATTCTGCCAACGGCCAACGCGCTGATCGGCCGCATGGTGCCGCGGTCCGACCGCGGCACTGTCTATGGAATGACCGCCTCGGCCAGCTTCCTTGGCAATTCCCTGGGCCCGCTGACCGGCGGCGCGATCGCCGCCTCCTTCGGCCTGCGCTGGGTGTTCCTGATTACCGCTGCGCTGCTGCTGGCGAACCTGCTTTGGGTTTATCTGACCGTCCCGGAATATGTGGACGTTGGTCGCGAATAGGAGACAGACATGGCATCCCGGGATGGCGCCGTCGCACGG
This sequence comes from Pseudomonadota bacterium, assembly GCA_046735215.1. Lineage (GTDB taxonomy): Bacteria > Pseudomonadota > Alphaproteobacteria > Acetobacterales > Acetobacteraceae > JAMXLO01. The sequence continues at coordinate 12,265 of JBKPSV010000134.1, read as the reverse complement.
GCGTTAGAGTTTTTCGACAGCAACCGCTTCCGTGACCGGCTGGCGGACTTGGTGGCGATCCCCAGCACCTCGCAGGATCCCGGCCACGACGCCGATGTGCAGCGCTACCTGGAAGAGGCGATGCGTCCCTGGCTGCAGCGCCTCGGCTTCGAGGTCTTTATCCACCCGAACCCCAGATCCGGCTTTGGCCCGATCCTGACTGCCGCACGGCACGAGGACGCGTCGCGCCCGACTGTGCTGACGTACGGCCATGGCGATACGGTCCGGGGCCTGGAGGACCAGTGGCGTAGCGGTCTCGATCCTTGGCGACTGAAGGAAGAGGGCGATCGCTGGTATGGCCGAGGCAGTGCCGACAACAAAGGCCAGCACGCTCTGAACCTCTCGGCGCTGGAAGCAGTGCTGCACGAGCGCAAGGAAAAGCTTGGCTTCAACCTGAAGCTGGTGCTGGAGACCTGCGAAGAACGTGGCTCGATCGGCCTCCGCGAATTCGTCGCCCAACATAAGGACGCGCTCGCAGCCGACGTGCTGATCGGGAGCGATGGTCCGCGCGTGATGCCAGAGGTGCCGACGATCGCCACCGGTACCCGCGGCACATTCCACTTCGACCTCGTGGTTGATCTGCGACCTGGTGGCGTGCACTCCGGACATTGGGGCGGACTGACCACTGACCCCGCCGTGGTGCTGACCCATGCACTCGGCACCATCATCGACCGCAATGGCCGCATCCAGGTGCGCGACTGGCTGCCGAGGAACGGCCTACCTGCGAGCGTCCGCTCAGTGCTGGCCGGCTGTGAGGTCGGCGGCGGTGGCGAAGCTGCCTCGATCGATCCCGACTGGGGCGAACCTGGCCTGTCAGCCGCCGAGAAGATCTATGGCTGGAACAGCTTCATCGTGCTGGCGATGGTGTCAGGGCGGCCGGAAAACCCGGTGAACGCCGTTGCGCCAAATGCGCGGGCGCATTGCCAGATCCGCTACACGGTGGATACCGACCCGACAACGTTCGAGCCTTCGCTCCGCCGCCATCTGGACGCTCTTGGTTTCAGTTCCGTGCGGATTGAGAACGCCGGCATTCGCATGCCGGCCAGCCGCACCGACCCGTCCGATCCTTGGGTGCGGTGGACGGTGGCGTCGATGGAGCGGACGCTCGGCCGGCACGTGCAGGTGATCCCGAATTCGTCGGGCGGACTGCCCGGGGATGTATTCGTCGATCATCTGGGCACAGCGCTGATCTGGGTGCCGCACAGCTACAACGGCTGCAAACAGCATGGCCCGGACGAGCACCTGCTGATTCCGCCGGCACGCGAGGGAATCGCCGCCTTCGCCGGCATCTGGTGGGACTTGGGTGAGAGGGCTACGCCCTAGCGCCTCGCCCGCTGTCGCGCCACGAACGCACCCATCAGGCGTCGCGCCTCGTCACTGCCATGGGCTGCCGCCACTGCGGCAATTCCCTGTTGCACGGCATCGGCGATCGACATGCTCTCCCAATCGCGGACCAGCGCCTTCTGCGCGCGAATCGCCGCGGGTCCGGCGGACAGAATGGCGCCGACCCATTCCTCAGCCGCAGCGTCCAGTTGGTCGGCCGGCACCACCCGTTCGACCAGACGGCACGCTGCCGCTTCGCGCGCATCGATGTGGCGTCCGGTGAACACCAACTCGCGCGTCTTGCCCCAGCCGATCAGTTGCGGCAGCAGACACGCCTCCATACCGGACGGGATGCCGAACAGCACTTCCGGCATGCCGAAGCGTGCGCTGTCAACGGCGACGCGCATGTCGCAAGATGCGGCGATCTCCAATCCCGCCCCGAGGCACCAGCCGTTGATTCGCGCAATCACCGGCACCGGCGCGCGGCGAATCGCTTCGCATACGCGATGCGTCAGGGTGGGCCCGTCGGTCGCATGGCCAAGCTCGAACGTCGCCATTTTGGTGATGTTGGCACCCGAGATGAATGACCGATCGCCGGCTCCCGTCAGCACGATGGCGCGCAGAAGCGCGTCAGCTGAGACCGCCTCGATTGCCTCGGCCAATTCGCGCTTACCGGCGTTGCCCAGCGCGTTGCGCTGCTCCGGATTGTTCACCGTCACACGCGCAACGCGACCGGCTTCACCGCGATCCTCGATAGCGACCAGAACCAGGCTCATGCGCGGCGGCGGCGCAGCACGGCCTCGCGAATCAGCGGCATGCGGTCATTGCCAAAATACATGTCATCTCCGCCGACAAACATGGTGGGCGATCCGAAGCCACCACGGTCCATCAACTCCTGCGTGATGGCACGCAGCTTGTCCTTTATCTCCTGGCGCTCGATGCCTTCAAGCATTCTGTCCGCATCAACCCCGGCCTTGCCACAGATGTCACGCAACACCGGGATCTGCGAGATGTCCTTGTCGTCGCCCCAGTAGGCCTCGAACGTCGCCAGCGCGAATGGCACCAGCTTGCCCTCCGGCTCGAGCATAACGCACCCGCGCATGGCGCGGACGCTGTTCACCGGGAACACTGTGGGGCGGTAGTGCATGCGTATGCCGAGGTGGCGGGCCCAGTCCTGCTGATCCTTCTTGTTGTAGACCGCCTTCGCCGGGACCGGCTTCTCGCGCGAATTGTGCACGCTAGGATTGACCGCGTTGAACACGCCGCCGACCAGGATCGGCCGCCAGGCGACATTGATGCCGAGCTCTTTCTGCATCAGCAGCAGGTTATGGAAGGCGAAATAGGTCCACGGACTCGAGCAATCGAAGAAGCATTCAACATCTGCCATGATACGCCTCCTATGCCGGAACCGGACGAGCGCGCTGGTTGTAGAGCAGCTTGGCTCGCCGGTCGCTCTCCTCCTGCGACAGCTTGGATGGATCCTCGGACAGATCAGCCCCCGCCGCCATGCCGCGCTGCACGCCAGGTCGCGCACCCAGTTCCTCGAACCAGCGCTTGAAGTACTTGAAGTCCTCGATGTTCTGGCCCTGTGCCTGCCAGTTCACCGTCCACGGATAGCAGATCATGTCAGCGATCGTATATTCGTCACCCGCCAGATAACGGCTCTCGTACAGCCGGTTGTTCAGCACTCCGTACAACCGGTTAACCTCGTCCGTGAAGCGATTGACCGCGTAGGCCTGGTCGCCCTTGGTGTCTCCCAGCCGACGGAAGTGGCCGCATTCGCCGCTCTTGGGCCCCTGGTTGGCCATCTGCCAGATCAGCCACTCTGTGACCTGATACCTTGGCCGGATGGCCTGCGGATAGAATTTGCCCTCCTTCTCGGCGATGTACAGCATGATTGCGCCGGATTCGAAGACAACCAGCGGCTCGCCGCCATCCTTCGGCGAATGATCCACCAGTACCGGCATGCGGTGATTAGGGTTCATCTTTAGGAATTCAGGCGTGAATTGGTCACCACGACCGATATTACATGGCACGATCTTGTATTGGCTCCCTAGTTCTTCCAGAAGAATCGTCACCTTCTTGCCGTTGGGTGTCGGCCAGTAGTGCACGTCGTACATGCTTCTGCCTTTCCGTCCTTGCGTGGGTTGCAGTGCAGATAGATGGCGGACAGCATGCCACAGCCCAGGACGTTGGAAAGTCCCTGGAATCCAGACCCGGCATGCAAGAAATGCTTGTTATTTCGCACAAACCGTGATTCCGTCGCCGTCAGTGGAAACCCCTACAGCGAGTCGCGTCACGATGGCAGCAAGAAAGGCCCCCGCGGTGGCCAAGTCCGCGGCAAAGACCCCGAAGGCGGCACCAGCAAAGGGCGGGGCGCAAGCCACCGTTACACTCAAGCATCTCGCCGCCTCATTGTCCGAAAGCCATGAGGTCCCCAAGAAGCAATGCGACGCCATGCTGTCCGACATGGTTGGCTTGGTTACGCGGCACCTGAAGCGGGGGGACAAGATCCGTATCAACGGTCTCGGCGTTCTTCAGGTTCGCAAGCGTGCTGCACGCATGGGTCGAAACCCGGCGACGGGGGAAGCGATCAAGATCAAAGCGAGCAAGAAGGTCGCTTTCCGAGTCGCGAAGGAACTGAAGGAAACGGTATAACAGGCGACGATGGCAGTGTCGCACGGTGTAAGCGTGTGACACCTGTCGCGTGAAGTTGAGTACGAAGCCACTGCGACGGTTTTAGTTTCGCCTGACGCTGATCGTCGAACGTGGCTTAGGCTTCTCGGTCGTCGGGCACCCCAGTACATCAGTCCTGCTCTCCTCTTCCGACGCCACTGCTTACCTTCCGAAATGGGTCAACCCCTGCGTGCTTGATGCCGGCTTGGCATCGCGGCGATACTGCTGCCAAAGCCGCAGGGAGGATCTCCATGGCAACGCGTTTCACCCGTCGCGCCGCGATGCGCGCGAGCCTGACAGCTGTGGCGGCGCCCATGGTGCTACGCCATGCCCGCGGCGAGGCGCCGATCAAGATCGGCATGCCGCTCGCGCTGACCGGACCCGCTGCGGAGATCGGCGAACAGATGCGCCACGGCGCGGAGTTCTGGGTCAAGACCGTGAACGCCAAAGGCGGCCTGCTCGGCCGGCCGATCGAACTGCGTGTCGAGGACACCACCGGGGATCCCGCCACCTGTGTGCGCAAGGCGCAGATCGTGGTGGAGCGCGACGATTGCCATCTGCTGTTCGGCATGGTGCTGTCGTCCGAGGCACTCGCCGTGGTGCCCAAGCTCGCCGAGTGGAACGCGATCTTCGTCTCGTCTGACAACGGCGATGGACGGCTGACCGGCTCTTCCTTCGTGCCCAACTTTTTCCGCGCCAACATCTCAGGACCGATGGAGACCCGCGTCATCTCGCTCTGGCTGCGACAAGGTGAGATAAAAAACTTTTACGCCATCGGCATGGACTACGCTTGGGGGCACAACAGCATCGACGTGTTCAAGGATGAGGTCGCAAAGGCGAAGAAGAACTTCGTTGGTGCGGTGTTCTCGCCGATCGGCACCAAGGATTTTTCGACCTATATCACCAAGATCCGCCAGGCCGGCGCCGATGCCTGCTTCATCGTCATGCAGGGCGCCGACAACAACGCGTTCCTCTCGCAGGCGCATGAGTACCGGCTGGCCAACAAGGTGCAGCTGGTGACATCGATTGTCGATCTGAACAGCATCCATGCCGTCGGCGACGCCGCGCTCGGACTGGCTGGTTCCACCCGCTATGTCTTCACGATCGATAATCCGGCGAACAAGGCGTTCGTCGAAGCGTGGCGCAAGGAGTACGGCACCGAGCCCGATGTGTTCGAGGGCGAGCAGTGGCAGGCCTGCCAGATCCTTCAGGCCGGCATCGAGAAGGCGCAAAGCATCGACACCGACAAGCTGCGTGCCGCGCTGGAAACGGTGGCGGTGGACTCGATCAAGGGCAAGGCTGCGATCCGCGCCTGCGACCACCAGGCGGTGCAAGGCGGCTACATGGTGAAAGTGGTAAAGAAGGAAGGCTTCAAGTCCCCGATCCCGGAGATCATCGCCACTTACCCTGGCGATGAGATCACTCCCGCGTGTCGGCAGATGACATTCGAGAGCTGACCGAAAGTGGCGGCGGATATTCCCGAGAGTCCCCCCTCCCCTTGCGGGAGGGGGAGTGTTGGCCCGCCCTCGGCTCCGCGCTGATGGATTTCACCGCCTTCCTCGTCACCCAGTGCCTGAACGCGTTTTCCCAGGCGGCGCTGTTGTTCTTCCTGGGCGTTGGTCTCACGCTCATCTTCGGCATCATGCGCATCGTTAACTTCGCACATGGTGCATTCTTCATGCTCGGCGCATATGTCGGCTATTCCTCGGTCGCAAGCGTCGGGAACTTCTGGGCGGCACTCATCCTCTCTCCCCTGCTGGTCGGCGCCTTCGGCGCGTCATTTGAACTCGGCGTGCTTCGGCTGTTGTATCGCCGAGACCACAGCGCCTTCTTGATGGTGACCTTTGGCCTCACCCTGATCATGGGCGAAGCGATTCGCCTGATCTGGGGTGTCAATGCACTCGAAGTCCGCGCCCCGGCCGCGCTGTCCGGCATCGTGTTCATCATGGATGAACCGTTCCCGCTCTATCGACTGTTTCTCGCCGTGGCCGGTATTGTGGTCGCTATCGCCATCTGGCAGTTCCTCGAACGCACCCGTCTCGGACTGCTGATCCGTGCCACGTCGCAAAACGCCGAGATGGTGCACGCGCTTGGCACCGATGTGCGCCTGATACGATCGGCGGTGTTCGGCATCGGCTGCGGACTCGCCGGCATCGGCGGCGTGTTGGCCGCACCGTTGGTTACCGCCTCGCTCGCGATGGCCCCCACTGCGGTGATCGACACGTTCGTTATCGTCATCATCGGCGGCATGGGTAGCTTCCTGGGCTCCGCTCTCGGCGCACTGCTGGTCGCGTTCGTGCAGGTGTTCGGCACCTATTATTTTCCTGACCTGGCACTCGCGCTGATGTACCTGGTCATGCTCATAGTGCTGGTGATCCGGCCGGGCGGCCTGCTCGGCAAAGAAGCCTGATGAACTTTTCTCACGGGCTCATTGCGGTCGCCTGCGTGCTCGCGCTCGCACCAGTGGCACTGCCGCCTTACGCGATGACGCTGCTCACTGAGGCACTGATCCTCGGCCTGTTCGCAATGAGCCTCGACCTTATGGTTGGCTACACCCGCCTGTTGTCGTTCGGCCATGCCGCCGCCTACGGATTAGGTGCCTATACCTGCGGCAATCTGCTGTTGCATACGGGCATCCCGCTGATCTTCGCCGTGCCGCTGGCCGCCGTCTTCAGCGGGGTTGTCGCGATAGGCGTGGCTTGGGTGTGCACGCTCGCTTCCGGGGTTTCGTTCTCCATGCTGACGCTGGCCTTCGCGCAACTGCTCTATGCCGTCGCATTCAAATGGACAGCGGCCACCGGCGCGTCGGACGGTCTCGCCGGGATCCCCCGCAGCCCCGGCCCGTTCGGTATCACTGTCTTCGCCGGCAAGGCGGGCTTTTACTATCTCGTTCTCGCCTGCCTGCTCGCGTCGCTGCTGTTCTGCCGTGTTCTGGTGCGTTCACCATTCGGCGAAGTACTGCGCGGCATCCGTGAAAACGAGTCAAAGACCCTGTCGCTCGGCTACAACACCCGCCGTTACAAGATTGCTGTCGTGGCGATCGCTTTCGCGCTCGGTGGGCTCGCCGGTGCGCTTTATGCGCCGTTTGCGGGGTTCGCCAACACCGAACTCTTGTTCTGGCTGTTCTCCGGTCAGGCCCTGATCATGGTCATCGTTGGCGGCGCCGGCACGCTGGTCGGACCGATCATAGGCGCCGCCTTCTTCATGTTGGTCTCGAACCTGCTGAGTTCCTGGACCGACTCCTGGGCGCTGTTCTTTGGCATGATCTTCATCGGGTTCGTGCTGTTCGCGCCGCAGGGAATCTGGGGCCTGCTGAGCGGCATGGGTCGCACCAAGGGACTCGAGCGAGTGCGATGGCGCTTCTTGAAATCGACGAGCTGACCCGCCGCTTCGGCGGCATCATCGCCGTCGACCGTGTATCGATGCGAGTCGAGGCCGGTGAAGTGCGCGCCGTGATCGGCCCCAATGGTGCGGGCAAGTCCACGCTGTTCAATCTGATCACCGGCGTTGCGAAGGTATCCGGCGGCAGCGTGCGTTTCGATGGCACCATACTGACCGGGATGTCGTCATACAGTATCTGCCAATACGGTATATCGCGCACCTTCCAGATCACTGCCCTGTTCCCTGAGATGACCGCTCGCGAGAACGCGCGCCTCGCCGCGCAGGCACGCCATGCGCGACGCTGGCAACCGTACGGCGGCAGCGCGGTGTTTGGTGATGCCGGACACCGCGGCGATGCCGCGCTGGAACGCCTCGGGCTGACGCATGTCGCGCATCGACCGGCGGGACTGCTGTCGCACGGTGATCAGCGCCTGCTGGAGGTGGCGATGGCGCTGGCACAGCAGCCCCGGCTGCTGCTGCTGGACGAACCCACGCAAGGCCTGTCAGTCGAGGAGACCGCACAGGCAGTGGACACCTTGGCCGCGCTGCTGGCAGACAGATCAATGACCGTGCTGCTGGTCGAGCATGACATGGAAGTGGTCTTCCGCCTCGCGCACATGATCACCGTGCTGCACCGTGGTGCGGTGATCGCTGACGGCACGCCCGATGTTGTGCGCGCGGATGCCGAGGTGCAACGGGCGTATCTCGGTGGCCTTGCCTGATGCTTTCGATCGAAGGCCTCAATACGCATTACGGCTCCAGCCACGTGCTGCAGGGCGTAGACCTTGTCGTGCCAGAAGGGCGTATCTGCTCCATTCTTGGTCGCAACGGCGTTGGCAAGACGACGACCGTGCGCACAGTGATGGGCCTGGTGCCGCCGAGTGGCGGCCATGTCACCTTGGATGGCGCCGACATTACCGGGTGGGCACCGCATCGCGTGGCGCGCGCTGGCATCGCCTATGTGCCGGAAGGCCGGCTGATCTTTCCCGACCTGACGGTGGTGGAGAACATCCGTGTTGCCGAGCGACAGCCTTCGCGGACGTGGCCGCTGCCGCGATTGATGGAGTTGTTTCCGCCGCTGCGCGAGCGCGCATCAAGCCGCGGCGGCACGTTGTCGGGTGGCGAGCAGCAGATGCTGGCGATTGCGCGCGCCCTGGTCAGCGATCCAAAGGTGATGCTGCTCGACGAGCCCAGTCAGGGCCTGGCTCCATTGGTCGTCCGCGAACTTTCCGATGTGATCCGGCGTTTGCCCAGCGAAGGCGTGACCATTCTGCTGATCGAGCAGAACATGCGCCTGGCCGAGGCGGTCGCCGATGAAATACACGTCATGGTCAAAGGTCGGGTCGTCTACGCTGCCTCACCCGAGCAGTTCCGCGCGGAGGAAGCGGAGATTCGGGGCCGGTATCTGACGGTGTAAGCCGGCGGTACCGAAACCGATGTAGTACTCTTTGATCTGGGTACAGGGAGAAAACACATGGACCTGAACCTGCGCGGCAAGACCGCGCTGATCACCGGCGCATCCAAGGGCATAGGTCGCGCCAGCGCTGAAGCGCTGGCCGAGGAAGGCGCCAATATCGTCTTGGTTTCACGCACACAGAGCGACCTTGATGCCGTGCGCGACAGCATCACCTCGCGCCAGAACGTACGCGCAGAGGTGCACGCCTTCGACATTTCCGATAGTAGTAACGTCGATCGCCTCGCGCAACTGCATCCCGAGATCGACATCCTGGTGAATAACGCCGGTGCCATCCCCGGCGGCAATCTGCAGGAGATCGACGAAGCACGGTGGCGCGAGGCGTGGGACCTGAAGGTCTATGGCTATATCAATATGTGCCGCCGCTTCTATGCGCTGATGAAGCAGCGCGGGCGGGGCGTGATCATCAACATCCTCGGCATGGCTGGCGAACGTATGGACGCCGGCTACATCGCGGGCTCGACGGGCAATGCTGGTTTGATGGCATTCACCAGAACACTTGGCGGCGCTGCCTCGGCGGATAATCTGCGCGTTGTTGGCATCAACCCCGGTGCCATCGCGACCGACCGTCTGGTGACGATCATGCAGAAGCGCGCGCAGGACCGGTTGGGCGACGCCAGCCGCTGGGAGGAGCTGATGAAGCCCCTGCCCTTTGGCCGCGCCGGCACGCCGGAAGAAATCGGCTGGATGGTGGCCTTTCTCGCGTCCGACCGAGCCGCCTACACCAGCGGCACGATCATCACCATCGACGGCGGTGCCGCCAACCGCGGGCCGATGTTCTGACCGCTCAGCCGCCGTGCTGTAGCTGCTGCCCCCGCACCAGGCGCCCAGGCAGCACTCCGGTTGGCTCGCCGTTGCGATACGTCACGCGTCCCGACACGATCGTTGCGTCGTAGCCGTGCACCTTCTGCATGAGTCGCCTGCCACCGGCCGGCAGGTCGTGCACCACGTACGGCTTGTCGCATCCCAGCCGGTCCCAGTCGATCACGTTGACGTCGGCCTTCTTGCCAACGGCAAGCACGCCGCGATCGGTGAGCCCTGCCGCTTGCGCGGTATCCGAAGTGAGCCGCCGGACCAGCTCCGGCATCGGCCAGCGCTGCATCGTGCGACCCCAATGCGTCAGCAGCCAGGTCTGGTAGCCAGCGTCCAGAATGAACGCGACATGTGCGCCGCCGTCGCCCAGGCCCATGATCGTATTCCGGTCCGACAGCGTCGTTTCGCTGACCGAGAAATCGTAATCGGCATAGCCACCGAGCGGCATGTAGATGAACGCGTGGCCGTCGTCTTCCAGCAGCGCGTCGTAGGCGACCTCTTCCGGCGTCCGTCCTTCGCGCTCGGCAATGGCGGTGAAGGAATCCTCCCGCTGCGGCTTGTAGTTTGGCGGATTGCCAAAATGGAACATCTGCGCGTACGAGACCCGGTTGATCAGCACGAAGGTGCTTTCCTTCTTCGGGTCCTCGGACAGTACTTGCGCACGGAATGCCGGATCGCGCATGCGTCGCACGCGCTCGGCCAACGGCAGGTGAGCGATCGATTTGTATGACGGCGTGCCCGAGAACGGGTTCTGACTTCCTTCCAGCCCCATCAGGATGCCGATGGCGCGCGGCGAGACCACGGGGCGCATCGGCACGCCGGCGGTAATCGCCTCGTCCGCGTAGCCCAGCAGATCGCGCCATACCGTCGGCCGCGCATGGCGCTGCGTCAGGGTGAACACGCACGGACGGCCGCAGCGCTCCACGACACGGCGCAACATGTCAAATTCTGCCTTTGGATCCGGCGCCCATTCGGACACGATCTCCAGGAACCCAGATCCCGCGTCGCGCATGCCCATGGCAATGCCGGTCAGCTCGTCCTCCTGGGCGCGCAGTGTCGGCGTCGGATCGCCCTTCAGGGTCTTGTGGCTCAGGCTGCGCGAGGTAGAGAATCCGAACGCGCCGGCACGCATTGCTTCGGCGGCGATCTCGCGCATCTGGGCGATGTCGGCCTGATTCGCGTTCTCCAGCCCGATCGCCCGGTCACCCATGACGAACACCCGAACCGCGGCATGCGGCAGCAGCGCGCACAGATCGATATCGCGGTTGCGCCGTTCCAACGCGTCGAGATACTCGGCGAACGACTCCCACTCCCACTTCAGGCCTTCGTGCATGACGGGGCCGGGAATGTCCTCAACGCCTTCCATGAGTTCGACCAGTTTCTCGCGGTCCGCCGGCCGGCAGGGCGCGAAGCCCACACCGCAGTTCCCCATCACCGCCGTGGTCACGCCATGCATCGAGGATGGCGTCATGTGGCTGTCCCACACCGCTTGACCATCGTAGTGCGTGTGGATATCGACGAAGCCCGGCGTCACCAGCTTGCCCTTGGCATCGATCTCTTCCGCCCCAGTCTTGGTGATCGCGCCGATCGTCGCGATGCGGCCGTCTTTGATGCCAACATCGGCCTCGATCGGCGAACGGCCTGTACCGTCGACCACTGTGCCGCCACGAATGACGAGGTCGAATTCCGCTGCCATCTGAGCTCCTCCATTCCTTCAAGGAGTATTGTGAATGAGCCGGCGCGGTTCGTCACCCTGCCGGCTGACCCATCATTCGGCCGCGGCGAGAGTCGGCGTCGATGTGGACGCCGGCCGGAAGGTGAGCATAATCGCGGCTGCGCACAGGCCGATGCCGAGAGAGAATATGTAGAGCCACATGTAGCTTCCGAAGGTATCGAAGATCACGCCGCCGGTCAGTGGTCCTAGTGCCATGCCCAGGCTCGAAGCCAGGGATCCTGCACCGACCATAGTGCCCATGATCTGCAGTGGGAAGTTTTCGCGCATAAGCACGGCGTAAAGTGGCATGATGCCCGCATATACGAACCCGAACACCGTCGCGACCATATAGAACTCTGTCTGCTGACGCGCGAACATGTAAGACGCGGCTGCCATCGCTTGGATCAGCAGCCCCGAGACGAACACTCGCTTCGCGCCGAACCGGTCGCCGAGCAGGCCGAACGCTATCCGCCCGAACAAGCCAGCGAGACCTTCGACGCCGTAGATCGATACGGCCGCCGTGACGGTCAGACCGCAGGAGATCGCATAGCTCACGGTATGAAACAGCGGACCGGAATGGGTCGCGCAACAGCAGAAGTATGTAGCCGCGAGTACGGCGAATTGCGGTGACATCAACGCGGTCCGGACGCTCGCGAATGACTGAGTGGTTCGTCCGCTGTTGCTGAACGCCAGCACGGGCGCACGGCGCACGAGAAGGCCGACCGGCAACAGCAGCACCCAGACGGCAATCCCGATTACGAGCTGCGAGAAGCGCCAGTCATAGGTCGATACCAGCCACGCGGCGATGGGAGCGACTGTCATCGGTGCCGTACCCATGCCGGCGG
>JBKPSV010000133.1:0-1891 GCA_046735215.1 Pseudomonadota bacterium | reverse complement strand
AACTTGGCCTGGTTCTCAATCGGCAGACCATATTGCTGCATCGTCTCCATGGCCCGCCAGGCGTCGTCGCCGTCGTGATGATAGACGTCAGACGACCAGATCAGGATATCGCCATAGAATTCAGGGAAGCGCGGTGGTGGTGCTTCGTCCCCTTCGAAGCCGGTCATGCAATGGGCAAAGAAGGTCTCGCTCGGTAAGCGCTTCAGTGGGGGCATTTTGCGCTCGTTACGATACAGCCGATACATCTTATCGCACTCGTCCAGCAGGAAGCTGAGCCAGGTGGATGACGCTTCGAACACCGCCGCCCTCAACTTGGGATGCCGCTCGAACAGTCCGGACATCAGTGCGGCAGTTACCCAAAGCGCTGCCTCGGACTGGAAATTCTGCACGTTGGTCAGGAACGAGTGTGGTATCCCGGACGCTGAAATGGTCCGTCGGATCAGCTCGGCGCCAGAATACTGCTCGGTGTACCCCGGCGGCTTGAGCGCCGCGCCGGCAGGAAATGGGTGCATCCCGTACACCATGTCGGTCTCTTCCAGCGCGTTCCACACCGGCTCGTACTTGGGTTGCAACGGGTAGTTGCCCATCGCGTCAGTAGGCCGCACCAACGCGACGCGGCAGCCTTGCGCGGCGACGCGATGGATCTCTTGGATCGCAAACTGAGCATTCTGGATCGGCAGCAGCGCAGCGAAGAACAGTCGCTCCGGGTCTGCCTTGGTGTATTCGTAGGCCCACTGATTGTAAGCCTTGCAAAATGCCTTGGCACCTTCCGCATTGAGCAGCCACGGATACGTATCGATGTCGGTTGGGATGATCATCACCTGATCGATCCCCTGCACATCCATATCGCGCAAGCGCGGCTCCGGCTCGTACGAACCGGCGAAGTCGATGTAGCCCACCTGCTCCTGCGTAAGCGCGGTCCCGGCCTTGAGATTGCGCACGTTCAACGCGCGTTGGATGTCGTGCTTCACGCCGGGCCCGGCGTTGGAAATGACGCGCATGGTCCCTGGGATTCCGCCCCGCCGCTGCGACCCGATCCCGACGCCGGCACGACCGTTGACGATGAGTTGCTGACTTTCGTTGTCCCACCAGATCGTTGAACGCAGCGCAGCCAGTTCGTCACGGGTGAGAAATTCAGCCGCGCGTTCCCAGATCAGCGGTGGTTCGGTGACGTGGGCGTCGCAGTCGAAGGTGGCGAAATCCTTCGTCATGGACGCGAAGCGCTGAACCGGCATGGTGTTCCTCCGTTGCTTATTTGTCTCTTATTCAGTCAATCGGATCGTCCTCCAACCAACCTGGGGGCTCGGTGACGACGTCATGGCGGCCAAAGATCGCCTCGATAGCACCCATGTCCGCAGGAGAGATGGACCAGCCCAGCGCGCCCATGTTCTCTTCCACTTCAGCAGGGCGGCGGAAACCCACCAGACCTGTGTGGATGGCGGGATTGCTGAGCGTCCAGCGGAGTGCGAATTGCGGTAAGCTCTTGCCGTACTTCGCCGCCATTATCTTGAGTTCCTCGACTGCATGCAGGTTTCGAGTGAAATGATCCTCACCGAACATAGTGCGGAACAGGTTGAGGCCGCCCAGAACGCCTCGCTTTGAGCGCCAGTCATTCTCATCAAATTGCATGTCAGCGGTGAAAGCGCCGGCCAGCATGCCATAGGCAAGCGAGCCATACGCCATCACGCCGATGTCGTTTGCCGTGCACCAGGGGAAGATCTCCCGGTGCATGCGACGGTCGAACATGTTCCAGCCATACTGGACAACGTCGATCCGCCGCAGCGACATGCACGTCTTGAGCTGAGACAGTCGGAAGTTGGAGACCCCCACATAGCGCACCTTGCCCTGTCGCACGACGTCATCCAACGTCTGCATGGTTTCGTCGAACGGC
>JBKPSV010000132.1:0-8394 GCA_046735215.1 Pseudomonadota bacterium | reverse complement strand
GATCGCCGACGCGTCGCGCCGTCCCGACGTTTCACCGCGGCACAGCGTAAACAGGCTACCGGCGAGATCCTCACGGCGCAGCACACCGTGTGCGATCGGATCGATCAGGTCACCGGCCTCGGCCAGCGCAGCGTCGGTGTCTATAAATACGCGCGAGCGCTGCACCGTCATGTCGTCTGCTTCGCGCATCGCCGGGGTGAAGCCACCGATCAGGTCGACATGCGTGCCAGGTCGCAGCCATTTGCCACGTATCAGCGGCTCCCGTGCTAAAGTTGCACAGGAAACGATGTCTGCCTCTGCGACCGCAGCGGCAAGGTCGGTGACCACTTCTGCACCAAGCCGTGCGGCAAGACGTTCCGCGCCTGCACGACGGATATTCCATACCCGCATGCGCTCGATCGGCCGCACCACGCGATACGCCTCTGCCATAAGGCCGGCAACATGGCCGGAGCCGACGATCAGCAGCGATGATGCGTCTTCCCGTGCCAGGAACGATCCTGCCAGTGCAGATGCCGCTGCGGTGCGACGACGGGTGATTTCGCCGCCGTCGATCAGCGCAAGGTGCTGGCCGGTTGCTCCGTCGCAGAGCAGATAGCTCGCGGACACCGAGGGCAGTGCGCGGGCTCCGTTGCCCGGGAACACCGACACGACCTTCACACCCATGAAGCCAGAGGCGCGCCACGCCGGCATCAGCAGCAGCGACGCTGTGACGCCGTCGGGCTGCGCAATGTCATGGCGATGGCGCAGCGGTACTTGGGCCCCGGCGACGAAGGCGTCGCGCAAGGTTGGAATCAGCCGATCGAATGGCAGCGCCGCCGCGGTCTGCACGGAATCGAGAATCTTCACGCGTTGCGCCGCGCGAGCGCACGTACCTGTGCCTCGACCGCAGCCAGGTCGTTGGGCAGCACAGCAAAGCGCTCAGGTTGATCGATCAGACCGGCGAGCCGCGGCGGCAAGCGAGGCCGTTCTCCGGTGACCTGCTCGATCGCGTCGGGGAATTTGGCCGGGTGCGCCGTGGCCATCGCGACGGTCATCACGCCGCGCGCCGGGGGAAGCGCTTCCGCCGCTGCAATGCCTACCGCGGTGTGCGGATCGGCCAGATAGCCTGTTGTTTCGCGCACCTGGGTGATCGTCGCCTCGATGCCGGTATCATCGAGACGGAAGCCATGGAACAAGGTCCGACAGCGATGCCAGACCGGATCGGCGACACGCATCCGGCCCGCGCGGCGGAATTCGCTCATGCTTGCCGCCGTCGCCACCGCCTCGCGATCCAGCAGTTCGAACAGCAGGCGCTCGAAGTTGGAACTGACCTGAATGTCCATGCTGGGCGACAGGCTCGGCTCAACGGTCGTGATCGACATATCGTTCGACTGCAGGAAGCGCGAAAGAATATCGTTGCGATTGGTACCAACGATCAGCCGCGCTATCGGCAGGCCCATGCGACGCGCCACCCAGGCAGCGAACACATTGCCAAAATTGCCCGTTGGCACGCTGAACGCGACCTCGCGCTCCGGTGCGCCGAATGCTAGCGCCGCAGCAGCGTAATACGGCACCTGCGCCGCGATTCTCGCCCAGTTGATCGAGTTCATCGCTGACAGCTGCAACTCTTGCCGAAACGGTGCGTCGCCGAACATCGCCTTCACGAGATCCTGACAGTCGTCGAAGGTACCCTCGATCGCAATGTTGGCAACGTTCGGTGCAGCGACCGTGGTCATCTGTCGACGCTGCACTTCGCTGATCCGCTTGTGCGGATGCAGGAACGCGATGTCGATGCGTTCGCGTCCGGCGCACGCCTCTATCGCGGCAGAACCGGTATCGCCCGAGGTTGCGCCGACAATGGTCACACGTGCATCGTGGGCGGCAAGCACGTGGTCGAACAGCCGACCAAGCAGCTGCAGCGCCAGGTCCTTGAATGACAGCGTGGGACCGTGGAACAGCTCCTGCACGCAGAGCCCGGTGTCGAGCTGGACCAGCGGCACGACCGCCGGGTGGCCGAAGCCGGCGTAGGCGTCATGGCACAGTATGGCCAGCTTGGCAGATGGTATCGCGTCGCCGACGAAGGGATGGATCAGGCGGGCGGCAAGCGCGTGATACGGCAGTCCGCGCATCGCACGCCAATCGGCGGTAGAAAATTGCGGCCAGCTTTCGGGCACATAAAGCCCGCCATCTTCCGCCAGACCGGCGAGCAGCACGCCTGCAAAGTCGCGGATCGGCGCGTGGCCGCGGGTGGAGATGTAGCGCATCGTGGCAAGCTACTACGGCCGCTTGGCCACCGTGAAATGCAGCCCGCAATTGCCGTTGGTGACATCGCCTTCGATTTTCGGTCCCGACTGCCGCCCGACCAGCGTGATGCTCTCGGCGCCACCGGTGATGGTGCCATCGGGTGCAATGGTGGCATCGACAAACGTGTCCCGGTCCCATCTGTACTGGAACACGCTGCCTACCACCTCCAGCGTCACCAATCCGGGGTGCGGGCATGCGCGGCTCTTCGCTTGAAACCTGGTGCTAGTGCCGCGGTATTCGCCGTCGATGCTCTCGGGCGGCTTGGGTGGTGGTTGCGGCGGGGGTGACGGAGGTGTCGGAGGCTTCGCCGCACAGCCGGAAAGGACGGCGCAGAACGCCGCGAGCGCGGCGGCACGAATGATCAGCATGGCTCCTCCTGCTGCCTCCAGCATCAGTTGGCAAGCGCCTGAGATGGCGGCCAGCGCGGGGGCGGCTGCGAATTCAGCTCAGATAGCGGGCAGCCAGGTGCGCCTGGAAGTCGGAAGGATCCAGCGACTTGCCCGTGGCCTGCGACAGCAATTCGTTGAACTCCAACAGGCTGCCCTTGCCATGAACATTGACGCGCAACCAACCGAGCAGCGGTTTCAGGTCGCCGCGCTCCAGCGCAGCGTCGAGCCCGGGTACGCTGCGTCGTGCCGCAGCCATCAATTGCGCCGCGGCCATCGCTCCCAGCGTGTAACTCGGAAAGTAGCCGAACGCGCCGTCGTACCAATGGATGTCCTGCAGGCAACCGCGCCTGTCGTCAGGCACAGTTATCCCGAGCAGCGCATGAACTCCGTCATTCCACGCGCCGGGCAGATCAGCCACCACCAGCGATCCTGCCACCAGCGCCTGCTCCAATCGGAAGCGCAGGATGACATGTGCCGGATAGGTCATTTCATCGGCATCCACGCGGATAAGGCTGCGCTCGACCCGCCGCCACATCCGGGCGAGGTTGGCCGACCGGTAAGGTGCAGCGTCGCCGCCGAATGCGCCGTGCAACTCGGGACCAAGCCAGGCAAGAAACGCATCGGATCGGCAAGCCTGCATCTCGACGATCAGCGACTGGCTTTCGTGGGCGGCCATGCCGGCCGCATCGCCAACCGGCTGACGTGCCCAGGCGACCGGCAGCCCGCGTTCGTACAGCGCGTGCCCGGTCTCGTGCACGACCGCCAGCACCGCCTGGGTGAAGTCGGTCTCGTCGTAGCGCGATGTGATGCGCACATCGGTTTGCGTGCCGCCGGAAAACGGATGTGCGGAACGGTCCAGCCGCGCGTGTGCAAAGTCCAGGCCCAGACCTTCGGCAATGCGACGGCACAGCGCTTCCTGCACGGCAATCGGAAACGGCCCCGCCGGGCGCTGCGGTTCGGGATTGCGTGCCTGTCGCTCCTCGGCACGAGGAAGCGCCTCGCGCAGAAAGGCCTCATAATCGCTGAACACCCGGCTGACATCGGCGGTGCGCATCCCGCGCTGATAGCCATCCATCAGCGCGTCGTACGGGTCGAGACCCAACGCCGATGCCAGTGCCGCGGCAGCTTCTTGGGCGAGATGCACCACTTCCTGAAGGTGCGGTCTCACCATCGCGAAGTCCGACAGGCGACGCGCTTCGCGCCAAACCTTCTCGCAGGCAGAGTTCGCCCGAGCCTCCGCCTCCACGAGATCCGGCGGCAGCGCAGTGGCGCGAGTGTGGGCATGCCGCATCAGGCGGAGATTGGCGGCGCGCCATGCATCCGTCTCTTCTGCAGCCTCCGCCTCGGCCAGGTCCTCGTCCACGCCAGGTGCCAAAAGCAGCGAGTGCTGCATGCCCGCCAGCACCGCGAGCTGATCGCCGCGTGCAGCGCCACCGCCAGAGGGCATCATCGTCGCCGCGTCCCAGCTCAGCACAGACGACGCCTCACCGAGTGTCGCCATACGGGCAAAGCGGGCCGCGAGTCGTTCATAGGCCGTCATCGCAATCCGGGCGTCAGCCCGGCCCCCCATGGCCTGCCACCGGGCTTGACCCGGGGCCTGCCACCGGGCTTGACCCGGGGCCTGCCACCGGGCCTGACCCGGTGGTCAGCACCTCTCTTGTCCACAGACCGAAGATCAGCAGCAGGCCCGCCGCGAGCCCATACCACGTGATCGCATACGACAGGTGATTGTTCGGCGGCCGCGGCAGGTGTTGCGCTGGATCCGGATAGCCCTGCGTCGGTGCCTGTCCCATCGCGACCAGGATGAATGGGGCGACATCGTGCAGGCCGAGTGCCGCTCCGATGGAAGCAGTGTTGAGCGTGAAGAACTGCCGTGAGGCGAGATCGTCGGAAACACTGAAAAGGCCAGGCGTTTCGCTCGGGCGGATGTAGCCCTGCAGCGTTACATCCCCTTCCGCCAAGCCAAGCGGCCGCACGCGCTTGTTCGGCACCCAGCCCAGGTCGACCAGGATCGTGCCGTCCTCCGCACGCTGCAACGGCACGATGAGCTGCGTGCCGAGTTGCGCTCCGGCCAGCGTATCACGCACCTGCGCGCCATAGAATGCGGCAAGACCCTCGCGCAACTCGCCGGTCACCTGCACCTTGGTGAACGGCTGCGGATCAGCCGGCAGAGGGATCGCGGGCGCCGCCTCGGCGCGGGCGATCTGGGCCAGGAGTTGCCGCTTCCAATGGAGGCGCTCAACCTGCCAGCTACCGAGCACCAGCAGCACTGCCAGCATGGCCGACGCCATGATGCCCGGCCACAGCAGCCGCCGCAGCTTCGTCATGGCGTCACAGCCCCATCTCGGTCGCCCGGTGCCGGAACTGCAGCGCCACGAGAGCGGCCTTGGCCGGTCGCATCAGCAACACCGCAAGCGGCACGGTCACGACCGGCCACAGCACAGCATGCACCCAGAACGGCGGCGCGAAACGGAACTCCACCCAGAACGCCAACACCACCACGATGGCACCGAGTAGCAGGATCACCCCGACCACTGCACCATCGCCGGCGTCATGCTCGCGCAGGTCGAGCCCGCAAACCTCGCAGCGGTCCCGCACGTCGAGCAACCCGCGGAACAGCCGGCCCTGCCCGCAGCGAGGGCAGCGGCCAGCCAGTGCGACACGCAGCAGAGAAGCTGCCGGTTGCGGCACCGGCCGCTAGGGCGTGACGTTGGCGGTGACCGCGCTCGCACCCCACCAGTAGATGCAGGTGAAGAGAAACAGCCACACCACGTCGACGAAATGCCAGTACCAAGCGGCTGCCTCGAAGCCGAAATGGCGTTCCGGCGTGAAGTGCCCGGCGCGGGCGCGGAACCAGCAGACGATCAGGAAGCAGGTGCCTACGATGACATGGAAGCCATGGAAGCCGGTGGCCAGGAAGAAGGTGGACGGATAGACCCCGCCACCGACGAACTTGAACGGTGCGTCCGAATATTCGATCGCCTGGCAGAGGGTGAAGCTGAGCCCCAGCAGGACGGTTAGGCCCAGGCCGAGCACCAGCGTCTTCTTATCGCGCTCCAGCAGCCCGTGATGCGCCCAGGTGATCGTGGTCCCCGACAACAGCAGGATCATCGTATTCAGAAAGGGCACATGGAACGGATCGAACGTGTGGATGTCCGAGGGCGGCCAAATCGTCTGCCCGTTGCCCTGGGTCTCGGGGAAGATCGCGAAATTGAAGAAAGCCCAGAAGAACGCGACGAAGAACATCACCTCGGACGAGATGAAGAACAGCATCCCATAGCGGAGTCCCAGCCGCACGACGGGTGTGTGCAAGCCGGGAGTGCGACTCTCGCGTATGACGTCGCGCCACCAGAAGAACATGGTAACGAACACCACGATCGCGCCGATGGCCAGCGTGATGTAGCTGCCGAAATGCGCGGCGAGGATGATGCCAAATACCAGCAGGAACCCACCGAGCGCGCCCACGATTGGCCAGGGGCTCGGGTCGACCAGATGGTATGGCTGATGCAGCCCCGAGTTCTCGATCGTCAGATCACCGTGTGAGTCGCTCATGCCAAACCGGTCCCAGGAAACTGCGCGCGCATCATCGCGAAATCATCGGGGTGTTCAAGGGGTCTGGCGTGTCAGCGGCCCAACGTGCGGGCCGGCCTGCGCCAGGGAGCCGGACTTCTCCGCGTCGTCGAGCGAGCGGAAGAACGTATAGGACAGGGTGATCGTGCGAACATCCGCTGTGTTGGGATCTTTGGCGATCTCCGGATCTACCCAGAAGCTGAGCGGGAAGTCTGCCTTCTGCCCTGCCGCCAGCGTCTGCTGATTGAAGCAGAAGCAGGCCGTCTTGTGGAAATATTTGCCGACCTTGTCGGGTGTCACATTGTACAGCGCGACCCCGGTCACCGGCGCATCGGCCTTGTTACGCGCCGTATAGTAGGCCAGTTGCTGGTCTCCCAGCGGCAGGCGTATCTCCTCCTGCTCCGGACGGAAGTCCCAGGGCAGATTGGCGTTGGTGTTGGCATCGAAGCGCACGGTGATCAGTCCACGCGTGGCACCCGGCGCCGCTTCCTTGCCGATCTGCGGCGTGCCGCCGTAGCCGGTAACGGCACAAAACACGCGGTAGAGCGGCACCGACGCAAACGCCAGCCCCGTCATTCCCACGATGATGCCGCCAAGCGCGATGCCGATGGTGCGATTGCTGGTGCGCATGGGCTAGGACTTGGTCATCTTAACGATGGTGATGGCATAGAATAACACGCACAGAACCAGGAGCACCACGAGCATCGCCCAGTTGCGCGCGCGGCGGCGGCGCGACTCGTCTGGATCGAGTGCCATACCAGGTTACCCAGCAAATCGATCAACGGCGATCGCGGCAAACAGTCCGAACAGGTAAAGGATCGAGTATTTGAAAGCCGCCCTAGCCGGCGCGTCCTTGGTCAGGCTGATACCCGAGGCATCCTGCCGATCGGCCGCCACCCGCCAGACCGAGGCGATGAAACCGCCACCGAGCATCAGTGCCGCGAGGCCGTATACCAGGCCGGAGAACCCGATCATCCACGGAACCAACGACAAGGGCACGAGCAACAGCGTGTAGATGACGATCTGCCGTCTGGTTTCCCTGGCCCCGGCGACCACGGGCAGCATCGGGACGCCAGCGCGCTGGTAGTCGGCGTTGGCGAACAGCGCCAGAGACCAGAAGTGCGGCGGTGTCCAGAAGAACACGATGGCAAACAGCACCAGCGGCAACAGGTCGATCGATCCGGTCACCGCTGCCCAGCCGATCACTGGGGGAAATGCGCCTGCGGCACCGCCGATCACGATGTTCTGCGGAGTCCGTCGCTTCAGCCAGATCGTATAGACGAATACATAGAATGCGATCGACAGCGCCAGGACCGATGCGGCGGCCAGGTTCACCGCCAATCCCATCATGATCACTGAACCCACGGCAAGGGTGACGCCAAATCCAAGTGCGGCACCCGGCTCGATGCGTCCCGCCGGAATGGGCCGGTTGCGCGTCCGCCGCATCACGGCGTCGATGTCTCGGTCGTACCACATGTTGATCGCGCCGCAGGCTCCCGCAGCGACCGCAATGCACAGCACGGCGGTGATCGCCAGCACCGGGTTCAGGTGACCCGGTGCTATCAGCAGGCCGATGACGCCGGTGAATACCACCAACGTCATCACTCGCGGCTTCAGCAACGCGATCCAGTCGCTGAGTTCGGCCGTCTGGGTTGTAACCGCCTCGCTCATCGATCAGCGGAAGCGCGGCAGTTCCGCGAAGGTGTGGTACGGCGGCGGCGAAGGCAGCGTCCATTCCAGAGTGGTCGCGCCCTCACCCCAGTAGTTGGCCGGCACCGGCTCCTTCGATGTGAACGTGCGATAGAGCACGTAGAAGAACACCAGCAACGCGACGCCGCCGATATACGCACCGATCGAGGATACGAAGTTCCAGCCGGCGAAGGCATCCGGGTAATCCGGATAACGGCGCGGCATGCCGGACAGACCCAGGAAGTGCTGCGGGAAAAAGGTCAAGTTGACGCCGATGAAGGTCAGCCAGAAGTGCACCTTGCCCCAGAATTCCGGATACTGGTGGCCCGACATCTTGCCGATCCAGTAGTAGAAGCCGGCGAAGATGGAGAACACCGCGCCGAGTGACAGCACGTAGTGGAAGTGCGCCACTACGTAATAGGTGTTGTGCACGATCTCATCGATGCCCGCATTCGCCAGCACC
>JBKPSV010000131.1:0-8862 GCA_046735215.1 Pseudomonadota bacterium | reverse complement strand
ATCGCGTCGAGCTGCGACGGCACAACCTGGTGCCGGAATCGGCCATGCCGTATCGCAATCCGTTCGGGCTGGAGTATGACAGCGGGCACTACCACGAAGTGATGGAGCGCGTCCTGGCGCTCGGCGATTGGTCAGGTTTTGCCGCCCGACGGGAAGAGGCAAAGCGGCGTGGCAAGTGTCGTGGCATCGGCGTCGCCAACTACGTCGATACAGCGACAGGTGTACCGCGTGAACGGGCGGAAATCACCGTAGAACCCGACGGCGCGGTGGAAGTCGTCATTGGCACAGTGTCCAGTGGTCAGGGCCACGAAACCAGTTTCTGCCAGTTGGTCAGCGAATGGCTGGGCGTGCCGCTGGAGAGCATTCGTCTGGTGCAGGGCGATACAGCGCGCGTTTCAGTCGGTGGCGGTTCGCATTCCGGCCGCGCCCTGCGCCTGGGCAGCATTGTCATGCTTGGAGCGTCCAACCAGATCATCGAGAAGGGAATGCGTATTGCCAGCCACGTGCTGGAGGTTTCAACGGGGGACATCGAGTTCGCAAATGGACGTTTCACGGTGAAAGGCACCGATCGTTCCATCGGCATATTCAACGTGGCCGCGGCGGCCGTGCAGAGGAATGACTTGCCCGATGATTTGCGCAAGTTGGATGGCATCGGCGATGAGACGGTGAATCTGGCGGCCTTCCCGTATGGCGGTCACGTCTGCGAAGTGGAGGTCGACCCCGAGACAGGAATGGTGGCAATTGCGCGCTATGCAGCAGTCGATGATGTCGGACGCGCCGTCAATCCAATGATCGTGCATGGCCAGGTACATGGCGGCATCACTCACGGCATCGGACAGGCACTGCTTGAAAATGTGCATTACGATCCGCAGTCTGGGCAATTGTTGTCGGGATCGCTGATGGACTACGCGATCGCCCGCGCGCACGAGGTGCCGACCTATGTGACCGAGCTCAGCGAAGTGCCCTCGCCGACGCATCCACTCGGCATCCGTCCGGCTGGCGAAGGCGGCACCACGCCGGCGCTCGGTGCCGTGGTCAATGCGGTCGTTGATGCGCTGGCGGAATTCGGCGTGATGCATATCGACATGCCGGCGACACCGGAACGCGTGTGGCGCGCAATCCACGCGCACTAGGAGGAAAGCGTGCAGGCTTGGTATCATTGCGAAAACACCTATCCGTTCGTACCGCCCGATGTGCTGCAGGCGGCCGACTCGGTACGCGGCAGCCTGCCGAACAAGTATTGTGACCCTAAGATCGCCGCTGACCTGTTCCATGAATGCCTGGATGAACACCTGTTGTGCGACGATCTGGGCGTGAACATCGTCTCGATCGAGCACCACTCCGGCATCAACAGCCTGTACGGCGCCAGCCCGATGATCCTGGGCACCATCGCGCGACAGACGAGCAAGGTGCGCATCTTGAGCCAAGGCACGCTGGTCACTGTGCGACGTGATCCGGTACGCGTGGCCGAGGAATACGCCACCGCCGATGTAATCTCACGCGGCAGGCTGGAAATTGGTTTCGTGAAGTCCGGCGACAGCGAAATGGTGTCGGGTAACGCCAATCCGATTGGCATCGTCGACCGTTTCTGGGAAGCGATCGACCTTATTGTGAAGGCTCTGACCAGCCATGAGGGGCCGTTCAGCTGGGAAGGCAAGCATTTCACCCATCGTCACGTGAATATCTGGCCGCCCTGCTGGCAGCGTCCGCATCCACCGCTCTGGGCAGCGACCGGTGATCCGGAGACCGCGGCGGAACTCGGCCGCCGTGGCATGGTCAACGCACTGGTGCTGCGAGGGATGGAGGGTACCAAGCGCGCCTGGGCTTCGTATCGGCATGCGCGCGCGGAAGCCGGTTTGCCACTGCCAGCGCTGGATCGCTTCGCCTACACAGCCTTCGTCTATGTCGATGACACCGACGAGGAAGCCGCGCGCATCGGCAGCAAGCTGCTGTGGTTTCTGAATACGTCGCTGAAGCAGAGCCCGCAAATGTCAAAATTCTTGCCTGGACGAATGCCGCCGGAGATGGCGCCGCGTGCCTGGCGCTCCGGCCCTGGTGCCGCCGCGCGTCCCGCCGATGCGCTGATCAACATGACGGCGGAGCAGGCGATCGCTCAGAAGCTGATGTTCGCCGGTCGTCCCGAAACGGTATACCGGCAGATCATGGACTGTTACGAAGAACTGGGCGGATTCGGCCATCTGATCTTCATCGGCCGCTCCGGATTCCTGACGCACCAGGAGGCGGAGAAGAGTATCCGCCTGTTCGCGACCGAGGTCTTGCCGCGGCTCAATGAAGCGGCCCCGGCGGTGGCGGCATGATTCCCAACGTGCTGTCGATCGCCGGCTCTGACCCGAGCGGTGGCGCCGGCATTCAGGCTGATCTGAAGACATTCTCTGCTCTCGGCGCCTACGGCATGGCGGTGATCACCGCACTGACGGCGCAGAACACGCAAGGCGTGCGGTCGTTCCAAACCGTGGATCCGGCGTTCGTTGCCGAGCAGATAGACGCAATCTTCGCCGATGTACGGGTGGATGCGGTGAAGATCGGCATGGTGGCGACGGCACAGATAGGCACGGTGATCGCGGACCGGCTGCTGCACCATGGCGCACGCAATATCGTGCTCGACCCGGTGATGGTGGCGAAAAGCGGACACCATTTGCTGCAGCCGGACGCGGTCGCCGCGTTGCGCGATACGCTGGTGCCGCTGGCGGAGGTGATCACGCCGAACCTGCCGGAGGCAGGCGTGTTGCTGGGAGGTGCGGAGCCTGCATCACTTGCCGATATGCAGCAGGCGGTACGCGCGCTGCATCGGCTTGGACCGCAATGGGTGCTGCTGAAGGGCGGCCATCTTTCCGGCGAGGCGAGCACCGATCTGTTGTTCGATGGCACGACGGTCAGCGAACTGTCGGCGCGTCGGATCGCAACGCACAACACCCACGGCACCGGTTGCACATTGTCGTCGGCGATCACCGCGCTGTTGCCACAGTTCAACATGGCCGTGGCGGTGCGTCGCGCAAAGGCGTACTTGACCGATGCGATCGCCACGAGCGCACAACTCTCGGTGGGCAGCGGCCACGGACCGGTTCACCACTTTCATGCAATTTGGCAAAGGGACCAAGCGCCATGACGGCATTTTCCGATGCGGCATGGCAGCGCACGGCGCGCCTGCGTCAGGCGATCGATGCATTGCCGTTCAATACAGAGCTCGCCGCCGGCACGCTTAGCCGCGCGCGGTTCCAAGGCTACATCGTGCAGGATGCATTGTACCTTGGGCAGTATTCGCGCATCCTGCTGATGGCCGGCGTGCGCGGACAGGACTCCGAAACACTGCGCATGTTCGGTGCCTGTGCTCTGGAAGCGGTGGCAGTCGAACAGGCGTTGCATGAACGCTATCTAACGGAGTTCGGCGTCGATCCCAAACGTTTGGCGGATGCCGAGCCATCGCCCGATTGCCTGGGCTACACCAGCTTCCTGCTGGCGACCGCTTATCATGAGCCGTGGGAGGTACTGATCGCGGCGCTGCTGCCCTGCTTCTGGATATACTGGGATGTCGGGACCCGAGTGGCGCGCCACGCGGCAAAGGACAATCCGTACCGCGCCTGGATCGACACCTATGCCGACGAAGCGTTCGGCGAGGCCGTGCGCACGGTGATCGGCATCACCGACAAGGCGGCCGATACGACGACCGAGGCCATCCGCGCCAGGATGATGACAGCGTTCATCCGCTCTACGCAGTATGAGTGGCTGTTCTGGGATGGCGCCTATCAGCAACGCGACTGGCCGGCTCTGTAGCACCGCCTCAGCAACGGTGCCGAGGAAGAAGTGCCCGTCGCTGGATCCCCGCTTCCGCGGGAATGACTCGAGAAGTCGGCGTTAGGCCGCATCCTCGCGGATCATCGCCGCGCCTTTCTCGGCGATCATGATGGTTGGCGCGTTGGTGTTGCCGGTGGTCAAAGTCGGCATGATCGAAGCGTCGATAACGCGCAGATTACCGATGCCATGCACCCGCAGCCGCGAGTCCACGACGGCGCCAGGACCTTCGCCCATACGGCAGGTGCCAACGGGATGAAAGATCGTGGTGCCAAACCGGCGCGAATAGTCGGCGAGCTCATCGTCTGACGTCACCGAGGCCCCAGGCAGGGTCTCAGTCGCGCTGTGCTGCGCCATCGCGGGTGCGGCAAAGATATTGCGCGTGATGCGCATTCCAGCGTTGAGCACCCGCTGGTCGTTCGGATCAGACAAGTAGTTTGGCGTAATAGCTGGCGGCGCAAACGGGTCAGGTGATTTCGCCATGATGGTGCCACGGCTGTCAGGCCGTACGGGACACACGGCAACGGTCATGCCAGGCACGCGCTCCAGCTGGCCGAAGCGCGCCGCATCGTAGCTGGCCGGCGTGAACAAAAGCTGCAGATCGGGACTGGCAAGCTCCGGCCGCGAACGACAGAACACCTGCGCGCTGGTGACGCCAAAGGTCAGCGCACCTCGCCCGGTCGCAGCGAAGCGCACGGCCTCCCGCGCCAGCCGCAGGCCATGCGCAAGCTGATTGATCGAGATGGCGTTCCGCACCCGGTGCGAGATACGCGCAACATAGTGGTCCTGCAGATTGGCACCGACGCCGGGAAGTTCATGGACCATATCGACGCCGATGGACTGCAGATGCTCTGCTGGGCCAATGCCGGAGATCTGCAGCAAGTGTGGCGAATTGACCGCGCCACCACAAAGAATGACTTCGCGGGTTGCTCGTGCGTCGCGCTCTGCGCCACGCTGGCGGAAGGCAACGCCGATGCAGCGACGGCCGTCGAACAGCAGGCGTGTTGCCAGCGCCTCGGTCTCGATGCGCAGGTTGTCACGCTTGCGCGCTTCAGCCAGGAAGGTCTGCGCGGTCGAGCCGCGGAACCGGCCCTTGCGCGTCATCTGCGAGTACCCGACGCCTTCCTGCACCTTTCCGTTCAGGTCGGCGCTGAACGTGAAGCCGACCTGCTTGGCGGCTTCGACGAAGTGATGGGTCAACGGCAGTATGGTGCGATAGTCCTCGACGCGCAGCGGGCCGCCTTTGCCGCGATACTCCTGATCAGCGCCCTGCACATAATGCTCTGACTTGCGGAAGAACGGCAGGACGTTGTCAAAACCCCAGCCACGACAGCCCATCTGAGCCCAGCCGTCGAAGTCGGCCGCATTGCCGCGCACATACAGCATGCCGTTGATCGAGCTTGATCCCCCGAGCACCTTACCGCGCGGCCAATGGATGGCGCGGCCAGCCGAGCCGGGACCGGGATCCGCACTATAATTCCAGTTGACCACCGGATGATGCAGCAGCTTCAGCACGCCGGCCGGGATGTGGATCATCGGATGCCAGTCGCGCGGACCGGCTTCCAGCAGTGTAACGCTGGCACCGGTCTCGCTGAGTCGCGACGCGATTACGCAGCCCGCGGAACCAGCACCAACGACGACGTAGTCGGCATCCATCGATCAGGCTCTCGCCAAGCCGAGCCAACGGGCAAACTGTGCCAGCTTGGCCTTGATCACCTGCCATAACAGCCCATGCGCGGCGAGCGGGACGGCCTGCGGTGGCGGTGCTTCTCGCGGCGGCGCCTCGGTCGCGAATTCCTCGGCCACGCGCTTGGAAAAGTCCTGCATCAGGGCATTGGCGAATGGGACTCCGCCGGTTCGAGCGAAGTCAGCAAGGACGCCGCCAAGTTCCGCATCTGATGTCAGCTTTACCAGGGTTGATCCCGGCGCCGCCGGATCATCGCGCAACGCATAGTTGATATGGACGCCCACCCGCGCCGCACGCATATCGGCGGCACCACGCCCGTGCAGCGAACCGGTATGAGCGGCCGTATCTGTCTCCACCGAGACGCGGCCCTTGAACTTGATCTTCTTCGGTCCGAACGCGACGAGCATACCGCCAATGTAGTTCCCCTGCTCGTCTCGGCCTTCGATCACCGCGCCCGGCATGCAACGTGACATGCGCTCGACATCAGCAAAGCGCCGGATCACGTCATCCGGCTTGCCAGGAACGCTGAATTCACCTTCGAAGTGCATCAGTGCGCGGGACGCAGCAGTGGTGCATGGCTTTCACGTCCAAAATGCACCTTGGCATAAGGCTCGGTCGGCGTGCTCGGCGACACGCGCGCGTCGATCAGATAAAGCCCACCCTTGCGCAGGCCCTCGGCGATCGCTCCACCGATCTCCCCCGGATCCTTCAGCAACACACCATCGCCGCCGAATGCCTTGGCCAGCGCGACGAAGTCCGGCGACTCCCACTGCGCCAGCTTCTCGTTGAAGCCCTTCGCCACTAGCTTGTGCACCTCGGCGCCGTAGCCGCAGTCGTTCCATATCACCAGCACCATTTGCATCCTATGGCGGACGATGGTCTCCAGTTCTTGGATATTGAACATCAGGCTGCCATCGCCTTCGACCGCGATGTGCGGACGCCCAGGATTGCCAGCGCCCGTACCAATTGCCACGCCAATCCCCTGCCCGACCGCCCCGAAGCCATAGGAGTACTGAATCTCTACTCCTTCGGGCAGCGGCGAATACATGCCGATCCATGAGAAGAAGTGACCGGCACCGCAGGTGAACAGGGCGCCCTTTGGCAGCGCGGCGCCAAGGTTGCGCGCCAGTGGACGTGGATCGAGACCGTCGCGCGGCGGCTCAAACTGATGATCTGGCGCATCGAGTACCGCCCGCGTGGCTGCGGTTCGCAGTCCTTCCTTGCGGACCTGGCGCGCTTCCAGTGCCTCGTTGATCGCCGCCACTGCCTTACGTGCATCGCCTTGCACGTAGAGGCCGGGGATCACTCCGATTGCCTCGGGCATCGCCTTGATGTCGATGCGCGCAACTTCCGCCGAGGGGAACAGCAGCCCGCCTTCGGTGGTGTAGTAGCCAAGCTCGGCACCGACTCCGAGCACGAAATCAGCATCAGCGAGCAGCTGCTCAGAAGGTGCCGAGGCGAAAGCTCCGGCAATTCCGATGTCCCAAGGATGACCGGCGAAGTAGCCCTTGCCCTGCAGCGAAGTCGCCAGCAAAGCACCGACGCGATCAGCCAAGCGGATCAGCTCTTCCTTCGCGTTCGCCGCTCGTGCACCACGGCCGGCGATGATCACCGGACGCTCCGCAGCGATCAGTTTGTCAATCACCGGGGCCAACTGCTCGGGGCCTGGTGTTTCCATGCGCTGCGGCAGGAACTGCGTCGAGGGACGGTATTCGTAGTCCCAGTCGAAATCCTCCTCCTGCAAATCCATCGGCAGGTTCAGCACAACCGGACCACGGTACAACCGAGCGGCATAGAATGCCTCGGCAATCTCCTCGCCCATGTTGTCGATGCTGGTGATGGTGTGAAAACGCGCGCTGCTGGCTTCGGCGAAGCGACGCTGATCCATCGACTGCATGCTGTTCTTGGCACCCGCCTCGATCTCGCCTGCCACCAGCACGACGGGCGTCTTCCCGCGATACGCCGCGATCAGCGATGTGCCACACTGCGTCAGGCCAGGCCCGCAGGTGACCAGCGCGACCCCGACCTTGCCGGTGGTGCGGGCATAGCCATCGGCCATCGACACCGCCATCGCTTCATGCCGCGCATTGTACGGCTTGACCGACGGGTTGCGGCACAAGGCACCCCACAGCCACATATTGCCGTCACCCATCAAACCAAAGAAATCCGTCATTCCCTCGGCGATCAGGGACTGGGCAATTGCTTCGTAGACTTTCATCGTCTTTCCTTATTCAGCAGCGGCCAACGCTGCGGCATCGGACTTGTGGCCCTTCTGGTGGAAGTAATTGGCGCGATAGAACTCCAGGACCAGATCGCCGTACACCGCTTTCGGATAGCGCGCCGGATTGTCCGTCGACACACAGCTCGGCACGCACTCGATCACGCTGTTCGGGTTAGGGCTATGGAAGTAGCCAATCGAATATCGATCCGTACCGGATTCGTTGATCACGCCATGGGGTGTTGACAGGAATCTGTCGTTCGACCAGCGCCGCATGATGTTGCCGAGGTTGATCAGGAACGTCCCCGGGATCACCGGCGGCGAAAACCACTCGCCAGTCGGCAGCCGGATCGCGAGACCGGGCACATCGGTACGCGCCAGCGCCGTCATGAAGCTGTTGTCGGTATGCGGTGCCGTGCCGAACGTGTTCTCGCTCATGTCCGCCTGCGGAGGGTAGTGCAGGAAGCGCAGGTTCGCGTGACCCTCGTCTGCGAAGAACGGAGCGAAGAAGTCCGGCGGCATATCGAGCGCAACTGCGAACGCCGGCAACATGCGGTCGCACATCGCGTTGAGCGCTTGGAAATACGCTACCATATCGACACGCAGGTCCGGATGCGCCTCCGGCCACTGGTTCCGACCACGCAGTGGAACGCCGGCCAGAACATCCGGATGGTCCGCCCCGCGATCGAAGCTGATGAAGAAGCTCTCGTTCTGGTTCGGCTTGGTTGCCTTATGCACTTGAGACGCTGCCTGCACCGAGGCATTCATCGGCATATAGCCAATATTGTTCTGGTTAAGGCGCAGCTTCAGCTTGTCGTCGAGCGGCAGTGCGTGGAACCGACGCGAGGCAGCGAAACCGCCATCGATAATCTGCTGCGGCACACCATGGTTGAGCGCATAGAAAAAACCGATGTCTTCACAGGCGTGGCGCACCTGCACGGCCAGCCGCTCCAACGCGCCCGGCTCGCCGGCAAAATATGGGCCGTAGTCGATCACCGGAATCTTATCGGCGGCCGTAGAAGGATCCTTGACCGCGTGCTGCTCGAACAGATGCATGGACGGCTCTCCGTGCTGTCATCTGCAGTATAACGGGGCATCACGGACGCTGCCAATTTGACCCTCCCGCCGTGCCGCAAGTATCGTTCGG
>JBKPSV010000130.1:0-18478 GCA_046735215.1 Pseudomonadota bacterium | reverse complement strand
GTCGCGGGTCGCACTTGAAACAGCCTTCTTGCTCGCCTCCAGCTTCACCTGCGGCATGTCCGCCGTCGCGAGCAGTGTGCGCAATCAGCTCTGGACCCAGGTGTCGCTCCTGGTCACCGGCGTTCTTGGCGCATGCTTCCTCGCATTAGAGGCATACGAATTCACGCAGATGATCCGTACCGGCGCCGGGCCGGAGACAAGCGCATTCCTGTCGTCGTTCTTTGCCGTGGTCGGCCTGCACGGGTGCCACGTAACCGCAGGACTGCTGTGGCTCGGGACGATGATGGCGCAGGTTTTTGTCAAAGGCTTTCGTTCCAACATCCAGCGCCGATTGCTCTGCTTCAACCTGTTCTGGCACACGCTGGACATCATCTGGGTGGCCCTGTTCACCATCGTCTATCTGATCGGAGAAGGCCGATGAGCGGGCGGCGAGAGGACCTTGAGCCTGACGACGCAGATGTCGCACCGGGCGTCATCGACGCTCCTGAGGAGACCGTGCGGGAGAAGATCGGCGGTTATCTACTCGGCCTGGTGCTCGCGACGCTGCTTACGATCGCTTCGTTTTATGTCGCCGGCACGAGTCTCATCTGGGGACCTAGCATCCCGATTGCGCTCGCCGTGCTGGCGATCGCGCAGATCGGCATTCATCTGGCATTCTTCCTGCACATCACCACCGCACCGGACAACACTAACAACATTCTGGCGCTGGCGTTCGGTGTTCTAATCGTCGTCCTGGTCGTCGCAGGCTCGCTATGGATCATGGACCACCTGAATCAGAACATGGTGCCGATGGATCGGATGATGCAGATGCAGCGCTGAGCGGAGCACCGTTCAATCGAACAACGTCGCCAGGCGCTGCTTCATGCTGTCCGCGACGTAGAGCGCCAGAGCCTGAATCGTCGAGGTCGGATTCACGCCGCCGGAGGTGACCCAGATACTGCCATCTACGATGAACAGATTCTTCACATCGTGGCAGCGGCCCCATGCATTGACAACCGACCGTTCGGGGTCGTTCCCCATCCGCGCGGTACCGAGCAGATGCCCCGGACTATTCAGCACCGTGCGCGAGGCATAGAGGTTGCTGGCCCCGGCAGCGGTCAGGATCTCTTCGGCCCGCGCGATCCCGTGCTCCATCATGCGCCTGGTGTTCTCGCTAATGGTATAATCGATCCGTGGCGCTGGGATGCCGTGGTCATCCTTCAACACCGGATCGAGCGTCACCCTGTTGTGCTCCTCCGGCAGGTCTTCGCAGGCGATGCCGATCATAAGGCGATGGTCGAGCAGTTGCCGGTAGATGCGGTGATGATCCTTGCCCCACGGCAGGCGTCCAGCCGCCACGCTGGTCACCGCCTCGTTCACCGGGCCGGTGCCGCGGGCGAATTGCAGCGTATAGCCCCGTACGAAGCCGCGTGACGCATCAGTTTCGTAAAACTCCTTGCTCCACATGCAGGTCATCGGACCTCGGCTGCCATCCACCTTGTCTTCCACATAGCCGGTGACCTGCGGCCAGGGATGCAGCATCAGGTTCTTGCCGACCAGCCCGCTCGAGTTTGCCAGCCCGTTGGGAAAGCGAGCCGAGATCGAGTTGAGCAGTAGACGCGGTGTGCCGATGCCATTGCACGCCAGGATCACCACTTCTGCCGGCTGGTGGCGTTCGATCCCGTCGGCGTCGTAGTACACGACCCCCGACGCCATGCCGTGTTCATTGGTGGTGATTTCGCGCACCCGGCAGCGGGTGCGCAGCTCGACACCGGCACGTAAGGCACGCGGCCAATAGGTGATGTCGGTGCTGGCCTTGGCACCCTGCGCGCAGCCAGGTGTGCAGTGTCCTACGTTGATGCACGCGGCTCGCCCGTCATACTCGGTCGTTGCAACGGTGGTGTCAGAGGGCCACCAGTGCCAGCCCAGCCTGTTCATCGCCCGGGCGTAGATCGTGCCGGTCCTGCCCAATGGGATGGGCGGCATCGGTGGATCACGTGGCGGCACCCCAGGATCGCCGGCAAGGCCGGACACCCCCATCATGCGGTCGTTTTCCGCGAAGAACGGCTCCAACGTCCAGTAATCGATCGGCCAATCGTCGGCGACGCCATCGAGTGAGCGCAATCGGAAGTCGGAAGGATGCATCCGAGGGAAGTGCGCCGTATAGAAGATCGTTCCGCCACCCACACCGTTGAAGTTTGCGACCTTCATCGGCGAGGCGTCGTCGTTGATCGGGTAATCGGTGGGACGCCCCCGCCGGTTCGGGCTGATGTCGAAATCGCCATAGCGGCGTGCTTCCCAGTTCTGCCCGTTGCTTGGGAAGTCGGCGTGCCTCATCCAGTCTCCCTGCTCGAGGCAGAGGATGCGCATTCTGGTTTCCGCCAGGCTCCACGCGACAGCGGCGCCCGAGGCTCCGGAACCGATGATCAAGACATCGACCATGTCGTTGCGGGTCATCGCAGCACCTCACGATCGTCGCGCCACAGTTTCGGACGCCCGCGCACGGCATCCAGCAGCGACCAATCGCCTTGCTCGAGCGTGTGGCCCTTTGGAAAAGGCGGCCGCGCCTCAAGCCCCAACGATCGCAGCACACGGTCATCCCGATAGTAGCATTGCAGGATCACACGCCCGAGCACCGCGGCTGACGTGCTGCCGGATGCGAGGAACTGCTCCAGCACCAATGCCGCCTGCTCTTCATCGAGGTCCGCGAAGCTACCGCCGGCGAGCTTTGCTAACGCTGCCAAGCCAGTGCGCACATCGCCGGCGTCGCGACCGAGCAAACCGACGATGTCAGCGAAGATGACTCGATCGTCGGCGCCGGGTATGCCGTACTCTTGGCTCGCGGGGATCATCATGCCGGCAATGCGGTGCAGGCTCTGGCTTTCCGCATTGGAGAGCGCAGCTTCAGACATAGGCGACCTCGTTTGAGACGATTTCGTAGCAGCGCAGTTTGCCCGGCTGTCGTCAATCAATGCGCGATATAGCCCCCATCGATCACCAGTTCGGCCCCGGTGACGAACGAGGCCTCGTCGGAGGCGAGGAACAGGACGCCGTAAGCCACCTCGATGGGCTTGCCCAATCGGCGCAGTGGCGTGTCAGCGATCTTTGCATCCCGTCCGGCTGCGTTGGTTGCGTTCAGCATCGGCGGCATGAAGCCGGGATGCACTGAATTGACCCGCACACCCTGGGGGCCGTAGCGGCAGGCGGCAGCCTTGGTGTAGTTGCGCACCGCCGCCTTGGACGCGGCATAGCCAGGGTGGCTCTCATCGCTGGCTACGATACCCATGATCGATGAGATGTTGACAATCGATCCGCCGCCCGTCTTCGCCATCTCCTTGGCGGCTAGCTTGGTGCCAAGAAACACGCTGGTAGCGTTGACCGCCAGCAGTCGCTGCCAGCCGTCCAGCTGGTCCGCGTCGCCGACCGAACTGCCGCTGATCCCCGCGTTGTTCACCAGAATGTCGAGCCTGCCATAGGCGGCGACCGTCGCCGCAATCAGCCGCTGCCAATCGGACTCCGAGGTCACATCCGTCTGGACGAAGCGCGCCGCGCGCTGGCCCGCAGCGATGTCTGCGGCGACAGCCTCGCCCTCCTTTGCAAGTACGTCCGCGACCACAACCTTGGCGCCTTCCTCCGCGAACAGCCTGGCCTCGGCTTC
The DNA here is from genome assembly GCA_046735215.1 of Pseudomonadota bacterium. Taxonomy (GTDB): domain Bacteria; phylum Pseudomonadota; class Alphaproteobacteria; order Acetobacterales; family Acetobacteraceae; genus JAMXLO01. The sequence goes on along the minus strand of JBKPSV010000130.1, from coordinate 14,841 downwards.
GCCCATTCCATGACCAGCGCCAGTAATGATTGCGACCTTGTCCTTGAGCCTCATGTTGCCTCCCACAAGCAGAGGCACCGATCATCCGGTCCAGCGAGACGAGACGCAAATCTTGGCTCTGTCTCAATTGAGGACTTGCAATACAGCAACTGAGCAGACATTTCCCGTGCGAGGAGAAGTAATGACGCGTGGCCCTATCAGCACGGACAGCATCGGATCAGGTGCTCCAACCACGCCGCCTGTCGCGCCGCAGACATTTGTCAGCGCCGCGGATCGCTCCCGACTCACGCCTGCCGCATTGGAGGCGCTGCGCGGCCTTGCCCGGAGCTGGAAGCTGAGCAGTCAAGAGGCCGCTGACCTGCTTGGGGTTTCGGTCAGCACGTGGGACCGCATCCGTGGCAACACGTGGAAGCAATCGCTGTCGCAGGATCAGTTGATGCGCGTCTCGGCCATGGTGGGCATCTTCAAGGGACTGCACCTGCTGTTCGTCGATGACATGGCGGATCGGTGGGTGCGGCTGCGCAACAGCGGGCCGTTATTCTTAAACCTCACGCCGATCGAGGCGATGCATGAGGGCGGCATCCCAGCGATGTTGGAGATCCGGCGCTACGTCGATGCACTTCGCGGAGGGTTGTAGGGCAGACGTGGCCTTCCCCGTTTCGATCCTCGCCGTGCCGCGTGCGGTACGGCTGGTGGCCACAGCGCGCCTGCGCGATCCGGTGCTCCTCAATCTTGTGTCACAACCGATGCTGGACGATCTGGCCGAGATCGAGGGAGCGACGAGTGCGCGGCTGCACGAGGAACGCTTCGCGGCAACCAGCTATCCAAGTCATCGACCGCACGCCAACTTCGTGAATGCAGCATTCACCTATTTCCGCCCGCGGGAGATGAACCGCTTCAACGGACCCGGGCGCGGCGCCTGGTACGCCGCCTATGCGGTCGAGACATCGTTGGCCGAAGCGTCCTGGCACATGCGCCGAGAGCTCAGCCGTGTGCAGGATTATCGCGCGGTGGTGGACTATGCAGAGATCTGGGCGAGTTTTGCCGGGGCGTTCGTTGACCTGCGCGAGCAGGATCCTGCGCCGGCGTGCCTCGATCCCGATCCGGCGATCGGCTACCCCGCGGGCAACGCGCTTGCAGCGGAAACGATGGCGCTGGGCCACAATGGCATCGTCTACCCTTCGGTGCGACACGTCGAAGGCACGTGCCTGGTCGCCCTTTGGCCGCACGCAGTGCAGTCAGTGGCGCAAGGCAGCATCTGGCGCGTGAGTTGGGCCGGCGAGCCGGACCCGGTCACCCAGATCCTCTGCCAAAGCTGATTGCTGGCTTGCCCTCACACGGAACGGAAGGTCGCCCAGACGGGCGCATGGTCGCTGGCGTCCTCCTCGCCGCGCACGTCCCGGTCGACGCCGGCGTCGATCAGCCGCTCGGCCGCCGGCCTGTTCAACAGCAGAAAGTCGATGCGCAGACCGGCGTCACGTTGCCAGCGCTCCCGCTTGTAGTCCCAGAACGAATACATCGGCGCCTCAGGATGCCGCGCCCTTATCGCGTCGACCCATCCCTGGTCGAGTAGACGCTGGAAGCAGGCGCGGCTCTCGGGCTGCAGCAAGGCATTCTTGGACCAGGACTTGCTTGGATAAATGTCGCGATCAGTCGGTACAACGTTGAAGTCGCCGGCCAATACCACGGGGGCGTCGACCGCGTAGCAAGTCTTGGCATGCGCCAGCAGGCGCTCGAACCAGGCGAGCTTGTAGGCGAACTTAGGCCCTGGCTGCGGGTTGCCGTTGGGCAAATAGATCGAGGCGATCAGGAATCCCTGTACAGCCGCCTCGATATAACGGGGTTGCAGGTCGTCAGGATCGCCAGGCAGCCTGTCGCGGGTGAGCACAGGCTCGCCCAGGTTGGTCAGGGTCGCCACGCCGTTGAATGAGCGCTGTCCGCGCCAGACGCTGTGGTAGCCGATGTCGCGCAGCGCGGCTGCCGGGAATGCGTTATCGGTGCATTTCAGTTCCTGCAAGCACGCGACGTTCGGTTGCGAGTTGCCGAGCCAGCCGACGAGATTGCGCAGCCGGCGATTGACATTGTTGACGTTGAACGTCGCGATCTTCAGGACCTGCCGCGTACCACCCCGGCGGGGCGCCGTCACCGTCTCGGCACGAGATGCCCCACGCAGCTCATCGAGCCGCTGGGCAAGGCGCTCGAGTTGCCACTCGCGGGCAAGCTTGGCTGCTTGGTCCCAGGTTGGCACCTGATCAGCAAGCGATGGGAGGGGTGCCGTCGGGTCCATCGTCGCGATACGCTGGTAGAGCCGCAGATCCTGAGCCTGCGATGCACATCGCCCGTCCGCCAGTGCGGCCTCCAGACTTCCATAGCGCGCCAGCAGTGCAGCGGCTCCCTTAGGACCGATACCCGAAGCCCCCGGGATCTTGTCGGAAGGATCGCCGCGCAACGCGATGAAATCGGGTACCTGGCGCGGTGTCACGCCATAGCGCCGATGGACTTCATCCGGCCCGATCCGCTCTAGCGCACCGGCTTTCACCGGATACAGGATCGTGGTGGCGGCAGACGCGAGCTGAAACGAATCACGATCGCCGCTGGCGACCAGGACCGTGCCCCCAGCGCGCTCCTCCTTGGCTACTGCCGCTGCGAGAAAATCGTCAGCCTCAAAGCCGGGCGCCTTCGCATTGGCAAACCCACAGGCAGAGACCAGCTCCGGCAGAACCGCCAGCTGCTCGAGCAAGTCCGCATCGAAGTGACGGCCGCTCTGATATGAAGGAAACAGTCGCTGCCGGAAGTTGCGTACGGTCAGCGCGTCCCAACCGACCACCATGGCGCGAGGACGCTCGGTCTCGTACAGGCGGAGCAGAAAGTTGGCGAACCCGACGATGGCCCCCCCAGCCTTGTCTCCGGCGCGCCTGATCGATTTTGGCAGCGCATGATAGGAACGATGCGCAAAGGAATCCCCGTCGAGGACGAGCAGAGGTCGGTTACGAAACTTGGCTGCGCCTTGGGAAGCGGACATTGGGAGGCAAATCGCGCAATCGATGAACGCGGGTCAAGCTTGCATCGGTTTCGTCTCGACCTACGATGCCAGGCGTGTGGAACGAGCCTTATCTCGAGACATGTTGCCGGTCGGCCCTGCACCGGCTGGTGTTGAGCGGGCCCATTGGCCGCCCCACGGCGATGAAGGACGGACAATGCCTGGCAAGGCTCGCCGAAATAGGCTTCGCTGAGGTCCGCCCGGATGACCGGTATGGCGCGACGGAGCCGGGCCGGCGACGCCATGCGCGAGAGGTGCTGCGGCACGCGAACCCAACGAGCACGCGCGAAGAGCCGTAAATCGTAGCGGCTCAGTCTGCGGCGAGTGCCCAGGCTCGAAGACGCTGATAATTTCGTGCGCACTCTGCACGCGCCCGTTCTGCCGCGTTCCCCGCGGCTGCCGTAAGCCGTGCCCATTCGCCGAGTTGTTCGACCGTCCGTGGCCGCGCCGGCGGCTTGGGAAGTGCTACACCGGCAGGACAGGCCAGCGGCAGATCTGCCGGCATCGGTGGGCGCGACAACGTCTGGCTTTGCGGCTCCGCGCATGATCCAAGCGCAAGCAGGATAAGCGCAAGGCACCAATATTGTACTGGTTGTACCGGGTGTGCTTTCACCTGCGGCCCCCTGGGAGCGGCACGTTGCTCGCGCGCGTAACGGCGTTCAGCTCGCTGCGCAGTTCGATGGTCTGGCGCTCCATCCCGGTGATGCGTGCCTCGAAACCGGCGGTGCGCGCGTCCATGTCGGCCAGTCGCCGCTCTGCCTGGTCCAGCCGTGCACGCGTGTCCGGCAACGAATTGAGTTGCTGGCGCATGTCAGTGATTCCGACCGCTATGGTCTGGCGCACTTCACCGATCTGCTGGCTGACATTCGACTGCAATTCAGCCAGCCGCCGCTCATTGTCGGCGCCACGCTGGGCGTTGACCACGAACCAGTAGACCAGCGCGCTCAGGAGGGCGATCACCTGCACCCATTGCAGGACGGCCGTAAGGCTGAATTCCCACGTGACGTGTACCGCGCGGCCGGAGCCTTCGCTGCTGTTACCCGTATTCATCGATAAGCACCGTCAGTGTTGGTGGGCCGGGCAACACAAGTTGGAGCGCGACGTCGGCGCTAGGCACGAAGACACACAGCTGCTGCGTGCCATGGGCCTCCACAAGAGTGATTAGAGGAGGGGGCTGGTGGCGATTTCTCCATCGGCGCCAGTCGCGACGGAGAGGATGCGACCGCCATCCGGCCCCGAGACCATCATCATGTCGCCTTCGCTCAGCATGTCGGCAGCATCCGCGAAGAAGTCGTTCGTCTGAACGTGGGAGAGCGGGTCCCTGCCTGCCTTGTAGTGCCACAGCGTGAAGCCATTGGCGTACGCAAGCACTGACAGGTTACGAATGACGAAGGCCATGCTCGGGACTCCTTCGGGCAAAAAGAAAGGGCCGCCGCGGATCGCAGCAGCCCTGAAGTTCGAGGAGGAGAAAGGTCACCGGGCATACTCTGCCCGTTGACATTAAAACATTAGCGGGCGGGTAGTTGATGTGTCAATGATTTTTTTCCTAACACCAGGGTGAATTCGAGGATAAGTCAGCCGACGATGCCCTTGACCCGAAGAGGCCATTCCAGCCGGTCCAGAGCCTCGCGCCACAACCTCCAGTCCGAACGCTCGCTCGCGACAGCGGGGGTGGGAGAGGTCTGCCGTTCGCCCCAGATGCGCAGGATCCGCGCGTGGACCAGGTCGATGCGGCGTCTGCGGTACAGGGCATCCAAGCACTTCACGACATCGTCTGGCTCGCAAGGCCGCGCGGTTTTTCCCTGGTTGGCCGTGTATCGCGCGCCATCACGGCGGGCGACCAGCGCAGCCATCGTCCAGAGCCAGGCTTCTTCAGCGTCGCGAAATGGCTCGCATTGGCGAGACGGCTTGAAGGAATGGCACAGGTTTGTCGCGGTCCGTCTGGCGGTTGCAACCATAACTTGCGTCTCCTTTTGAGCCATTAATAGTTGGAACAATCAGCGAACATATAAAACCATAGGTTGCATACATTGGCAAGCCAACTTTGTCAGCGCTTGCAGAATATTTTCCTGATGATCGACCTATATGTAGGAAGTCGCCGAGAAGAGCGACGCGCCACGCGCTGGCTGGAGTGGTCGCTTAGGCGTTTCGGCGGAGGGTACCTGCCGCTCCCTTAGGTTCGGGCGTTCGCCTGCAGCAGATCGGGGGGCAGCCAGACGCGCGTGACGTGCCACGCGCCCTCGCGGAGGTTCATTTGGAGCCTTATCGGCGAGGCTTGTCCGGGAGCATTCAGGTCAACCACGAAGGTGGACGGGCTGGCGAAAAATGCCCAACTCACCTGGACGTCGGCGCCCGCCGCCACCTGTTTCGTCTCAGGCTGGCGAGCCGCTTTTGCCAAAGCCTCGGGCGTAACCTGCTTGTCGATGACGTTGGTCGCAATGCCCCGCATGAACCCTGCGCCGAAGGGCGGAAGCTGTTCGCCGGACTTGGCCTGCACCGGCTGGTCCACGACCAGATCGCAGATGTCTTCTTTGATCCCTTCGCGGACGGAGTCCCAGTTGACCATTGACTGCAAGGCTGTGGCGTCCCCACCGCGGATTGCCTGACCAAGCCGATAGAGGGTCACGTATGGGTAAATGCCGTACGCCATGGCTACCGCCAGACATGCGCCGATTACTGGCTTCCTGCCAATCACGAGCCGCGTCCCTCCTCAGGCCACTTCACCAATAGAACGGATGCCTTCGTGTCCGGTTAATGGCGATTGGCCAAGCTTTCCGTTGACAACCTCTTGAGAATGCAAACGTCTGCGCGAGCCTGCCATACTTTTGGGGGAGTCGTCACGTCCGTATGAATAACGTCACGAATTGAATTGGGAGCGCTGCCACCTGAGCGGTGGTCATCGGCCCATTCCCGACGGTCCGCACAACGATGGACCTCAAACGTGGCGCGGTGCAATCGTGTCTGACGGCAAGGGGAAGACACATGCGGGTATCCATTTTAGGGGGCGGCGGGTTTCTTGGTCGCAGATTGGCAGCCCGCCTGGCCCAGGACGGTAAGCTGGGGGGTTCGACGATTGCCTCGCTGACATTGTTCGACCTAACGACACCTGCCAGGCCGGCGGCACCCTTCCCCGTTACTGCCGTTGCCGGGGACCTCGTCGATCTGCCGCCGGAGGCGATCCCGGTCGGGACCAATGTCGTTTTTCAGCTTGCCGCCGTGGTCTCGGCACAGGCCGAGCAGGATTATGACCTAGGGCGGAGGGTCAATCTGCGGGGCACCGACGCACTGGTCGACGCGTGCCGCCGCCTGATATCGGCGGGCGATAAGCCACCGCGCGTGGTATTCACCTCATCGGTGGCAAGCTTCTCCGGAGGACAGCACGCCGTCCTCTCAGACGATGCGAGGCAGGTTCCCGCAAACAGCTATGGAGCACAGAAGGCCGCGGCGGAATTGATCCTGGCGGATGCGTCCCGGCGCGGCTTCCTCGACGCGGTGTCCATCCGGCTGCCTACGGTGATCGTCCGCCCCGGTCGGCCTAACCGTGCCGCCAGTTCCTTCTTCTCTGCCATCGTTCGCGAGCCCCTGCTTGGGCTGCCCGCCGATCTGCCCGTGCCCGACAGTTTCGCCGCGTGGGTGTGCAGCCCCCGCCGTGCCATCGACTGGCTGCTGCATGCGGCGACTATGGACACCACCAGGATGGGGCTGGATCGCAGCGTCAATCCGCCAGGCATCAGCACGACCATTGCCCACCTGCTGCAGTCGCTCGATGAGGTGAAGCCGGGGGCCTCTGCTCTCGTGCGACGGGTCGAGGACAAGGAGATCGCCGATATCGTCGGCCTCTGGCCGCCAGGCTTCGAGACGATGCGCGCGAAATCCCTCGGTTTCGCGAGCCATGAACCGATCGTCGAGGTCATCCGGGCATTCGTGCGGGATGACCTGGAAGCGACGCGCGTCGAGCGTGGTCTTCCGGCTTCGGCAGGATCAGTGGCTTAAATTTACCACACCTTCGGACAAAACCGCGCAACGACGGTTGATCCCGCGGCGCACAAGTTCCAAGAAGGGAGTCGCTTCGCGCTGCCGGCTGGACGTCGCACATGTCGACACTTCCTGGCGACTCAACCATCGCGGGTGCCTCAACGGCCCCGTCCGCGGGGCGAACTGCGTCCGCTCGCTACCATCGTCCTCGTCGCGCGTTCGGCGACGCGGTCATGCACGCGCCGCAAACTCTTCGAGCGCTGGTTCGCACCGATGAGGTCTGGCTGGTCGTGCTGTCGGCTTTCGTCGGTAGCTTCGCCGGCATCATGGTTTCGGCGATGACCGAGGCCACCCAACTGATCCATGAGGTACTGTTCGAGATCGGTCCCAACCAGCGCCTGAGCGCGATGGTCGAGCTGGACCCGCTGCGGACGGTGATTGTACCGACACTTGGCGGACTGGCGCTGGGGCTCGCCGGTCTGCTCATCGCGCGCTATCGCCCACGCCGGGCGGTCGACCCGATCGAGGCGAATGCCCTGTACGGCGGGCGCATGTCGCTCAATGAGGGGCTGGTCGTGATGGGCCAGACGATCGTGTCGAACGGCGTCGGGGCGTCGATCGGGCTCGAGGCCGGCTACACCCAGATTGGTTCGGCGATCGCGTCGCGTTTCGGGCGAATGTTCCGCCTGCGACGCAACGACTTACGGCTGATGGTCGGTTGCGGGGCGGCGGGCGCCATCGCCGGCGCATTCAACGCGCCGCTGACCGGAGCGTTCTACGCCTTCGAACTCGTCATCGGGACATACACACTCGGCACCTTCGCGCCGGTGGCTGTCGCCTCGATTGTCGCGGTTTCCGTCGTCAACGCGATCAGCACCGCGCCATTCGACCTCGCGGTGCAGGTGCCATCGCGCGTGGACATGCTGGACTACATCCCGATCCTCGCACTTGGCATGCTCTGCGCCCTGATTGGCATTGCCATTATGCGCGGCGTCACTCTGACCGAGGAGCTGTTTCGCCGCAGTGGCGTCCCGAGTTGGCTGCGCCCCGCCATCGGCGGTCTTGCGGTTGGTGCTCTGGCCTTGATCACACCGGCGGTGCTGTCGTCCGGCCATGGCGCATTGGGCATCGTCATCGAGGCGCCATACTCGTTGTCGCACCTCGCCATGCTGGTGGTGTTGAAATCGGCCGCCTCGGCTATCTCGATCGGCTCCGGCTTCCGCGGCGGTCTGTTCTTCGCCTCGCTTTTCCTTGGTGCGCTGGTCGGACGAACGTTCGCCGGCGCCCTCGCCATCGTCAGCACGGCACACGCGGTCTCGCCGGTGGTCTGCGCGCTGGTCGGTATGAGTGGCCTTGCGGTGGCCATCATTGGCGGGCCGCTGACGATGGGCTTCCTGGCCCTGGAGAGCACGGGCAGCCTGCCACTGACCGTCGCCGTCCTCGCCGCCTGCGTCGTCTCGGCGCTAACGGTCCGCAGGACGTTTGGCTATTCGTTCGCCACCTGGCGGTTTCACCTGCGCGGTGAGGCCATCCGCAGCGCCGTGGATATCGGCTGGATGCGCAATCTGACCGTCGGCCGCATGATGCGGCGAGAGATGCGGACCATACGCGCCGACACTCCCATTGCTGCCTTCAAGCGCGACTTTCCTCTCGGTGCGCATCAGCGTGTGGTGGCGATCGACGAAGACGACCGCTATGCCGGTATCGTACTGCCGGCCGAGGTGCATGCCGATGCCAATGAAAATCATCAGGTCCGTGACCTGCTGCACTACGCCGATACGGTTCTGCTGCCGCAGATGACGATCAAGGAAGCCGTGGCGATGTTCGAAAACGCCGAAAGCGATGCACTCGCGGTGGTGGACAGCGCTGAATCACGGCGCGTGATCGGGTTGCTCACGGAGCAGTACGCGCTTCGCCGCTATAGCGAAGAACTGGATCGCCGCCGCCGTGAACTGTCGGGAGAGTGACCCGCGCGGGGAGGCGCCAACCAGCCGATGAGCAAGCCCGAAGACGTCATCGCCGATCGTAAGCGCCCCTACACTGGCGCCGAATATGTGCAATCGCTGCGCGACGGCCGCGAAGTCTACATAGACGGCGAGCGCGTCGCCGACGTGACGACGCACCCTGCACTGCGCAACTCGGTGCGTTCGATCGCGCGCCTCTATGATGCGCTGCATAATACGAAGCGCCGCGATGTGCTCACCTGCCCGACCGATACAGGGTCCGGCGGCTATACTCATCGCTTTTTTCGCGTGCCGCGCTCGCGCGAGGACCTGCGTGGCGCGCAGGCGGCCATCGCCGAGTGGTCGCGGATGACCTATGGCTGGATGGGCCGCACGCCTGACTACAAGGCTGCATACTCCAACACGCTTGGTGGCAACGCCGACTACTACGGCCCTTATGCCGACAATGCCCGTGCCTGGTACAAACGCGCGCAGGAAACCGTGCCGTTCATGAACCACGCCATCGTCAATCCGCCGATTGACCGCCACAAGCCGGCCGAGCAGGTCAAGGACGTGTATGTTTCCGTGCAGAAGGAGACGGACGCCGGGATCGTGGTGTCAGGCGCCAAGGTCGTCGCCACATCGGCAGCCATCACCCATTACAATTTCATGGGCCAGAGCTCGAAAACGGCGACCGAGGATCTGGACATGTCGCTGATGTTCATGGTGCCGATCAACGCGCCCGGCCTGAAGCTGATCTGCCGCACATCGTACGAGAAGGCGGCCATGCTCAACGGTTCGCCGTATGATTACCCGCTGTCGTCGCGGTTCGACGAGAACGATGCAATCTTCATCCTCGATAATGTGTTCGTCCCGTGGGAAGACGTCTTCATCTACCGCGATCCGGCGCGTGTGCTGAGTTTCTATCCGCGCTCGGGATTCATGCACGGGTTTCAGTTCCAGGGCTGCACCCGGTTTGCGGTCAAGCTGGACTTCATCTGCGGCCTGCTGGCAAAGGCACTGCGCTGCACCGGCGGCGACGAAGCGCGCGGCAATCAGGTGCAGCTGGGAGAAGCAATCGCCTGGCGCAATCTGTTCTGGTCGTTGTCGAACGCCATGGCGAACGATCCGGACCCTTGGGTGGGTGACGCCGTGTTGCCGAACCTGCGCGCCGGGCTCGCATACCGTGTCTTCGCACCTGACGCGTATCCCAGGATCAAGGAAATCATAGAACGGACCGTCACGTCCGCCCTGATCTATCTGCCGTCTTCGGTGAAGGACTTGGCCAATCCGGCTACGGAGCAGTATCTGCGACGCTACGTCCGCGGTTCACACGGCATCGAGTACAAGGAGCGGATCAAGATCATGAAGCTCCTGTGGGATGCCGTCGGCACCGAATTCGGCGGACGACACGAACTGTATGAGCGCAATTACGCAGGCGGTTGGGAGGATATCCGCGCCCAGACGTTGACTGGCGCTGAGCGCGGCGGCGACCTGAAGTCGATGGAACAACTGGTCGAGCAGTGCATGGCCGACTACGATGAGAGCGGCTGGACCGACGAGACCTGGGTCAACCCCTGACGGTCGGGGCAAGCCAGTTAAGAGTCTCAACTTAGCTCGTAACTGCCGCTCCACGTCATCTCGGAATCGGTGGCCGATGTCATCTGCGCCTTGAATACGCCGCTTCCCGACAGCTTTGACAGAGAGCCTGTCCCCCCGGTAAAGCGCCACGTGCCCTCAACGGTCGGCGCGTCCGCCATCGTGACCTTCGCTTCGAAAGTCCCGAAGCTGGTATCGCCGTTGGTGTGCACATTCTGGAAATAGCCGCGCTGTTCACCATTGCCCTCGATACTGTCGGTCGTGCCGACATAGGTCATCCTTGCGTCATTCCACTGCGGGACCGCACACTTATGCTTCCCCAGCATCATCGCTATGCCTACTTGCCGGTTTGTTGGCCCGGGAACCTCCACCGTGGTCTGCGATTGGATTTTGGATGCACATGTGCCGTTGAAGTTTGGCATCGTACTGGGCTCCCCTACCGCACTGTCCTATTGTGGACGGTTGCGTCGCGTGAAGCGTGGGCGGCAGTGATGATCAGTGTCAAGCCAGAAGTCATGCGGAGACGCTTGCTGGTCGGATTCGTACTCTGGCCATTCGTGATTATCGGCATCCAGCAAAGCACCGGGTCATTTGCCAGGACCTTCTTGATCTTACCGGCGGCAATGTTGTTGATGGGGCTGGGTATCTGGCTGTTTACGCCGGAGCACAAGGGCAAGGAACTGGATGCGATCGAGATTTAGCAAAGCTTGCGACCATCTCGGGCGGTCGCTGCGATGGGTCATCATCGCAGTCGCACTTGTTCCGACCACAACACTCGCCGCTCGGGATGTTGGCGATCGCCTGTTCTACATCGGGCTGGCACTCTACTCGGAGCAATGGTCCGAAAACGATGTCGTCGGGCTGGGCGACAAGCTGCACGAAGCGAGCCGCTATCAGGTCGTGCCGATGATCGCCAGCAATCTGCATTCGCTTGGTAGCCGCTTCCCTGTCGCCGACGATGCAACCATCCTTTCTTTCGTGCGCACAGCGGCTGTGCAGGCTGGACCTGACGGCATAGTATTCTTGCACATCAGTACGCATGGCGCGCCATACAAGTTGGCACGCAGAGTGGGCGAAGGAGAGACAACGGCTCTGAGTTCGCGCGAGCTTTCCCGTATCCTCGCGCCGCTCGCCGGCCACCCGACGATCATTATTATCTCCGCCTGCTACTCAGGCTCGTTCATCCGCGACCTGCGGGGCCCGCGCCGTATCATTCTGACCGCAGCACGCGCTGACCGCAGTTCGTTTGGCTGTGGGGCGGGAAATCGCCACACGTTGTTCGGCGAAGCTGAGCTGAAGGCCTTCAGCAAACCGGACAGAAGCCTGCGGCAGATCTTTGCCATGATAAAGCGCGACGTGGCAGGGATGGAACGCAGACAGCATTTTCCCCCATCGCAGCCGCAAGTCTCGGTGGGTGCCGAAGTCGCCGAGCTTTACGATGCGCCGATGTTCTGAGGCACTCAATCAGCGCAAGGGCCGAAAGAACTCGCGGATCTCGGTCGCCAGTGCCTCGGGCTGCTCCATCGCTGCAAAGTGGCCGCCGCGCGGCATGACTGTCCAGCGACGAATGTCCTGATAGGTCTTCTCAGCCAGCGATCGTGGCGGTCGCAATATCTCGTGCGGAAACTCGGTATAGCCGGTTGGGATGGAAATCTTGCCGCCTTCCGGAATGGGCCACGGCCGATGCATGCGGAAATAATAGGGAAAGAACGATGAACCAATCGCACCGGTGAACCAGTAGAGACTTATGTTCGCGAGCAGCCGATCGCGGGCGAATACGCTTTCCACGTTACCATCGCAGTCTGACCAGATCCGGAACTTTTCCATGATCCAGGCGGCCAGCCCCGCCGGCGAATCAGTCAGACCGAAGCTCAGCGTCTGCGGTCGCGTGCCCTGGATCCATTGGTATCCGGTTTCCTCCTTCAACCAGTGTGCCAACTGATCAAGATAGATGCGCTCCTCGGATGTTGGGTTGGCCAGCATGTTCGTCTCACGGCGCACCGCGAGCAGGTTGACATGGATGCCGACCAGCTTGTCGGGATGCGCGTAGCCCATACGGGATGCGGTGATGCCACCCCAGTCCCCGCCCTGCGCGGCAAATCGCCGGTAACCCAACGTGTCCGTCATCAGATCGGCCAGGCAATCGGCGATCTCTTCGATACCGAAGCGCTTCTGCCCAGGCCGAAACGACAGGCCATAGCCCGGCAGCGACGGGGCGACGACGGTGAATGCATCAGCCGGATCACCGCCAAACTGTGCGGGATCGGTCAGACGCGGAATCAGCTCGATGAACTCGAATACCGAGCCTGGCCAACCATGCATGAGCAGCAGCGGGTACGGCTTCGGGCCCTGCCCAGGCACATGCAGGAAGTGGAGGTCGATGTCGTGCAGCGGTACCTTGAACTGCGGAAACGCGTTCAGCCGCGCCTCCTCGGCACGCCATTCGAAGCCCGATCGCCAGTAGTCGATGAGGTGGCGGAGATAGTCGACGTTCGTGCCGTATGCCCATGGCTCGCCGGGTGCCTGATCGGGAAAGCGGGTCCGGCTCAAGCGTTCGCGAAGGTCGGTGATCGCTGCCTCGGAAACGTTCAGTGTGAATGGTTCCGGGTTTGCCATAAGCGTTGTCCCTAACTTCCCCAGCGTTGGCCCTAGCGCCGATGCTCGCCTCGTCCGATCACATCAACGCTTGAAGTGCGGCATCACTTCAGCCGCAACCCGGCGGTACTGGTCCAGCATGATCGCCTCCGGTGTTCCCATCGGTGTCGAGAGGTTGACGTGCTCCAGGCCTGGATAGCGCGCCTCGAGATTCTTGAGGAACGCGACCAGCTCGTCCGACGTGCCTGCGAACCAGCCGCCCAGGTTGATGTAGTGCTCGACCTTTGGCACTCCGGACTCGTACCACCCGCCGCGCTTGCCCACCGCGGCGACCTGCTCCTTGGTCATCCCCGGCATGAAACCAAGAGGCGCAAACATCTTGGCGTGTTCTTCGTACAGCGGGACGATTTCCTTCAGCGCCTGCTGCTTGCTGTCGGCGAGATGGATGACGATACCGATCATCAGGTTCTCGCCCAGCTTCCAGTCCTTGCCGGCACGGTGCGCGGCCGCCTGAAACGCGGTGATTGGTCCTTGCTCCATGGTCGCCGCGCCGCCACCGACAGCACCCTTGATGTTGTGCTTCACCATGAAGTCGAGCCCGCGGGCGGATGCGCTGACGACCGGCTGCCAGCACTCCACCGGCAGGTGGATCGGCCGTGGCACCAGCGTCAGGTCCTTCAACGTATAGCCGCGATAGGGTACTTCGGGCGGCAGAGTGTAGTGCTTGCCCTTGTGCGAGAAGCGCTCATTGTCGAACGCTTTGAAGATGATCTCGACCTGCTCCTCGAACAGTTCGCGGTTGGCGTTCTGGTCCAGCATCGGCGCGCCAAATACTTCCACCTCGCGGGTGTGATAGCCGCGGCCAACGCCGAAGATCGTGCGCCCCTTGGTCATGATGTCGGCGGTGGCGAAATCTTCGGCCAGACGCAGCGGGTGCCACATCGGCGTGATGTTGAAGCCGCAGCCGACCTTCAGGTTCTTGGTGAGATGGCACAGGTGAACCGCCGCCATCAGCAGGTTCGGAATGACCTCGTAGCCCTCCTGCTGAAAGTGGTGCTCGGCCAGCCACAGCGTTTCCCAGCCGCCTTCCTCCATCACCTTGGCAATGGCCTCGGTCTTGGCGAAGACGCTCGCCAGATGCGTATTGGAGAAGCGCCGTTCATTCGCCGGTGTGGCGTCCTGACCACGATCGGGCAAATCCACGTGGCCGGCATAAACGGTTGCAAATTTCCTGATCATGTTGGCACCTCGTTGTCAGCCGCCATAGAACATATTGCTGCTAAGGCCCTGACGCCGACAACCAGCCAGGATTGGGGTAACCACCCAACACCGTTTGCTGCGCCGACCGTACCTTTGCCATCATCCGCCATCAGAATGTGGAGCCAATCAGGGATCATCCGCAGCGTCGTCCTCTTGGCATCCACGCGCCTCACACCTCCCCGGTCACTCAGCCCAGCTCGAGCGGCCCTGGATGGCCCAACGCCCCTCCTTGTACGTCACGATGTACAACGACCGGTAGCTGCCTATGGCGCTGCCGTCGGCGCGAACCCGGGTGAACTGGACTCGGAAGTGCACCTTATCGGGCCCTGCATCGATCACTTCGACATAGTCCCAAATCGACTGCGACCATTCTGCCGACTGACCTTGTCTGTCCCAGACCAGGTTGTGGTAGTCGGCCGGCGTCTGCAT